>JAHZJB010000106.1 GCA_022601135.1 Actinomycetes bacterium | reverse complement strand
TGGCCTCGAACTCGGAAATATCCGAGGCTTCCATCGTGGTGTCCAACAACCGCAACGCACGATCGCGAAACTCCGGCGAATACTGACGGGGCATGTTCCTGATCCTCCTATAAAGATCGGAACAAAACCTGGGGTACTTCAAAGGTGTTGATGGCAGCTGCGTGAGTGTAGTGCGGTTGTTTTCTTTTTGGGGTAGCGGCGACGACCGGCTGGCGCCGTGGGCTTGCCGTTCTCGCGGGGCTTCCTGGGGTCGTGGGTGGACGGGTCGTCGGCAGGGAGTCGGCCTAGGTCGGCGGCACGCAGCCGGCGGCAAAGACGCCCCAGCCCGCGGCCAGCTCCGCGTCGAGCTGATCGGCGGTGGCGTTGGTCCCAGCATTAGCGGGACGTAGCCGCGCTGCGAGGAGTTCGGCGGTGTTGTCACACAACACTCGGATCGGGTGAAACCCGAAACTGCCCTTGAGGGTTGGTGCCGCAGTCCAAGAATCCCCTGCCGAACAGGCACTTCCGCGTACCTTCATGCCGAGACCCCAATCGGCTGTGAACGATCCGGCCTAGCATACTAGGATCATCCATTATGGCAAACCATGCGGGGGCTCATCCGGCCCCAGACAGCCCCTTGGATAACGCCGGCGCGGAGGGGGCATCGCGGTCCCGGGAGGCACCGGTCCCGGGAGGCACCGGTGTCGTCCCGACCAGGGTAGATGAGGGCGCGGTGCGCGAAAGTGCGAGGCGTCACCAGTTATTGGTAGCTCCGATCCTCTTGGGCGTATTTGTTTTGGCTGTGAACATCTTCGTAGTATTCCGGTTCTGGCGCCTGCTTTGGTCCAGTAAGAATTGGGGGACTGTTCCTCTCGCTTTTTTTGCAATAAGTTTCTTCATCGGTCTGTTCATTATCGTGTTTTCGATTGTCATGACTAACTCCGGGGATGACGAATCGAGTCAGCATCGATACGCCACATGGGTAATAGCGCCCCTCGTTTTGGCGTTGCTAGCATTCGCACTTACTTTGTGGGGTGCCAGAGTTGCTGAACCGGAAACAGCTAAAACTGAAGTAGAAAAGTCTTGTTTGGAACTTTATAAAGACGCGCTCAACATCAAGAAAGATAATCCAAATTTCAGAATTCCGCCCGGTGAACCCGACAATCGTCGGTGCAGAATCAACAACGTTCTAGCATCGTAGCGTTGGGCGGTTCGGGGTGCGCCTTGCGGGCGAGTGAACGGTACTAGCCTCGATCGGTACCAGCCTCGATTTTTTGCCGGCGGCGGGTGTGATCGGGTTTGGCCGCAGGACCGGACCTGAAGATTGTTGCTCCAGCTTAGTGTGTGTTTGGGCTGTCCCGTATCGGCGGGTGGGGCGGGTCTTCCCGACTCATCGGAGTTAACAGGGGCGTAGCTGTCTGGTTCTGGATGGCGCTCGCCGTAGTTGCCGGATGCAGGCCCACCGCAGTCGATAGCGTTGATTCTCGAGTGTCCTGATGCCGACCGGGATGCGTCTATATCGTGTCAAGGGGTTATCGGTACGGGATGTGCTGCAGCGAGAGTGCGGTAGAGCTGTCGAGTGCGGTAGAGCTGTCGAGTGATGTAGCGCTTTAGCGAGCGCATGATCTCCTTGGTGGTGCGGCCCTCGGCGCGTCGACGGGTGACGTAGGTCCGGGTCGCGGCGTGGGTGCGCGTACGGACGATCACCACCGTGGTCAGTGCTCGGTTGAGGCGCCGGTCCCCGCCTCGGTTGAGTCGGTGCCGCACAGTGTTTCCCGAGGACGCCGGGATCGGGCAGGTACCTGCCAGGGCGGCGAACGCGGCTTCGGAGCGCACTCGACCGGGATGTGACCACGCTGTCAGGACACATGCAGCGACGACAGAGCCGACACCGGGAAGTTCACACAACTCTGGAGCGACGGCCTCGACGACAGCATCGAGGGCCTTGCGGTTGTCGACGAGCTTGCCGTCGAGGGCGACGATGCGGTTGGCCAACCGGATCGCTTCCTTGCGACAGGTGGCGATCACGGTATCCTCACGGCGGTCGCGCCATCCTGCAATGACCTTGAACATGCGGTGCGGCAGCGTTTTCCGTGCATCGACGCCGAGCTCGACTGTACGCAGCAGTGCGGTCAGAGCGTTGATTGCCCGGGTACGCTCGGCGACCATCTCCTCGCGCGCGACGGTCAAAACGCGCAGCACCACCCGCTGGCCGGTGGCCCGTGGCCGCCGCAGCCGGCCAGGATCTACGCCCAGCACCGAGCGTGCGATACGCACCGCGTCCAACGCATCGGTCTTACCGACCCCGCGACGTTCGGCGGCCGGCATCACCGATGGTTCGGCCACCAGCAACCCGGCGTGGGCTACCCGGTCAGCCAGCCCGGCCCCGTAGGAGCCGACACCCTCAATGACGACCAATGCCGTCTGGTCCTCGATCTTGCGGGTAATCCAAGTCAACGCTCGGTCAAGACCTGCAGGCAGGGTGCTCGACTGAGGAGGTTGAGGGGGACCCTGGGAACAATCTGTTTCGGATCTGGAATCGGATTTCTTAGGGGTGAGTTACTTCCCGCCGCCGGTGCGGGCGGTGGTGATACCGGCTGATACGCTCATCCGACTCGACCTCGGCCGCAATGGGATGGCCGTACCCGTAGCGCAGGTCACGGCCAGCGAGTGTCACAATCACCGAAACACCAATGACTAGAAGGACAACTCCGTGAAGCAAGTGCTGCAGTCGTATCGAACCGGTGAACTGTGGCTTGCCGAGGTTCCACCGCCGAGTTGCCTCCGCAATGGGGTCAAGGTGCGTGTTGAGGCATCTTTGGTCTCGGCCGGCACCGAGAAACGGATGATTGATCTCGCGAAGTCCAACCTTGTGCAGAAGGCCCGCAAGCGGCCCGATCAAGTACAGCGCGTCATTCAGAAAGTCAGCGCCGAGGGCTTGATGGCGACGTGGCAGCAGGTCAACGCAAAGCTTGATACTCCCAGCCCATTGGGATACTCGATCGCCGGCACGGTAGTAGAGGTGGGCGTCGATGCCGCCGAGTTCAGGGTCGGTCAGCGGGTCGCCTGCGCAGGCGTGGGCTATGCGATGCACGCAGAGATCATAACCGCGCCAAAGACACTCACAGTTCCGGTGCCGGGTGAGGTTACCTTAGATGATGCGGCGTTCGGCACGCTTGGGGCTATTGCAATGCAGGCGGTCAGACAATGTGATGCACGAGTTGGCGAGTGTGTGGGTGTAGTCGGCCTGGGCCTGCTCGGTAACCTGGTAACACAGATCCTCGTCGCCTCGGGGGTTCGAGTCGCAGGAGTGGACATCGATGAAGAGAAGCTACGTCTTGCTGCAGAACTCAGCGATGCAACCGTGGGGACACAACTTCAGGCCGTAGCCGACGAAGTATCGGGTGGACGCGGTCTCGACGGCGTGATCATCGCCGCCGGGGCAGCGGATTCCGCGATCATCCGGCAGTGCCCGGCGGCGCTACGTCATCGTGGGCGAATCGTGGTATTGGGCTTCGTCGGCATGGAGCTTCCCAGAGAAGAGTTCTACGAGAAGGAACTCGAACTACGGATGTCCATGTCCTACGGCCCGGGACGCTATGACCCGTCCTATGAGGAAAAGGCTCACGATTATCCGTATCCATTCGTACGGTGGACCGAGCAGCGCAATATCGCGGCTTTCCTCGACCTGGTTGCCCGCAACAAGATTCGCGTCGCGCCACTTATTTCCCACCGATTTTCCATTGACGATGCTCTGGCAGCGTACTCACTCCTAGAAGGAAAAGAGCGGTACCTGGGTATTGTTCTGAACTATCCGGGCGCAGGGGCAGAGCCACCGCGCCAGCTCCCCCTCGGATCTCAGCGCCCCGCCCCATCGACCGCGAAAGGCATTGTGGTAGTCGGCGCCGGGGCGTTCGTTAGTGGCATTCTGGCACCTATCTTGAAGCAACTCGACGCACCAGTCCAGGCAGTCGTGACGACGAGGGGAGCCTCAGCGGTCAACACGGCCAATGCACTTGGCGCCGCCCATGCGTCAACATCTTTGAGCGAGTCACTAGCACTGCCAGGTGTGTCGCACGTCGTGATCGCATCGCGCCATACTGCTCACTTCACGCAAGCGAAGGCTGCGATCGAAGCGGGCAACGTGATTCACATTGAGAAGCCGGTGTGCGTCACACGAGAGGAACTGGCAGATCTCGGGCTGGTGATCGCCGAGCACTCCGCGCACCAGCGCGTTTACACAGGTTTCAACCGTCGATATTCAGTTCTCAGTCGCTTACTAGCCGACGAGTTAAGGAGGCGGCCAGGTGTCCCGACGACCATCGTGTACCGCATCAACGCGGGACAGGTACCGGCCGATCACTGGTTCTATGACGATCCGGGCGGACGCCTTACAGCAGAAGGATGCCATTTCATAGATTACTGCTTCTTTTTGGCGGGATCACCCATAGTCGGCGTGTCATGCGCGGCGCAGGGATTCCCTGGGCGTCCGTTCGATGGCTTCACGGTGACGTTGACTTTCGCTTGTGGTTCGCAGGGCACGATCGTCTATTCCGGGCAGGGTGACCGCGCCCTTCCGAAGGAACGCATTGAAGTGTTCCAAGGAGGCACTTGCTGGGTTAACGACGACTGGTCGCGCCTCACCCGGTATGAAGGCGGAAAGAAGCGGGCTCTCTATTCAGGCAAGCAGCAGAAGGGCTGGCGTGAGGCAATGGAGTTGTTCCTCGGGAGCCGAACCAACGCCGACTTAGCTCCTTCGTGGGACGACATCCGGGTCGTCCACGAGGCAATGTTTGACGCAGTCGATCAAGCACTTGGTACCAACAAGAATGAGACGGATGAAGATCTGTTTGAGGTCGGCGACTCGTGATGCGTGCGTCGACAGTCGAACCGTTCACCGAGGTGGGCGTCCGCTTGGTCCGTGATCATATGGCCGCAGCCCGCGTGGGTCTTGCCACCCGCCGACATGTAACGGGTGAAGGGAACGGTAGCAACATGTGGAGGAGAGGCTTGTACGGCACGGCGGAGCGCATACCTGGGCACACCGCGAGTTCCGAAACATCGCGTGATTGTCTTGGGCGGCCACTGGTGAATCATTAATGCTGGGCGGCTCCGCATTTCGGTATGCTGTACTGGTAATTCAATTCGTCGTCTTAGCAATTCTCGCGCGAAACCTCACTCCCGCCGATTACGGCCGCTATCTGATGATGCTGGGCGTCGCTACACCTGCCGCCCCGTTAATTGGGCTGGGGGCATCCGAGAGCTTTGTGCTTGAGGCGTCCAAGCTAATGCACAAAGGCGAATCCCAGAAGGTGGGCTCGTTGGTCGGCGCGACACTTGCGGTTGCGGTAGGTATGTCGATCGGCTTGGCCGCAATTGGCGGCGTGTTGTTGTGGTTGTTGCCATTTAGCCATACAACGGTGGTGATGGCGGGATCCATTATTTCGATGTCAATCGGGATCGGACTGATGCTCAATGGAGCCCAAATGTTGTTGGGTATAGGGTTCGAGGCACTCGGCGCTTTCTTCCAGTACTCTGCAGTGACATTCGCCGGATTGTTGAGCTCGGTTCCGTATGTCTTACTTACCACAACGCCTACGTTCGCGGGAGTTGCACTAGTAAACGCGACGGCAGTTCTATTGCTCGCCGCGGTGGCGATTCTACCGGTGCTATGGCGATGTTCTCCGAAACGGGCCGATTTTGCGACGGCGCTGCATCTGACTCGGGTCGGGGTTCGATTCGCCTCGATGCGCGCACTCGGCTACGGGAGCGCTTGGTTTCCCGCATTTATGGCTGGCGTGCTGTTGGGGCCTGCGCAAGCCGCATATTTTGGATTGGGGTTCCGTCTGGCTTACCAGGCCGGCATTCCGATGCAAATGTTGCGCTTCTCCTCGCGACCTGCCATTGTGCGCGCATACGCGCAGGGAAATTACAATGCGATCAAGACGACGTGTGAAGGGCCTGCGGCAGTAGCTTCCGGCATAGCCATCATCGCGATCATTGCTAGTGCGGTCGCTGGGCATTGGATCATTGGCATTGTTTTTGGGCCAGACTTAGCGCTGGCTGCCCCGGTGATGACAATTGTCTTGGTCGGTGTGGCATTAGATGCATTCGGCTGTGGTGTCGATACCGTTCTCAAGATGACGGGTTACGAAAAACTGGCGCTGACTATTATGTGCGCATGTGTTGGCATCGAGTTCGTAGGACTTATGCTCGCTTCTCATTTTGGCGTCTTAGCCATGGCCTGGGTTATCACCGCATTTTTCGGAACATTCGCCGCCGCGAATATGATTGCTGTGCGTCGCAAACTGGGGATATGGATATATCTCGACTTTCGCAGTTATGCAGCGGTTGCGGCGCAGGTCAGGGGAAAAATTCAGCGGCGAAGTTGAGCTGTGATTTCGTCGCGCGGTAGCGGGTATGCCGTCCGTCAACATTCGGATCCCCAGAATCTGGCCCTTGGGCTTTGACCCCGTTTGGCCTGAGTTAGGACATTTGGCTTAGTAAGCCACCTTGATGCCGAGGTCGGTGAGTATTTCTCTTTGCGCTGGCGGAATTTCGGGCGGGAAGGCCTGGGTAGCGCCGTTGATGGTGATGGTGGCCGACCGC
>JAHZJB010000003.1 GCA_022601135.1 Actinomycetes bacterium | reverse complement strand
TTGGGTGCGGGCACCAATCTTCTGCTGCTGCCATCGGCCGATGTGGCGATAGCGGTGCTGACCAATGCCACACCGGTCGGGGTGTCCGAGACGTTGACCGCCCAGTTCGCCGATCTCGTTCAGTTCGGCGAGGTCCGCGAGGACTGGTACCCGCGCTATGTCCATGCCTTCGAAGAAATGCAGAAGCCAGTCGGCTCGCTCGTCGGCGAGGAGCCACCGGCCAACCCAGCACCGTCGGCCCCGTTGCTGAGCTATGTGGGTCAGTACGCCAACGGTTTCTGGGGTCCGGCCCGGGTGACGCAGGCCGACGATGGCCTGCAGCTGGCCCTTGGGCCGAAAATGGTCGTGCCGTTGCGGCACTGGGACGGCGACGTATTCACCTTCTCGTTTGTCAACGAGAACGCGCCGCCGGGCTCGATCTCGAAGGCAACGTTTGCCGGCGATTGGCTGACGCTCGAATACTTCGATCAGGACGGCAAGGGGACGTTTACCCGATGAGCGCGGCTCTCGCCGTCGGCCTTTCCGAGGCCGACGTCGCTCAGCGCGTTGCGCAAGGGAAGACCAACGACGTCCCCACCCGCGCGGCGCGCAGCGTTTCGGACATAATCCGGAGCAACGTCTTCACCCGGATCAACGCGATTCTGGGTGTGCTGTTCGTCATCGTGCTGTCGACGGGCTCGGTGATCAACGGAGCGTTCGGCCTGCTCATCATCGCCAACAGTGCGATCGGCATCATCCAGGAGCTGCGGGCCAAGCAGACACTGGACAAGCTCGCCATCGTCGGCCAGGCGAAACCCCTGGTACGCAGACAATCCGACACCGGTTCCGGGTCGCTACCCCTGGCTCCCAGCCAGGTGGTGCTCGACGACATCATCGAGTTGGGGCCCGGAGACCAAATCGTCGTCGACGGGGTTATCGTCGAGGAGATCAACCTCGAGATCGACGAATCCTTGTTGACCGGTGAAGCCGACCCGATCGCCAAGGATGCCGGCGACCAGGTGATGTCCGGGAGCTTTGTGGTCGCCGGCGCCGGCGCTTACCGGGCCACCAAGGTTGGGCGAGAGGCATACGCGGCCAGGCTTGCCGAAGAGGCGTCGAAATTCACCTTGGTGAAATCCGAATTGCGCAGCGGCATCAACAAGATTCTGCAGTTCATCACCTACCTACTGGTGCCCGCCGGGGTGCTGATCATCTATACCCAGCTGTTCACCACGGATGCCGGTTGGCGGGAGTCCGTGCTGCGGATGGTCGGAGCTCTGGTGCCGATGGTCCCCGAGGGCCTGGTATTGATGACGTCGATCGCGTTCGCGGTCGGCGTGATCCGGTTGGGCCGCAGGCAATGCTTGGTCAACGAACTACCGGCGATCGAGGGGCTGGCCCGTGTCGATATCGTGTGCGCTGACAAGACCGGAACCCTGACCGAGAACGGAATGCGGGTCAGCGATCTGTTGAGCTTGGCGCACGACGAGGCGGAAGGTCGCGCCACCTCTATCCTGGCCCAGATGGCCGCCGACGATCCGCGCCCCAACGCGAGCATGGCGGCCATCGCTGAGGCATACACCATGCCGCCCGGCTGGATCGCGACCGCGACGGCGCCGTTCAGGTCGGCGACCAAATGGAGCGGTACATCCTATGCCGGGCAGGGCAGCTGGGTGATCGGCGCGCCTGATGTGCTGTTGAATCCCGGGTCCGCGGTGGCCGAGCAAGCTGAACAGATCGGAGCGCAGGGGCTGCGTGTGCTGCTGCTCGGTTCCAGTAGTTTGCCGGTAGACGACCCCAGCGCTCCGGGTAATGTCACCCCGGCCGCGCTGGTGGTCCTCGAACAGAGGATCCGTCCCGATGCTCGAGGTACGTTGGAATACTTTGCCTCGCAGAAGGTTTCGGTCAAGGTAATCTCGGGCGACAACGCCGTGTCGGTGGGCGCGGTTGCTGGATCGCTGGGGCTGGAAGGCGCGGCCATGGATGCCCGTGAGCTGCCGACCGGGAACGACGAGCTCGCCGAGAGGCTGGAGCGGTTCACCACGTTCGGCCGGGTGCGGCCCGACCAGAAGCGGGCGATGGTGCACGCGCTGCAGTCACGCGGTCATACGGTGGCGATGACCGGTGACGGGGTCAATGACGTCCTCGCGCTCAAGGATGCCGACATCGGCGTCGCGATGGGTTCGGGAAGCCCGGCCTCGCGTGCGGTGGCACAGATCGTGCTGTTGGACAATAAGTTCGCCACCCTTCCCTACGTGGTGGGTGAGGGCCGACGTGTCATCGGCAACATCGAACGCGTCTCCAATTTGTTCCTCACCAAGACCGTCTACTCCGTGCTGCTGGCGATTCTCGTCGGGCTGGCCGGGCTGTCGGCGAAGCTGTTCGGTACCGACCCGTTGCCTTTTCCCTTTCAGCCGATCCACGTCACCATTGCGGCCTGGTTCACCATCGGTATCCCGGCGTTCATCCTGTCGTTGGCCCCCAACAAGGAGCGCGCCCGTCCCGGATTCGTGCGGCGGGTGATGACCTCGGCACTGCCATCGGGACTGGCCGTGGGCGTCGCGACGTTCGCCTCGTATCTGGTGGCGTACCAAGGTCGGGCGTCCACTAGCCTCGAGCAGACTCAGGCGTCCACCGCGGCGCTGATCACGCTGCTGGTATCGGCGCTGTGGGTGCTGGCGGTGGTGGCCCGGCCCTACGAATGGTGGCGGGTGGCTCTGGTCGCGGTGTCCGGTCTTGCCTATGTCGTCATCTTCGGTATCCCGCAGGCCCGTGAACTGTTCATGCTGAATATCTCCAACCTGGCCACGACATCGACAGCGCTGTCCATCGGTCTGCTGGGCGCAGCCGCGGTCGAGGTGATCTGGTGGCTGCAAGGCAGAATTCTGGGTGAACGCCGCAGCTTGTGGCGCCAAGGCGAGCGGTAAGGTTGGGTCCATGGGATTCCTCGATAAGGCCAAGGATCTGTTGTCCAGCAACGCAGACAAGGTTGACTCCGCGATCGACAAGGCAGGCGACATCGTCGACCAGAAGACGCAGGGCAAGTACGCCTCCACCGTCGACAAGGTGCAAGATGCCGCCAAAAAGGCGGTCAAGGACCACACCGACACAGGTGGACAAGAACCGCCGAAGTCGTAGGCAGCCTACTCGGTATGGCCAAGATATCGGTCTCCGTCGACGTACCCCTGCCGCCGGAGAGAGCCTGGGAAAGCGCATCGGATCTGTCTCGGTACTCCGAATGGTTGTCCATCCACCGGGTATGGCGATCCAAGCTCCCGGAATCCATTGAGAAGGGCACGGTCCTGGACTCCATCATCGAGGTCAAGGGTATGCCCAATCGACTTCGGTGGACGGTTGTGCACTACAAACCGCCGGAGGCGATGACGCTCAACGGCGACGGCAAGGGTGGCGTGAAGGTCAAACTCATCGGGAAAGTCAGGCCCGCGGCGACTGATCCGGCCGGCGCGACGGTGACGTTCGATGTGCATCTGGGCGGGCCGGCGTTGTTCGGTCCGATCGGGATGGTCGTTGCCGCCGCCCTGAAGAGTGACATTCAGGAATCGCTGGACCGTTTCAAGGCGGTCTACGGGCCTGCGTGAGGGTGCTGATCCGACACCGGTGATGTGACGTTCCCCGTTGTCCCTGGAGTCGTTGTCCCTGGATTGGAGTGAGACCGAGTTGCGTAACGTCAGGGCGCCAAAGGGCCTCGAAATTCGCCGTAGCGTTACGTAACTGCGGAGATTGCGGACGGACAGATGCCCGACTGCCCCGAGCGCGGCGATCGCCAGACCTGGTAAGCAGAAAGAACCCGGTTGTCTGCGACAGATCTGAGGAAGAGTGGAGCCATGCGCGAGTATCTGAAGTTCTACATCGACGGCCAGTGGGTCGATCCGGTCGAGCCGAAAAGCTTGGACGTCGAGAACCCCACCACCGAGCAGGTCTGCGGCCGGATCGCCATTGGCAGTGCCGCTGACGTCGACAAGGCGGTCGAGGCGGCGCGAAAGGCGTTCACGGCCTGGTCGCAGTCGACGCGGGCAGAACGCCTCGAGGTGCTGGGCGCCATCGGCGCCGAATACCAGAGACGGGCTGCTGATCTCGCCGAGGCGGTCACCGAGGAGATGGGCGCGCCTGCGTCGCTGGCGGCGGGTCCTCAGGTGAACATGGGGCTTGGCCACCTGGCCACCGCCGTCGACGTGCTGAAGAATTTCCAGTTCGAGGAGCAGCGCGGCAGCACACTGGTGCTCAAGGAGCCGATCGGCGTCTGCGGTCTGATCACCCCGTGGAACTGGCCTATCAACCAAATCGCCTGCAAGGTGTTCCCGGCGCTGGCCACCGGCTGCACCATGGTGCTCAAACCCTCGGAGGTGGCCCCGTTCTCGGCGCAGATCTTCACCGAGATCATCGACGCCGCCGGCGTTCCCGCCGGGGTTTACAACCTGGTCTACGGCGACGGGCCGGGGGTCGGGGTGGCGCTGTCGAGCCATCCCGACATCGACATGGTGTCATTCACCGGTTCCACCCGGGCGGGCATCGACGTGGCCCGCAACGCGGCTCATTCGGTCAAGCGGGTTACCCAGGAACTCGGCGGCAAGAGCCCGAACATCGTCCTCGACGACGACGACTTCGCCAAGAGCGTGGCCGCCGGGGTCATGGCGATGATGCCCAACAGCGGTCAAAGCTGTAACGCCCCCTCGCGGATGTTGGTCCCCAACGCGCGCAAGGAGGAGGCCGCAGCGATCGCACGTGAGGTCGCCGGCCAGGTCCCCGTGGGCGACCCGGGCAACAAGAAAGCGATCGGTCCGGTCGCATCCAAGATGCAGTTCGAGAAGATCCAGCGGCTGATCCAGCAGGGGATCGATGAGGGTGCGACCGTCGTAGTGGGCGGCACCGGGCGTCCCGACGGTTTCGACGCAGGGTACTACGTCAAGCCGACGGTTTTCGCCGACGTCACCAACGACATGACGATCGCGCGGGAGGAAATCTTCGGTCCCGTGCTGTGCATCCTCGGCTACGACGACCTCGACGACGCGATCGCTATCGCCAACGACACGGAGTACGGCCTCGCCGGTTATGTCTCTGCGGCCGACCTCGAAGCTGCGCGCGCGGTGGCCAGGAGAATCCGGGCCGGTTCGGTGGCGATCAACCATGCCTTCGACCTGAACGCGCCCTTCGGTGGCTACAAACGGAGCGGCAACGGACGTGAATGGAGTGGTTTCGGCTTCGAGGAGTACCTGGAGATCAAAGCGGCGCTCGGATACAGCGCGCAGTAGCCGGCGGTCGGCTGAGTCAATCGCAATCGACGGGCGCTGGGCGAGTAGCGTGCTGGATGTGGACGAGCGTTACGAGTACGGCATCGATTTCGACCGCGTCGATGCGGTCGACGTCCATACCCACGTCGAGATCGACGGCCACGGGCACCAGGCTTACGACGACGTGCTGGTGGAGGCCACCGGCAAGTACTTCAAGATGGCATCGGGGCTGATGGCCGGCGTGGATGCTGTCGCCGATCACTATCGGCAGCGCAACGCCGCGGCGGTCGTTTTCACCATCGATGCCCGCCACGGCATGCACCATGCACCCAACTCCATCGAGGACCTCATTGCGGGTGCGGTGCGCAACAACGATGTATTGATCCCGTTCGGCAGCGTCGACCCCTGGCAAGGCCGGCACGCCGTGCATCGCGTGCACGAACTCGTTCGCGATTTCGGGGTGAGGGGATTCAAGTTCCACCCGAGCATGCAGGCGTTCGAACCCAACGACCGTTCTTACTATCACGTCTACTCGGCGATCGCCGAGGCCGGCGTGCCTGCGCTGTTTCACACCGGGCAGACCGGCATGGGCGCCGGACTGCCGGGTGGGCACGGGATCAAGCTGCGGTACTCCGACCCGATGCTGCTCGATGACGTCGCCGCGGACTTCCCCGAGCTGAAGATCGTGATGGCCCACCCCGCGGTGCCGTGGGTGGATGCGCAGATATCGATCGCCACCCACAAAGCCAACGTGTACATCGACCTGTCCGGATGGTCGCCGAAGTACTTCCCCAAACAGCTTGTGCACGCCATGACCCGCCAGTTGCGCACCAAAGTGCTGTTCGGCACCGACTACCCGTACATCCACATGGATCGGTGGCGAAAAGACTTCGACACCCTCGACATCGACCCCGCGGTGTTGCCGCTGATCTACAAAGAGAACGCGCTGCGCGTCCTGGGAATTACACGATGAGCGGTCCGGCCCGTCGGTAGCCCGCGGCGTGTGGCGGGCCCATCGTGAAGTCGGCGAAGTCGAAGCCCGGCACGACGACGCAGCTGACCAGGCATGGCTGATCATCGCGGGGGCGCGCGCGCTGCCAGTTGCCGGGCGGGATGACGAACTGCGGGCTTTCCCCGGCCACGATGTCGGTGCCCAGCAGGTGAGTCTGCGCCGAGGCCTGTTCGGGGCCGAAATCCAGCAACAGCGGTCCGCCGGAATGGAAAAGCCACAGCTCGGCGCTTCGCACCGTGTGCCACGCGGACTCCTGGCCTGGCATGAGCAAGAACAGGATTGCGGTGCCCGCGTTGCGAGGGCCGGTGTAGTCCGGTGGTAGGGCCGACTGCGGGATGGTCAGTTCACTGCGCCAAGTCTCGCGATACCACCCGCCCTCGGGGTGTGGGGATAGATCCAGCCGACGCGCCAACTCCGGTAGATCGCTCATCGAACTCACCCTACTGTCTTGAGTCGTAGGCGGAGCAGATGACAACACGCGAGTAGTCTTTGCGAATGCCTCGCGCACGTCCCGGTTGGTTGGTGGCGCTGTGCGCAATAATCGTGGGGGTGAGTGCCTGGCTCCCCTGGTTGACGTCCACAGCGAATGGTGGTGGACGGGCCAACGCCATCGGCGGGATCGTCGGGGTGATGCCGGTGCCGCCTCCCGGTTTCGGGGTCGGGCAGTTCGTGGTGCTGCTTGCGTCCTTGTTGGTCGTCGCCGGTGCGATGGCGGCCCGTGGTGTTTCCGCGCGCTTGGCTTCGACTGTTGCGCTGTCGATTTCGGTGGTATTGGTGGTCTTGGCGGTCTGGTACTACCGACTGTATGTGTACCCGCCGGTGGCAGCCGGCTATGGGCTCTTCATCGGGGGTGCGGTCGCGCTGGCGGCAGTGTTGTTGTCGGTATGGACAATGCTGACGGCCTGGAAACCTGCGGCGCCGACCGGCGGGAAGCGGACATGAGCGGATTCGTCGAACCCGTAGAACTGGTCGGTGCCCGCTGGGTGAGGCTGGAGCCACTCACCCGCGAGCATCTTACCGAGATCGAGGCCGTGGCCGCCGATGGTGAACTCGGCGGGCTGTGGTTCACCTTTGCGCCGAAGGCAGATGCGGCCGGCGACTGGGTCGAGGCACGTTTGCAAGCCCAGAAACCGGATACCGGCCTGACGTTCGTGGTGCGCGGGCGTGACGGCACGCTCGTCGGATCATCCAGCTATCTGAACGTCGACGGTCCCAACCGGCGGCTCGAGGTCGGTTACACGTGGTACACCGCTGCGGCCCGACGTACTGGAATAAACTCAGAAACCAAGCTGCTCATGCTGGGCCACGCCTTCGACGAGTTAGGTTGCGTTGCAGTCGAGTTCCGCACACACTACTTCAACACGACGAGTAGGGCCGGTATAGAGCGGTTGGGCGCGAAGCTCGACGGGGTGCTGCGTAGCCATCAAATCCTGCCTGATGGGTCGCGGCGTGACACGGTCGTGTACTCGATCCTGGACATTGAATGGCCCTCGGTGCGTAACAACCTGACCTTTCGATTGGGCCGCCACTCCTGAGCGGTGCAACCGCCTAGTGTGCGCACAGATCGCGATATCGGTGGGATTGGCGATCTGCCCGCACACTAGGGCACGTCGTATGCTAACTCGAGTCGATCGTCTCGATCGACTGCTGCGCACCGGTGTGGGCGATATCGATCTTGCGCGGCTTTGCCCGTTCGGCGATCGGGATCGTCACGGTCAGCACGCCGTTCTCGTAGGTCGCCGAGATCGCGGATGAATCAATGCCCTCGCCGAGCGATAGCTGCCGACGGTATCTGCCGAAGAACCGCTCGTTGGCCAGCCACTGCACCGACTCCTCGGAACGAGCGGTGCGGTGCGCCGACACCGTCAGCGTGCCGTTGTCGACGTCGACATCTACCGATCCGGGGTCCACTCCGGGAAGGTCAGCCGTCAAGACATAGTGGTCGTCGATTTTGCACAGGTCCATCGGCATGAACAGGGGAGTGCGATTAGATCCAGATTGGCTGTTCAGCAAGCTCCGGGTCACGGCATCAAGGTCACTGAATGGATCAAAACGAAGCACAGTAATTCACCTCCTACATCACTCAGAGCCCGCCACCCTGGCGGGCGACCCAAATCACTGTGCACTGCGATATTAGCACTCTCCATGTCCGAGTGCCAGAATTGGCGGGGGCGTTTATCCGACCGGGATCACCTGCGTACGACACAACGCCGTGGCGCACCGGTCGCAGACGAGCACGGGGTTGAACTGCTGGCTGCACCCCGTGTGGGTCAGCTCCACGGCGGGGCCCTCAGGGTCGGGATACCACCGCTGGGCCCAATTCAGCGCGGTCACAAGAACTGGGAAGAATGCTCGCCCCTTGTCGGTCAGCTGGTACCGGCCGTCGGAATGGACCAGGATTCCCTCGGCGCCGAATACCGAGAGCCGGTCGGCGATCGTGCCGGGTGGAGCGCCGAGCTGAGTTTGGAAGTCGGTGAACCTGGCCGCGCCGACGAACGCAACGACCAACAGGGCGAACGCCCACCGGTCTCCGATCACGCTCATGGTCTGTGGGAACAGCCACCCGGCTCCGCTGCGACGGTTCTCCGACCGTCGGCGGTTCGTGGTGGACGGGACGGACCGCTCCCAGGACCCGCTCGGCCCCCATTGCGCCACAATGTCTTTCGCGCTCGTCACAGCTCGGCACGCATTGCAGGTGACCAGGGGAGCGAAGCTGCCCCCACACGCCGCGTGTCGCATTCCGGGCAGCCGCGGGGCATGGCCGGGAACCCAGCGTCGTTCCCATTCCCAAATCGCGGTCAGCATCGGCCACAGTGATCTACCCCTCGCCGTCACCGGATACTCAAAGCGTGGGGGATTCCGCTGGTACTGACGACGGGCGAGTAGGTCGCCGGCGACCATCGATTGCAGCCGGCTAGTCAATACTGAGTTCGACACGGGCAGTGCGGAGACGAACTCGCCGTAGCGTTTCGCGCCCAGCAGCGCTCGCTGGATGATCAGCAGCGTCCACTCGTCGCCCAGAACCCCCAGCATCCGGGCCACCGCGTTGGGCTGCCGCGCCAACTACAGTCCGATCGCGGCGGCCGCGCTGTCGGTGTCTCGCCAGCGCGGCAGATCGGATCCCGGCGCCCAAGTCGAGTGTGTGCCACTCGAAATCCTCTCGGGTAGAGCAAGCTTGCACACCGGGCCGGCTTCGATCTGGGCCGCGTCAAACACGAGGCAATATGAGGCGTTGGCGGCCATGTCGGTGGTGAGGGTGACCAAGTACCCATCGTCCTCGGCGACATGTGACCGCGGAGCCGCCCCGGCGGCGACATGTGCCCGAGGCGCCATCGCCGTCTCGCTGCCGAACACTCCGTCGCCGAAACCGAAACGTTGTTCGGCGCCGGTCTTGAGGTCGTGGCGGACCAGGCCGTCGAACAGGAACCAGCCGGGCTTGCCGGTCGCGGCGTAGGTATAGCGATAGTCGCGTGCGGCATATGCGGGGTTGATCATGCCGAACTCGGTGAAGCTGTCCGACAATTGCTCCTCGTGGACCTCGCCGGTAGCGAGGTTGAAGCGCCATCGGTGCAACCTGGTTTGCATGCGGTCAATGGCCAGAAAACGGAACCTCCGACGCCATTTGTCGCCGAGTCCATCGTCTGCGGGTTCGGGATCGTGCTGGAAGAACCCATCGAGCACGATTTCGTCTCCGTCCTCGTAGGCGTTGGGGAAGTGCAGCACATAGGTCGGGTCCGCTTCGAACCACCTGATCTTGGAGGTGTCGCCGCGCCTCGGGATGACGGCGAACCGAGACGGCAGGTCGCGGTGGAAACCAGGCACGTGGAGGTTGTGTTCGAGCAGTGCCGGATCCCAGAACATCGGAAAGTCATTGAGTATCGCGTAGTTCTCGGTGTAGGCCATATCGTGGGGCAGCCGCGGCCCCGGTAGCGGAACATCCACCTGGTGCACGAGCTGGCCCGTGTCGCTGACGACGCCGTAACGCAGGTAGGGGGCCTGCTTGCTGTAGCTGAAGTAGAGCAGTTCGCCCGTGCGTTCGTCGACTTTCGGGTGGGCGGACACGCCCCAGTCGGAGGGGAAGGCGCCTCCCCACTCCTCCTTACCGAGGGCCGCGCCGGTGCACGGGTCGGTACGGTAGAGATCACCGCATTGGTAGTGGCTGGTCAGAGCGACTCCACGGTGCACGACGACGTCGGTGGACGACGCGTCTTTCATCAAAGTCCTCGCGCCCCAGCCGTAGTCGCGCCGCGCCAAGTCGACGGGTTCTCCGATGCCCGGCCACAGCGGCCCACCCGCCTCGTTCTCTTCGAAGAAGGCATCGGTTCGCACGAACCTGTTGCGGTAGAAAGATTTTCCATCCCGGAAGCCGACGATATGGAGCATCCCGTCACCGTCGAACGGATGGTAGTTCTTCAGAGCGGGATGGAGTGGGTTCTCTGTGTTGCGTAGATACACGCCGTCGAGATCATGTGGAATCTCGCCTTCGACCACTGTCAGATCGTCGGCGTCCCATTCAGTGGTCTGTGGGCGCCACGGGCCGGTGCGGTAGGGATGGTCGTCTTGCTCGGGGAGGGTGGACAGGAACTTTCCGACGATCTCTGGATGGGTGCTGAGGGTCACTGCGGCCTCCCGATGACGAAGCTGACGGTAGTGGCGGTGCTGCCGCCAAAATTGAGTGTTGCGAACGTCTTTGCCCCTTCGACCTGGTACTCGCCCGCGGTATCGCTGACTTGTCGAGCGGCGTCGAGCAGCATCCGAACGCCCGAGGCGCCGACCGGATGTCCGCCGCCGATCAGGCCGCCACTGGGGTTGATCGGCAGGCGGCCACCGATCTCGATCTCCCCGTTTTCGATGGCCTTCCACGATTCACCCGGACCGGTGAGTCCGATGTGGTCGATCGCGAGATATTCACTCGGGGTGAAACAGTCGTGTACTTCGAATCCGTCGACGTCATCAATGGTGGTGTGGGCACGGTCGAAGGTATCGAGGACGGCATTGCGGACATGCGGGAGGATGTAGCGCTCGGTGGGGTCGTCGCGGGAGCGGTTGAGTTTCTGTCGTAGTCCCAGCCCGACAGTGCGATGACCCCAGCCGTCAATCCTGCCCAAGGGGCGAGCTTCGGGATGGTCGACCAGCCAATCGTCGTTGACCAGCACGATGCCGGCACCGCCGTCGGTGATCTGGCTGCAGTCGAACCGGCGTAGTCGCCCCTCGACTATCGGATTGTCTGCGTCGTCGTCGGTCAGTGGCTGGGGAACTGCCCAATCGCGGGTCTGCGCGTTGCGGTTGCGGCGGGCATTGGTGAAGTTCAGTGCCGCGATGGCCCGCAAGTGTGCCTCGTCGATCCCGTACCGGAGGTCGTACTCGGCGGCGACGCTGTCGAACATGTGCGGCCACATGAACTTGGCCTCTCGACCCTCGTGGCCGGTCCATGCCGCCGCACCGAGAATATTCGCCGCGGCATCGCCGGGCACGGTCTTCTCCAGCTCGACCCCGGTCACCAGGGCGCTCCGGTAGGCACCGGCTCGGAGGTCGGAGGCGGCCGCCAGTACGGCGACGCTTCCCGATGCGCACGCCGCTTCGTGGCGCGTGGCGGGGGTGCCCCAGAGTGCGTCATTGACGGTGGCCGGCATGGCACCCAGGTGGCCTTGGTGGGCGAACAACTCGCCGAATGCGTTGGCGACGTGGACGACGTCAATGCTTGCCCCGTCCAGCCCGGCCGCCTCAAGGGTGCCGTCGACGACTTCACTGGTCAGCTCGGCGAAGCCGAGGCCCTCGCGGCCGAAATTGCGGGCGAAATCGCTTTGATAGCCGCCGAGAATCCACACGTGCGGTGTTCCCATTTCCGATACGTTACTACAACTAACGGAGTAACCAGGGGGGCTCTACCCGCCGACCGCGCCGCCAGGAGATCGAGGTGCGACCATGACTGTGTGGCCGAGCGCGATCGCGATCAATCCGGACGAGCGGCCAACCGCCGACAACGGGATGCGTTGGGACGGCCGCTGCCCTACGGCGTCGAGGGTGTGCCCCGGATTCCCGACGACCTCGCCCTGTCGCCGGCGGGATACTTGCGCTACGCGCAGGACCTGCTCGACGAAGGGCTGGCGTTCAACGCCCACGAGGTATTGGAAGCAGCGTGGAAGAGCGCACCCGAGAGTGAGCGGTCGCTATGGCAGGGTCTGGCCCAGCTTGCCGTAGGCATCACCCATATTCAGCGGGGCAACATGCGCGGTGCGGTAGCGGTGTTGCGGCGTGGCGCTGGACGCGTCGGTGAGTTTCGGGAGGCGCCATATGAAATCGATGTAGCCGGCCTGGTGCGGTGCGCCAAAGCACTGGCCGATGACCTCGAACTCGGCAACGAGATCGCGCCGGGCCGACTGCGGCCGCTGCTGCAGGCCGCGCCCGGGTCCGGGTCCGGTCAACCGTAGAAATATCCGTCGCTTCTGCCCGGGCCTTGATGGCCGGCGTGCCGGATTACTCCGCCGGTCGTCGTCGGCGAGGAGTGAATCGACATATCCTCGGCGGTGAACCCGCCCCACACGGCGGTCACTACTGGCAAGGAGTTGTCGTTGACCAGCCCCAACCGCGTCCGGGTAGCATTTCACTTCGACGTGATGTGCCCGTGGGCGTATCAGACGTCGAAGTGGATCCGCACGGTCCGCGAGAGTGTGCCTTTGCAGATCGACTGGAGATTCTTCTCGCTCGAGGAGATCAACCGCGAAGCGGGAAAGAAACATCCCTGGGAACGCGAGTGGTCCTACGGTTGGGGCATGATGCGGGTCGCGGCGATGTTGCGCCGCAACTCCATGCGCGATTGCGACCGCTTCTACGAGGCGGCGGGAAGGGCACTG
Organism: Actinomycetes bacterium; assembly: GCA_022601135.1. Classification (GTDB taxonomy): domain Bacteria; phylum Actinomycetota; class Actinomycetes; order Mycobacteriales; family Mycobacteriaceae; genus Mycobacterium. The sequence continues at coordinate 8,069 of JAHZJB010000003.1, read as the reverse complement.
CACGAGGAGGCGCGCAAGCCCCATCGTCCCGAGGTGGCCGCCGAGATCTGTGCCGACCTCGGACTGGATCCGGCAGTCGTGCAGGCCGCCATCGACGATCCGACCACCCATGACGAGGTCAAGGCCGACCACGACGCGGTCGTCGCCCACGGCGGCTTCGGGGTACCGACGCTCGTGTTTGCAGGGAACCGACACGTCTACGGTCCGGTGGTCGCGCCCGCCCCGACCGGCAGGGACGCGCTTGAGCTGTGGGACCTGACGATGGCCTACAGCAGGGTGCCGCACCTCTATGAGTTGAAGACCCCGAAGACCGACGCCGACATGGTCCACATTGCCGGTGTCTTCCGTCCCTACCTCGAGGCCCGCGATTGGGAGAGCAAGGAGAAGCCCGCACGATGAACATCCCGAACCTGAACGACTATATCGAGGTCCATTCAGAGCTGTTCGATCACTACAACCGGCTGTGCGAGCGACTCACTGAAGAGCAGCTGGGGCTTCAATCACTCTGTCCCGAATGGGATTTGCGTGGCGTGATCTCGCACGTTGCCGGCATTGAGAGTGTGCTCGACGGATGGGCGCCGTCCACGGAGACGCCGCCCCCGTTTGGCAAGCTTGCGGCATTTCAGGCCGAGGCGGCCGGGCTCGATCGGGCGACCCTCGCTGCGCGCGTTGCCGACATCACAGCGTCGCGCCTCGCGCACCTGCGGTCGCTCGACCCGGCGGTGCTCGACGTTCCGTCCATCACCCCTGCCGGGGTCAGGACGTATGGTGCGTTTCTACAGATCCGGATTTTCGACATGTGGGTGCACGCACGCGACATCGCGATTCCGCTGGGCGAGCAGCTCGACAATTCGGGGTTGGCTGCCGAGATCGCGCTGGCTGAGGTGGCGGGCTCGTTCGGTTACATCGTCGGGAAGAAGATCGGACTGCCGGACGGCATGTCCATCGTGTTCCACGTCAACGGGGTCAACGGGGGAGTGGAACGTGACCTTGCGGTACTCGTCGATGGTCGTGCGCGGGTAGTGGATGCGGTCGACTCGCCCGATGTCGAGGTCAGGACCGACCTGCAGACCTTCATGATGTTGGTCGCTGGTCGAGTCGATGCTCAGGCGCAGATCGATGCGGGGACGATCACCTGGGTCGGCGACGAACAATGGGGTGACACCGCAGCCCGAAAACTCGCCTACACAATGTGATCGATGTGATCGGGGTTAGCGCCATTGCGGGTAGCAGGAGCCCAGTGGCACTAGCACGGGGTCGTAGCGGCCCGGGGTTTTGGACATGCGGACCTGGTCGGTGACTCCTTGGTAGTGGCCCAGAGGGGTGTCGGCGGTGAACAGTTCCGGTGCCAGGAAGGCGTGTTCGGTTCCGGTGCCGGCGGTGCGGATGGCGTAGTCGAGGTCGAACACACCCATGCTGAGTATCCACAGCGCGGTGCGGGTCAGTGAGCAGTCGACTCGCCAGCTGCCCCCTTCGATCGATCTGCGGCGCAGCGCCTCGGCGACGCCTCCCGCGATCAGCCAGCCCAGCAGGTTGTCGTTGACCACCGGAACTGGTGGCACCGAAGGCATCTGGTCATCGCCGCCGCCCTCGAGGTTCATAATGCCGGTGACCGATCCGGCGACCTGATCGAACCCGACGCGGTCACCCCAGGGGCCGGCTCCCCCGTGCAGGTTCACCATCGCGTAGACAATGCCCGGCCTGGCGGCGGCTGCTTCTTCGGCGGACAAGCCGATCTTTGCCAGGTAACCGGGGCGGCGGTTGGCGAAGAAGACATCGGCATCGGCGAGCAGCTTCATGATCTGCGCGTGGCCCTGCGGGTGGTAGGGGTCTACGCGTGCCGAACGGTGACCCACATTGGTGGTAAAGAACGTGGGCTGCTGTTCAATCTCGGTGATCCGCCACAGATTCAGCACGTCTGCCCCGTGCAGCGCCAGCGCCCGGCCGATACCGGCCCCCGCCACCACATGGCCCATGCCCAGCGCGCGCACACCGGATAGCGGCAACTCGGCACCCATCGACAGGGGGATCGGGTCACTCTCGCCGATCTTGGTGATCTTGACCAGGGGAAGTTCGCTCAGGATCTGGCGGTACTGCAACGTCTTGAGAAACTCCGTCGTGCTGCGGACCATCGGCATGACTACCCCGACAGCAGCCCCCGCCTCTTCCAGGGTCTCACCGTTCCAGCCGGCGATCGCCGTGGCCACGGCCGCCGGCTCCTCGGGCGCCTGCAGCAACTCACAGGTGCGCGCGGCCAGTTTGGGGTACGGGTTCAGCGGCATCATCCACCGGCCGTCGGCGCTACGGTAGAAGCTCTCTATCGAGAAGGCGGAATTAGGAGCCGACAGTGCCACCGGTGGTAGACCGTTGACGAGCCACCGGTGGTAGACCGTTGACGAGCTCCCATTTGAATTCGTAGAACGGGCACAGCCGGCGCGGGCACACCCGTAGGTCGATCGACATGTCCTGCTCGCTGCCGCCGCGGTGCTGCCAGAGGTAGGCCATCGCCGCCGACTTGGCCATCAACGAGATCGCGGTCGCACCGGCGAGCCGAATAGTGCTGGCCACGATGGGGTCGGCGCCGTCGAACCTGATCGTGCCGCCGAGGTCGGACCGGTTGAATCCGTAGTCGGCCAGCACGGCATCGAACTCACGATCTATGTCGAACTCATCGTCGGTGGCTGGGTGCTCGATCGAATGTTGAATCTTTTGCGTCAGCGACTGCGGTGTCGACGGGTCCGTTGCTGCCATCCTCAGGCTCTCTCGTTTCAATCGTCGCGAATGTGAAAAAAGCGCGCACGTCAGATGATGCCAGGCTGTGAGAGGTCATTCCTGCCGTTTGGACGGTGCCGGAGATGTGCGCATCGTAGTGTCTGTTCGGGCGAGTATCGCTCGCGAACCGCACGACGTCGTCGTCACGTCTTCGTGCCCGCTCAAATTGTGGCTCTCAAGCCACGAGCGGGCCCGGTGCGCGAGAGACAGGGGAATAAATGGGCAGCGGCGAAGCGATCTTCGTGCCGGCGTTTGGCTACGACGAGGCGCAGGATCCGACCGTGTTCGCCAAGTTCGATCCTGGCACCACGTTGCTTGCAGCAGGTTTTCAGACGGCACCGCAGTTTGCGCCATTACCGGTCGACATCGTCTTCGAGCGTGATACCGCGGTCCCCCTGCGTGACGGCACAACCATCTACGTTGACGTGTTTCGGCCCGCCGGCGACGAGCAGGTTCCGGTCATCGTGGCGTGGAGCCCGTATGGCAAGAGCGGCGGAACGCATCCACGAAATTGGAACATGTTCAACGTCCTCGGCGTCGACCAAAGCAGGCTATCGGGATTGGGGAAGTTCGAGGCGCCCGATCCCGCGTTTTGGTGCGCGAACGGATACGCGGTATGTAACCCCGACACCCGCGGAGTGCGTAACTCAGAGGGCGACAGTGTTTTTCCCGGAGAACAAGACGGCCAAGACTGCCACGATCTCATCGAATGGCTGGCAGCTCAGCAGTGGTGTACGGGCAAGGTCGGCATGGCCGGGAACTCGTATCTTGCGATCTCACAGTGGTTCACCGCCGCGGAGCGACCGCCACACCTGGCGGCAATCGCGCCGTGGGAAGGTATGAGCGATATTTACCGGGACCTCGTCATGCGCGGAGGCATTCCCGATTTGGCCTTTGCCACGACGTGGTCGCATGGCTGGGCGGGCAACAACAAGCGTGAGGATCTCGTCGCCGAAGCCCAGCGCTACCCCTTGTTCAACGACCTCTGGAAATCGAAGGCGGCCCGACTGACTGATATCAACGTGCCGGCTTACATCGTGGCCAGCTACTCGAACTCGATCCACACTCCGGGCACGTTTCGGGCATGGCGAGACATCAACTCCCAAGACAAGTGGCTGCGGATCCATCGCACCATGGAATGGGTCGACTTCAATGACGAGGCCCACCAACGCGACCTGCTTTGCTTCTTCGACCATTACCTCAACGGCGCAGACAACGACTGGGTGCACACCCCGCGCGTGCGATACTCACTGCTCGACCTTGAAGGCAACGACCGCGTCGACATCGCCGCCGGCGAGTTTCCGCCCCAGGCTTTCGAGCAAGTCAGGTATTACCTCGACGGGCAATCCCAGGCATTGAGCCGACAACCGCCGGCAACGGCCGCGGTGAGGAGCTACGACGCCGAGTTGGACCGCGATGGGATCGCCTTCACTGTCGGCTTCGACGAAAATACCGAACTCGTCGGCTATCCCAAGGTGCGACTGTGGGTGCAGGGCCAGGGTTGCGACGATATGGACGTCTTCGTCTTCCTTCAAAAGCTCGACCGCGACGGGCGCCACCTACAGCAGTTCAATGTGCCCAACGACGGGGAAGTCTTACAGCGCCTGACTCAAGACGGCGCCGCGGTCCTCAAGTACAAGGGGTCCAACGGGCGCTTGCGGGTTTCGCTGCGTCGACTGGACGACGCAGTTTCAACCGAGGCCATACCCGTTCACAGCTTCGACTGTGTCGAGAAACTTAAGCCCGCCGAGATCGTCCGTATCGACATTGACATGTTCCCCGTCGGATTGGCGTTCAAGGCCGGTGAACAATTGCGGCTCGTCATCACTGGCGTAAACCTAGTGGGCGGTGTAATGCCAGATCTGTCGACCGGCTCGCCCACACCGGAGAACCTCGGCACCGTTACCCCCAGCAACCGGGGTCGACACGTCATTCACACGGGTGCATCGCACGAGTCCTACCTCCAGATCACCGCAACGACAGCGAGCGCCTGACCGGCCACTCAGTCGGGTGAGGACTTTGTGCCCTCGTGCCTTGACACTCCCTTCCGTAGCGTCGGCGGGTAAGGCTACTCCATACTTGTTTTGGCTTGTGCAAGAGGGAAACTTGGATGATAAAGATCGAAACCCCAGTCGCCGACGTTCTTGTTATCGAGCTGTCTGGAACCGTCGAGGAGTCCGATATCCATACAGTGGAGGAGGCCGTTGAGCGCAAACTCGACACTGAAGACCGTTTCGGACTGGTCGTCGATATGTCCGGCTGGACCGACATCACCGCCGGCGCACTCAAGGAGGATGCCAAGTTCGAACTTGGCCTGTTGGGCAAGCTGAACCGATTTCCCCGAATGGCGCTGATCTCGGATAAACGGTTCCCGTCGGCGGTGGCGAAGTTCTTCGATCCGCTCATCCCCGCTGTCGAGATCCGTACGTTCAACTCAACCGAACGGGACGAGGCGATCGCGTTTGCCTCCGCGCCGGCCGATCTATCGACCGAGCCCGAGCATCGCGTGACGGTGGTCGATACCGGCGACCCGCACATCCTGGGGTTTGAGATCGAGGGCAGGCTGGGCAGGGCCGACATGGAGCGCGTGGTCGAGACGTTGCAGCGCGCGTACGAGAGTGAGAAGAAAATCGACCTGATAGTCGTGTGGAAGGGCTACCGCGGCTTCGATCCGTCCCTGCTTGCCGACAAATCCGTGATCTCCATGAAACTGTCCTCGATGAGTCACATTCGTCGATATGCCGTCGTCGGAGGGCCAGGCTGGATGAAGAATGTGGGCGGAACCGTCGCCTCGGCGCTGCCGATTGACATACGCTTCTTTGACTGCGATGACGAAGACGATGCGTGGGCTTGGCTGAAGTCCACGAATTCAGCTGTGGCGTAGGGAGTTCTGACGATAGGCGATCGTGGATGAAGGTGGGCCGACGGGAGCGCAGCATCTCGCCTACGGCGACCTCCATTGGAATTCTCAGGGTGGCATGAGTTAGCTGGCCCGGCGCGCACTGGCTGCCAACCGCGGGCTACCCGGCCTTCTTGGCAACCTCCGCGACCCCATCGACGACCTTGTACGTTATCTCCCGGCGTCCGCGCTACCCAAGGTTTTCGGGCAGAAGCCCGCATGGGCCCTCCTGGTGCCGTAGCGAAGACTCGCCAACGAAATTCTTTTGTTCCACTTTGCGAAATCTCAGGTTGCTATCAGGTAGAGTCCACCCTTGAGCACCGGCTCAAGGGTGGGCGAGGTGTACACCGTATGAATAGGAGTGTCATCGTGTCTCAAAGTATTCGTTCGTATGCCGCCGCCGGCGCGGCCATCGCCGTCGCCGGTGCAGTTGCCGTTGCTCCCGCTCCGGCGCAAGCGCTTCCTGACAAGGCGCTGGCTTCGGTATCGCCGGAAATCCAGCTCACCACGACCGCGGACCCGTTCACGGTCTGGGTGGAGACCTTCGAAACGGCGTTTGCAAACTTCACCGCCCTTACCGGTGAGTATTTCGAAGCCCCGTTACCCGTGGTGCAGCAGGTCGTTGCGAACTGGTTCCACTACGCCACGCTGCTCCCCGACATCGGCGATATCTTCGAAGACATCGTTGAGAACGCCAATGCGATCGTTGAAAATCAGATCGCAGCTCAAACGGACAACCTCGACGCGCTACACCAACTCATCTACGGCGTCCTCGAACCCGAGATTCCGGCGTCACTCGCGCCGGTGCTCAACTACACGACCAACTACAACAGCGGAATGGTCATAGGCGCCCTAGGTCTGGTGGTCAGCCCGCTGCTGGCGCTCGGTGACCAGCTCACCGAGTTCGTGGACGAACTGGTCGCAGGTGACCTCATCAAAGCGGCGAACGCCCTGATCAATATCCCCGCCGCGATGACCAACGGGTTCCTCAATGGCCACGGGATACTCGACCTCACCTTCTTGGCGGGGATTCTTCCCGTGCCGTCCGGCGTGACGATCGACGAGCTTGGCATCGCGATGGGCGGGCTGTTGAGCCCCGCCGGTTCGATTTTCAACTCCATCAACGCCGAAGTGAAACTTACCGGCTTGCCGAAGATCACCGTGCCCGGAGTCAAGGCCGGTCTCATCGGTTCCTGGTTTGCGGCCAACCAATCTTCGGCCGAGGCCATCGGCTGGAGCGGTACGGGCAACCCGCTGGCCGCACTGGCCACCAGCTCGGAGGAAGACGCGGAGGAAGAGGAGGCGCCCGCCGAGTTGGCCGCGGCCGCCACCGTGCCCCCTTCGGCCCTAGATCCGGAGTCAACCGCTCTCAGCGTCGATCTGGCCACCGACGACGCTGACGCGGAATCCGACGTTTCTGACCCTGAGCCGTCAACCACTGACAGCGACACTGCGGAAACTGATGGTGACGCCGACAGTGAGGGCAATGCTGACGGTGAGGGCGACGCGGACGTCGACAGCGAAGGCGATGTCGACGGTGAGGGCGACGCGGACGTCGACAGCGAAGGCGATGTCGACGGTGAGGGCGACGCGGACGCCGGCGACAGCGACAGCGGCGACAGCGACGGCGACAGCGGCGACAGCGACGGCGACAGCGACAGCGGCGACAGCGGCGACAGCGACAGCGACAGCGGCACTGCGTCGGACTGATTGAGGTAGCTCATAAGGCGAGAGCCCCGGTCCGCTGCTCGGCGTGATCGGGGCTCTTGTCGTGAGTGAATCAACCAGCCCCAGAACCGAAACTGGCCTCACCTAAGCCGTTCCGCTGACGCAACGTCGTTTTGAAACGTTCGTGGTGCCCCCGGCATGATTCGAACATGCGACACCGGCTTTAGGAGAGCCTGCGAGCTCACCTGGTCGTGGCTCCGAAAAGTGTTCTGAACTGGCGATATAGCGCCATTCGGTACCACTCGAAACCACGGTGTGTCGCGGATCCACCGACCAAGCACCGACCATAGATCAGCGTTCAATTCCGGGCTCATTAAGAGCGAAGCCCCCGGCTGCAACCAGGGGCTTCATCACGGAGGCGAATATGGAAACCACCGATCTTGCGCGCGTGACGATTCTATCGCGAGCGCTCAACAACTGCGCTCAGCCGGCAGTTTTCGGCGGTGCGCGATGAGTCAGAGAGAAGATCGCACCGCGGAGCTGGAACTGGAGATCCGCGACGACGGCACCGAACCGGATGGGACGGCACAGATCGAAGCCTGGCTGCCGGGGTGGTCATGGCCCGTGGTGCGCGCGGTGCAGCGGGGCGACGGCTGGCTGGTGCTGGTGGGTGCGGAGGTCAGTGTGACCGCTGGAGTGCGGAAAGCTGACAGAAGCGGCCTTGATGCGA
>JAHZJB010000002.1 GCA_022601135.1 Actinomycetes bacterium | reverse complement strand
TTTCGCGGGAAACGTTGAGCGACATGTCCTGTGCGTCGACAACGCCCTTGACAAAGCGCAAATACTGGGGCATCAGCTGGTCGCAATCATCCATGATGAAGACGCGCTTGACATAGAGCTGAACCCCGACCTTGGTGGCGTCCTGGTTGAACAAGTCGAATGGGGCGTGTGAGGGGATGAACAGCAACGCCTGATACTCGAAGGTCCCCTCGGCCTTCATCGTGATGACTTCAAGCGGGTCGTCCCAGGCGTGCGCGATGTGCTTGTAGAACTCCTTGTACTCCTCGTCTGAGACTTCGCTGCGGGGTCTCGCCCACAATGCCTTCATCGAGTTGAGGGTCTCGGTCTCGGTGGTCACGACCTCTTCGCCACCGTCCTCTTGTGGCGGGGTGCGGCGCTCGACGTCCATCCGGATAGGCCATGCGATGAAGTCGGAGTACTTCTTGACCAGATTCCTGATCTTCGACTCTGAGGTGTAGTCGTGCAGTTCATCCTCGGTGTCTTCGGGCTTGAGATGCAGCGTGACGGCCGTGCCCTGCGGGGCGTCCTCGACCGATGCGATGGTGTAGGTACCGTCACCGCTGGACTCCCAGCGGGTCGCATCGCTCTCACCGGCCTTCCGGGTGAGTAGTTCGACCTTGTCGGCCGCCATGAACGTCGAGTAGAACCCGATACCGAACTGGCCGATCAATTCCTCGGAGGCGGCTGTGTTCTGGGCCTCCCGCAACTGCGCGCGCAGTTCGGCGGTGCCTGACTTGGCGAGGGTGCCGATCAAGTCCACGACTTCGCCGTGCGTCATGCCGATACCGTTGTCCCGAATGGTCAGCGTTCGTGCAACCTTGTCCAGGTTGATCTCGATGTGCAGGTCGGAGGTGTCGACGTCGAGATCCTTGTTCCGGAACGCTTCGATGCGCAACTTGTCCAGCGCATCGGAGGCATTCGAGATCAGCTCCCGCAGAAACGAGTCCTTGTTGGAGTAGATCGAGTGGACCATCAAGTCCAGCAGCTGGCGCGCCTCGGCCTTGAACTCCATCTGTTGGGCATGGGTGTTCATGTGATTCCGTTCCTCAAGACAGCTTTCCAAGCGGGTACTCGGGCAGATGATACGCAGCGCGCGCGTCGGCGACGTGCGGCAAACCCGCTTCCCGCCGTCGGCCAACTCCCCGGCCGCAGGCTACCGGCCGGATTAGTCGGGCACTAGGCCGGACTGGCGTTTGGGTCGCGGACCACCATCGGAACGGCGGGAAAGCAGGCCGCCATCTCCGAGCGGGACCGCCGCAGCGCGGCGGTACCGTAGCCCTTCTTCCGATGCTCGGGGTGTATCCAGATTCTGACGTTCACCTCGCCGCGTTCCAGTTCCCCGAACACCAACCCGACCTTCGCGGTCTCCACCACGGCCACGAACCAGGCGGCCTCCTCCTCGCCGATGCGACGCTGCGCGGCGCGGATCTCATCGGCGAGGGGCTTGGCGGGCTGACCGGATCCATCGCCCGCGGCACCGACCTCGTCCAATCTGACGGCGAAGATGTCCTGATCCGGACCACCGGCGAACGGCCGCAGGGTCAAGCTGTCATCCGAACTCGCGGGTCGCTCGTTCATCATGAACGTCAGTTGGCTGTTGAGGTCGTCAAGTTCCGCGGCAATTTTGCGCCGCGAGTCCTTCGTCAATTGATCGAACGCCATGCCCATGACCGCCTCAGCACCGCGCGCCGAAGTGTTCAAGAGCTCCGCGATGGCCGCGACCGCGGTGGTCCGGTCGTCGGCTTCCACGATCACGTCGAGCACCTCATGGCGGTTATCAAGCGCGGACAGCAGGGCATCGGTGATTTCGCGGCGGGCAGCCGTCTTGTCCTGATCGGTCATGCCACCAGCCTAGTTCCGCCGGGCGCACCTGTGCACGGATCGCGGCTTCGATGCCAACGACTTACTCGCTTACTGCGGGTGGGTGGCCAGATACTCGTCGACAGGGATCGGCGAGGGGGCGAAGTAGCCGATGGGCAGGAGCACGTCCCCAGCGGTGGTGCGGTAGTAAACATCCCACCGGTGGTACCCGGCAAAAGCTGCGGGGTCAGCTGAAAAAATCGCCGCGTAGTCGTTGACCGCCCGTACGTACAGATCCGAGTTGTTGTACCGGTACAGAGCATGATCGCGATCGTTGGCGAATCCGTTGGCGGCAAGGTAGCGGCCGGCGGCCATGATGCTGTCCCGCGGAGAGAGGATGTCACCGCCCCCGCCGTAGGCGGCAAAGGTCGAAGGCATGAACTGCATGGGGCCCTGCGCGCCAGCGGTACTCACACCGTCCACGCGGCCGAATGCGGTCTCGATCAGGTTGATCGCCGCTAGATGGGCCCAGCCAACGCCCGAGGCCGACTCCGCCTCGCGGTAGTACCCGAGCAACTCATCGGCGGGAGTCGGCGCGACGATCCGCCACGCGGGCAGCGTGTCTTTGAGGTGCGCCTCACCCAACGCGGTGAGCTGGCGACGCGCGTCGATATTCCGGTCGTAGATTTCGAGCAGCGGCGCCAGAATGCGCGGGCGGGCGATCGCATCCCACTCGGGGTGTCGTCCAAGCGCTCGGTAGGCCGCTTGCTGGCGGCGCGCTGCCTCCAGCACCACGGGCTCCGGCAGTGACGGGTCACGCAGCGCGTGCTCGTCAGCCACGAGGTCGTCGGCCAGCTGCGCCGGTTCGGGGGACAGGCGGGGCTGCGCGTTGCCCGATGCCAGCTGCAGCTGTGCGGGCGGGGCGCCGTGGCCGGCGCGGGTGCTGTGGCCACCGGGGGCGCCGCGGCGACCTCCGCCGGTGTGCTTGACGGGCTGGCCGACTCTGAACAGCCGGCCACTGCGACCATGACGGTGGCAACGAAAAGCACAGTGGTGCAACCCATCGCGCGGGACCCCGGAGCATGAGGGGGTTGCCCCTTCGTTCCTGCGTGAGTCGGGCTCACTGTTGCACCTCCCGCAGCAATCGGTTGAAATGCATCGCGGCAACGGACGACGGATTCATGCCACCGCCTGCCACCGGAAGATATTACGGGGCGAGACACGGCGCGAAGTCACCGCAGGGGAACCCGATGACAGGGCGAAGCGCTTCCGCAGCCCCGCAGGCTCAGGTGACCCGGGTCCAGGGCTGACAGTTGCGGGACTCGAAAGCCTTGACCGCCGGGTTGATATTCGCATACATCGGACCGACCGAGATATTCGTCTCGACGACGTTGTCCTTGTTCGCATCAGGCGTGCTGTAGGAAAACCACACGCACATCGAGTCCTCTGTCGGCACATCGTTGATCCACACCAACCACGCAGACGCCGTCCCTGCGGTCCGGTAGAGCCCCTTGGAGATATCCGGCCCGACCAGAAAGAAACCGTTACCCGGTATCGGGTCCAGGGGGGCGGCGGCCACTGGTGACGCAAGAGCGATCCCGGCCGCGCAGGCACAGAGCCCGGCCGCTGTGCGACGTAGCTGCGTTAAGGGCATTCGGCCTCGCCATGTGGTTGCAAACTCTATGGGCAGCGTATGCCGGGGGAGTAGGCAATCGCACGAATTCGCCTGATTGCGGCATCGTCCCACCGTGCCGTCGGCGATGGTCTCTTCGGACGGTCGTTGAGTTCAGTCCCCGGTTGCTTCGGCGCCCCGGCGAATACGTGCGTCGTATGCGGCCCGGGCATCGGTATCGAGGGCCTGCAGAACGCGATGGCGGGTCAGCCGGCCGCGGACCGCGCCGAGCAGCCGGTCCGGAACAAGCGCGGCAGCGGCTTCATAGCTGCGCATCCAACCTGGCACGGCGACGATCGCGGGGCGAGTGTGGCACGAGGCCACGACCGCAGCGGCGATCTCCTGTGGGTCGACGGTAGGTAGCACTCCGCCCAGTTTGACACCGGAAACCAGGTCCGTGCGCACAGCCGACGGCAGCACCGCGGTGACAGTCACCCCGGTGCCGGCGAGCTCGTCTCGCAGCGACTCACTGAAACCGACCACCGCATGTTTGGTTGCGCAGTAGGTGGCCAGCCCGGCGGCGGGCACCATTCCGAGATACGACGCCACGTTGACGATATGACCGGATCCCTGCTCGAGCATGCCGGGCAGCGCCAACTTCGTCCCGCGCAGCACTCCGTTGAGGTTCACGTCGACGATCGAATCGGTGACCGCGTCCTGCTCATCGACGAACCTTCCGGCGGGCATGATGCCGGCGTTGTTCACGAGCACGTGAAGCGGTCCGCCGACACCCGCCAGGAACGCGGCAAACGACTCACGCGACCGAACGTCCAAGCCGACTCCACGGCATCCCAGTTCATCCGCGGCGGTCATGGCCAGATCGGCGTCGAGATCACCGATGAAAACCTGGGCACCGGCGGCGATAAAGGCCTTCGCCGTCGCGTACCCGATTCCTCGAGCGCCTCCGGTGATCGCAACGGCGGCACCGGGCAGCCCCAGGGCGTTCATCGGGATCCTGAATTCTTCGTCTGCATGGCTGTGAACGATAATCCACCGGGCGCCGGCACCGAGATCCACATCAACGGGACGTGGCGCCCAGGACTTCGGTGCACGGGGAGATATCTGAGCGGGACACGCTCTAACTTTGGCGAAACCGGGATGTTCGTCGATACTTCATCGCATACTGAATGATTACGTGGAGTCCCGGCGAGTCCGGTGAGGGGCCCGATATGAGTTCGACGCATGTGTCGCAGAGCGACCGCGATAATCCGGCGGTACCTGTGGGTCGGCTTCCCCAGTACTCCCGCTACGTGGGACGCGTGGCCGCGCTTGCGGTCGCCTTGGGGGTTGGCGTAGGCATCGGGTCGGTGCCGGCGGTAGCGTTCGCCGATACGACCGGTTCGGACAGTTCGGCAAACTCCACTTCGCCGAGCGCGTCTTCAGCCGCCGCGCCGAGCAGTTCGTCCGCTGATTCGGCCGATTCGGAAACGGAAACGGCATCGTCGGATTCGGTGCGCGGGGCCGAGCCATCATCGCCGGACGGCTCCTCGCCTGGTCCGGGCGACACGGCTGCTGAGGAAGCCGCACACATCGATGCTGCAGACATCGATGCCGACGACCGTGCAGACGACGTTGCGGACGAGTCGACCGGCACGACGCCAGACATCACCGCGTCGGCTAGCTCAGGAACCGATAGCACGGTCGCAGAGGTCGCAGAGGTCGCAGAGGTCGCAGAGGTCGCAGAGGTAGAGGATACGGACGGTTCCGGTTCCGGTTCCGAACGTGCCGTAGCGGCCGATTCAGCACCGGTGACTGCCGCCCCGGCCGAAACAGGCGATGGTCCCGGAACCGCGGCGACGCAGCCGGCGGATCGAGGGACGGCGGCTGGCTCGCATCGGCTGGTTGGCAACGTCCGCGAAACGGACGGGGCGACAGGTGCGGCGCGGGATCTAACGGCCCACCATTCTGCCCCCGACCATTCTGCCGAATCTACGGCCGACGCTACGGCCGACGCTACGGCCAGCACGAATCGGCTGTTCGGCGACGGCACCGCAGAAAATCCCAACGGTGGAATCCTGTTCGGTAACGGGTTCAGCTGGGATGCCCAGTCGTGCCCCGGCGTTTCGGCCTGTCATGGTGGCAACGCCGGGTTGTTCGGCGGGAGCGGTGGTAACGGCTTCAACGGGGGCAACGGCGGATCGGCCGGCTGGTTCGGCAACGGCGGGGACGGCGGCGACGGTGTTCCGGGCGGACGTGGCGGCGATGGCGGCCGCGGCGGATTGATCTTTGGCACCGGCGGCGACGGCGGCGCCGGTGGCTCGGCGCGGAGTGCGGCCGAAGCACCCGGCCGAGGTGGTGACGGCGGAGCCGGGGGATTGTTCGGAAGCAACGGCCGCACCGGAAACGACGGCGCCGCCTTCCCGAACGAGTCGCCGCCCGACGAGCCCACCGTCGGCGCCAGACTGACCTTCGACTTCAACTATGGGACCGGTTCCCAGCACTGGTCCAGCGCCGCGCGTGATGCCCTGGAAGCGGCGGCGCTAGCGCTCTCATCGTATTTCGTCGTGGACGCCCCGGTGACCCTGACCTACGACGTCAGTGGGGAGAACTCACCGAACAGTTCGACCCTGGCCTGGGCCTCGAGCGAACTCGCCGGTTCGTCCTCCGGCTTTCTGGGGACCGTGGTCCAGGAGAAGATCCTGTCGGGCGTCGACTTCAACGGCTCGGCCGCGGACGCCGAAATCAACTTCAACTTCGGGTCTCCCTGGAGTCTGGGCAACTCCGTCGGTAGCAGGCAGTACGACTTTCAATCCACGGCGATGCACGAGTTGGCACACACGTTCGGCTTCATCTCCTACGTGGATCGCGCCGGCTCGAATAACTACCGGGACTGGACGATATTCGACAGTTTCATCGCGAACAGCAGTGATGAGCGCGTAATCGGGCCCGACTTGAGATGGAACACCGCGTACGACCCGAATCTGACGGGAGGCAACGGGGGCCTGTACTTCGCAGGACCCAACGCGGTTGCCGCGCACGGTGGGCTCGTTCCGCTCCACACCCCGCGCCCGTGGAGCTCTGGCAGTTCGGTGACGCACCTCAGCGACTCGAGCTTCACCGGCTCAAACGCCCAAATGATGAATGCCTTCGTCAGCACCGGCCAGGGCATCAGAACTCTCAGCCCGATCGAACTGGGCATCTTCACCGACCTCGGCTACACGATGGTTTCCTCCCAGCAAACCTTCGCCGTACTGTTCGTGACAGTGCTTCTTGTTCGCCGGCGAAAGACCAGCTGACAGAGCCGAACTGGAACGCGACCATGCTGCCCTTCACGAGGCCCAGCGAGTGGACGATCACGCCGGCGAGCTCACCTCTCCGCCTTCGCCGTATGGTTCCGCCTTGCAGGTGAAGATCTGCGGTACCCCACACTCACGCGACGCGAGCGACATCGGAGGCACAATGCGCCGGCGGGTTGTTCCACGAATCTTGATCGCCCTGTGCACGGGATTCCTTCTGCTGTCAGGCGCGCTCACCGCCGAAGCCTGCAGTCGGGTGACCTGGCTGGGCCCGGACGGCATGGTGATCACCGGTCGATCGATGGACTGGCCGTACTCCTTCAACTCGCATCTCTATGTCATCCCGCGAGGCGCGACGCAGGACGGCGGGGGCGGTGCCAATTCGCTGACGTGGACCGGCAAATATGGCGCGGTTGAGATCGCGGGCACCACCGATCCCAACGGACCCATCGACGGCGTGTTCGACGGTATGAACGAAACCGGCCTGGTGGCCAATCTGCTGTATCTGGGAGAGGCAGACTTCGGGCAACCCGCCCCGTCGGACAACCGCCCACGGCTCTCATTCGCCGGATGGGTGCAATACGTGCTCACCAGTTTCGCAACGGTGAGCGAAGTCGTAGACGCTTTCACCGACCCGTCCATCTACATCGTGCCAGTCGATTTCGGCCCCACCCGCTCGGCCAAACCGACCGTGCACATGTCGCTGAGTGATGCCAGCGGCGATTCAGCCATCATCGAATATCTCGACGGCAAGCCGGTGATCCATCACGGCCGCCAGTACCAGGTCATGACCAACAGCCCGACCTACGACGAGCAACTCCAACTCAATGCCGCATGGCAGGGCCAGGACCTGAACACGAATCTCCCTGGATCGATTCAGTCCAAAGACCGATTCGTCCGGGCCAGCTACTACCTGAGCAAACTCCCGCAGACCACCAACGAACGACAAGCCGTAGCAGGGGTTCTGAGCGTGATCCGCAATGTGTCAGTGCCCTGGGGTGTGGGCGACCCGCAGCACCCCAACCTCTCGCCGACATACTGGCGTTCGGTCGCTGACTCGACTACCAGGGTCTACTATTTCGAATCCACCCTCAGCCCCAATATCGTCTGGGTCAACCTCAACGAGCTGAATTTCGATCCCGGATCAGGCATCCGGGCGGTCGCCGTCGAGCACAACTACTCCCTGATCGGCAATATCAATGCCAATTTGACTCCTGCAGAACAGATTTCGTTTCTCGCGCCGTAGCCTGGGGGAGCAAAACTGTTCAAGTCCCTGTTGGGCGCGGCCCGAGGTTGAGATCATAGGGAAGTGAGCGATCAGACTGTCGCCGAGGCGACGTATGCCATCTGGCGCCGCTTCGGTGTCGATCGAGTGTTCGGCAACCCCGGCTCGACGGAGATGCGCATGTTCGTACGGTGGCCCGAGGACCTGGATTACGTCCTGGGCTGCAGGAAGCGACGGTGGTCGCCATGGCCGACGGTTACGCACAGAAGTCGGGAAGGCCGGGTGTGGCAAGTGTGCATACCGCCGCGGGGCTGGGCAACGCGATGGCCAGCATCATCACAGCCTGGCGCAATCAGACACCGCTAGTGGTCACGGCCGGCCAGCAGACGCGCGCCATGTTGCCAACCGAACCGTATCTGGCCTCCCCGCAATCCACTCTGCTTCCGCAGCCCTACGTCAAGTGGGCGATCGAACCCGCACGGGCAGCCGACGTTCCCGGAGCGATGGCGCGGGCACTGCTGGCTGCGACCACACCGCCCTGCGGTCCGACATTCGTCTCAATCCCCGAGGATGACTGGGACGGCGACCCGGCTCCGGTACCGACGCACACGGTGGTACCCGCACTGGGCGCTGCCCCCGACGCGATCGCCCACTTCGCCGAAACACGTCTGCTGCAACAGCCCCCGCCATCATCGTTGGGCCGCAGGTCGACAGCGACGATGCGGGGTGGGACGCCGTCGCACTCGCCGAGCGACTCAGCGCCGCGGTCTATGCGGCGCCATGGTCATCACGGTGCAGCTTCCCTGAACGCCATCAACTGTTTCAGGGTTTTCTTACCGCGAGCCGCGAAGAAATTGTCCGCCAACTAGACGGTCACGACGTAGTGCTGGTGGCAGGCGCGCAGCTGTTCACCTACCACGTCCACACCGAAGGTCCGTTTCTGCCCAACGGTACTGTCGCACTGCATATCACAGACAACCCGACGCATGCCTTTTCGGCGCCGGTCGGTAAAAGTTTGCTCTGTTCAGCGCGATTGGGCTTACGCGATCTCGTATCGGCGCTGCCAGCGGCC
This sequence comes from Actinomycetes bacterium, assembly GCA_022601135.1. Lineage (GTDB taxonomy): Bacteria > Actinomycetota > Actinomycetes > Mycobacteriales > Mycobacteriaceae > Mycobacterium. The sequence continues at coordinate 73,362 of JAHZJB010000002.1, read as the reverse complement.
AATCGGGCGGGGCCACCGCGGTGGGAGCGCCCGACCCCGCCGCAGTTGGTCGACCCGATGAGCGGCGAGGCGGTGCTGCATCTACTGGGCGAGTTGATGCCGGCCAGAAGCGTCGTTGTCGAGGAGGCGCCGTCCTACCGAACAGCGCTGCGGACCCATCTGCCGATCGCAGAGCCGGGTGGCTTCTTCAACGGTTTCAGCGGTGGTCTGGGCTGGGGTCTGCCCGCCGCGGTCGGAGTCGCGATGGCCGACCCGGAACACCGCACGGTCGCAGTCATCGGCGACGGGTCGATGATGTACTCGATACAGGCGCTTTGGACTGCCGCCAAGTATCGAGTTCCGCTGACCGTGGTCGTGTTGAACAACGCCGAATACAGTGCGATGAAACAATTCAAGACACTCTTTCAGATCCCGTCCTTTCCTGCCGCCATCGAGACGAGCCTTGACTTGCCCGGGATCGATTTAGTCGCGGTGGCACAGGGGATGGGGTTGGCCGCCGTGCGCATTGACAGTTGCAGCCGGCTGTTCGACGCCCTGAGGTCCGCGTTGACATCTGCGGGGCCGGCCTTGGTGGACGTGACGGTCCGCGCGGCGCGCGGCGTGGGTCCACTCTGACCACTGCCGATGTCGCGATCACGCGATCAAGCCGGGAGCCACGGCCAGGCCGTGTCGGCGTGGCGCCCGGCCTGCTCTATCAGAACGGTGGCGCGCCTGGTGGGGCCGGGGGTGGCGGCGGCAGCGGTGGGGCCGGGGGTGGCGGCGGCAGCGGTGGCGGCGGTGGTGGGGGCGGCGGCATGGGAAGCGTGATCGGCGGCAGCCCGGGGATCTCGATGACATTCACCGGCGGTGGCGGGGCCACTGGCGGAGGGGGCGGTGCGGGAGCGCTGGCAATCTGAGGAGTCGGCCGGTACACCGGCGCCGGGGCGATTCCGTTGCTCGTGTTGATCGTGATGATCGATCCGGGCATGGTCCTGCCCTTCGGCGTCGTCCCGATCACCGCGCCCTTCGCTGCGTAGCTATTGACCGGTGCCGGCTGGTCAGCAACGCGAAAGCCGGCGTCCTTCAGACGCTGCCGCGCGGCTTCGAGCTTCAGGCCGGTCACACTGGGCACCTCGCTGCCCCGATCGCCGTCTACGAAGCGTGGGTCGGTGGGGGGCAGGGCCACCGGGCCGAAGTCGTTGGCGACCGGCTCCATCGCCAGAAACCACGTGCGCGCCGGCTCGTTGCCGCCGAAGAGATTGCCACCGCCGCATTTTCGCAGCGGATACGAACAAAGACCCGACGGCGCGGGGGTGTCGTCGAAGATGTAGTTGGCGGCCGCATACTGGTTGGTGAAGCCCAGGAACCCAGACGATCGATGCGACTCGGTGGTGCCCGTCTTACCGGACATCGGCAGATTCCAGCCCACCGAGCCCGCCGCACTGGTCGCGGTTCCGCCGGTGGTGTCCCTTCCCAGTGCGTTGGCCAGCGCGTTGGCGAGCCCTTCGGGAATCACCTGTTCGCACTCGGGGGTCTTGAGGTCGACCTCGCCGCCATGACGGTCGAAGACCTTGTCGATAGGCGTCGGCGGGCACCACATTCCGCCCGACGCCAGTGTCGCACCGACATTGGACAACTCGAGCGCGTTGACCTCGAAGGGGCCCAGGGTGAAGGATCCGAGGTTTTGCCGCTTGATGTAGTCAGCGAGACTCTCGTTATTGTCGGGGTCGTAGGCGCGGGCAGTCCCAGGCTCGGCGTAGGACCGCAGCCCGAGTTTGACCGCCATGTCCACCACGGGCGACACCCCGACCTGTGCAATCAGTTTGGCGAACGCGGTGTTCGGTGACTGCGCGAGCGCATCCGTGACGTTCATCGTCCCGCGGTAGCCACTGGCGTTCTTCACGCACCAGGTCAGGGGCGGACACCCGGGAGTGTTGCTGCTGCCCAGCCCCGTTCCCCGAAACGTCTGCGGGACATCGAGTTGGGCGTTGATGCCCATCCCCATCTCAAGAGCCACGGCGGTGGTGAAGATTTTGAAAATCGACCCGGCACCGTCGCCGACCAAAGAGAACGGCTGCGGATGCACGGTCTCATGGGCATCGAGGTTGAGCCCATAGGTGCGGTTGTCCGCCATGGCCACCACCCGATGCTCCTGTTTACCGGGTCTGACGACGCTCATCACGCTGGCGACGCCCTCCGTGTCGGGCTTCGCGACCGTGTCGACCGCCCGCTTGACGCTGCGCTGCACTTTGGGGTCCAAGGTGGTACGGATCAAGTAGCCGTTTCGCGCCACCTCCTCCTTGCTGAGACCCGCGCGAGCCAGGTATTCCAATGCGTACTCGCAAAAGAACGCCCGGTCACCGGCGGCGATGCAACCCTGCGGCAGCGCGTCGGGCTTGGCGAGGACACCCAACGGCTGGGCCCTGGCAGCACGCAGTTCATCGGCCCTGTCGGGCAGATTCTCCATCATGGTGTCAAGTACGAGGTTGCGCCGGGCAAGGGCTGCCTCGGGGTGGGTATAGGGGTCGAGTGCGCTGGTGGATTGCACCATCCCGGCCAGCAACGCCGCCTGCTGCCAGTTGAGCTGCCCGGCGTTGATGCCGAAGTACGTGCGTGCCGCATCCTGAACGCCGTACGCGCCATTACCGAATGCCACGAGGTTCAGATACCGGGCCAGGATCTCCGACTTCGGGAGTGCCTTGTCCAGGGCCAGCGCCGCGCGCATCTCGCGCAGCTTGCGCGCCGGCGTGATCTCCACCGCGGCCCGACGCTCCGCGTCGGTCCGTGCCTGAACCAAAAAGCGGTAGTTCTTGACGTATTGCTGCTCGATCGTCGACCCGCCCCGAGTGTCATCGACCGCCCGCAGGTATCCGAAGAGTCCGGTCAGGGAGCCTTGCAGATCCACGCCGTTGTGCTGGCTGAAGCGCTTGTCCTCGATAGAGACGATCGCCAGCTTCATGGTGTCGGCGATCCGATCGCTGGGCAGCGGCCACCGGCGCTGGGTGTACAGCCAGGCGATCGGGTTCCCCTCGGCGTCAACCATGGTCGATACCTTCGGCATGTCGCCGCGTACGAGTTCTGCCGAGTCCTCGGACACCGAATCGGAGACCCGCATGGCCAGCATCCCGACACCGCCGGCCAGCGGAAACATCAACGCCGCGACGAGTAAGCCGGCCATCATGCAATGCAACGCCAGTTTGCCCGCTGCGACCACCTTCGCTGGGTTCAGCTCGGACATGCCGTTAGCCTATAAGCCGTTGCCGGCCAGTGCCGCGCCGATCCCGCGCGACAACCTGCCTGGGACGCTTCCCATCGGACGGGATGCTTTGCCCGCATGCGGTTTTCAACCACGGCGAAGCTTGCCGTCGAACCGCACCAGCAACTCCGCACGGCCCACTACGATTATTCCGATCAAGCAAAAGCGGGTGCGGCAGGCCAGGCAATTGAACTACCCGCGGTGCGGCCCGACCTGCGCCGCCTCCGCGGCAACGCAATCAAGACGATGGGGGAATCGTGCCCGATCCACTGATCCAGGAGAAACTCGACACGATCTTCGGCGCCCATATGGACGCCGAACTCGAAGGCGACCTCGACCAGACCCTGGCGACGATGGCGCCGAATCCACATCTGGTCAATGTTCCGACCATGGTGGGCGGTCAAGGGCCCCAGGGAGTTCGGAACTTCTACAGCAATCGTCTGATCGGCCAGTTCTTTCCGCCCGATGTTGTTTTTGAGACGATTTCGCGAACCTACTCCGAGGAACGGCTCATCGATGAGCTCATCGTCTCGTTCACCCACACCTGCAAAATGGACTGGATGCTTCCCGGAGTCGAGCCGACCGGCAAGCGTGTCGACGTGGTGTTTGTCGTGATCGTCGGCATCGACGGCGACCGGGTCGCCTACGAGCACATCCTGTGGGACCAGGCGAATGTGCTCGTTCAGATCGGGCTCCTCGATCCGACGGGACTTCCGGTCACCGGTTCGGGCGCAGCCGCCAAGCTGAGGAATCCGGCATTGCCGGACCCGTTCTTCAACGAGGGCTGATGTCTGCCGCCCGGGCTACTTGCTGTCGTTGCTCTCGGTCGATCCGCAGGAGCAGTTCTGCCCGCACGAACAGTCGGGTCCACAGTTGCAGTTCGGATTGTCACAGCCCTGAGCTGTTGTCTTGGTTTTCATGCGCTCCACTATACCCCCCACGGGTATAAAGCGTGCCGGCGTCGCCTTCCGCGCGCTAACGCCGGCCCAGTTCGTCATCGACGTCGGCCAGCGTCTGCTGGTCGCAGAGGCTCAAGGCATGGGCCAGCTCGGCCGCGCGTGATGCGTCGGTCACCAGGTGCAGCGGTATTCCCTCGGCGCGAAGCGACGTTGCCCGTTCGCGCAACTCCGTGTTGCGTTCGTCCTCGCCTGCACCTACCTGGCGAATAATGATCAGGGGCACTCGTCCCGGGAACTCACGGGCCATCTCCTCGTAGGTCCGGGCGTCGCGCTGACCGCTGTCACCGATCAGAAGGAATCGCATGTTCGGGTAGGCCTCGAACAGCCGCCGGATAGCCGTACGTTTGTGCTCGGCGCCGCTGCGCCGCAGGTACCGCTCCGTCGGGCCCCAGTCGGTGAGAAACATCGGACCGTGCGGGAAGGCGCGTAGCCGGATGAACTCCCGCAGCAGCGGGTAGAACGACCAGCTTCCGGTCGATACGTAGAAGAACGTCGGCTCCGGCTTGCGGTTTCCAGCGCGGTTGGGAACTCCCCGGGAAAGACCTCGATAGAACGCGGACATGCCAGGAATTGCGGTTCGCTGGTCCGCCTTGCGCAACAACGTCCGGGTCACCATCGCCAAACCCTCGGTCAGACCCGTGAGCAGGATGGTGTCGTCGATATCGGAAATCACCATGAAGGCGGCCTTGCGCGACGGTTTTATGACCCAGCCGGCGCCGGAGGCCGACTCCCCGTCCTCGATCGGGGTGGTTACCGCACGTGCCTCATGCAATCCGACCCGCAAGCCCGGGACCGGTAGCGAGAAGTTCGCGAATCCGTGGCTGTCGGTGATCTCCTTGACGCTGTGCCTTCCGATACGTAACTCGACCTCGACCCCGACGATGCGTAACGCGGCATGGCGGCGCAGATTGGCCTGGGCGACCTCCCAGTACGGGATGCGGCTGTCACCCGGCAGTTCGGGAGCTTCGAGCACGCGAACGCGGACTTTGGCCACGTCGTCGGCGACAAAGCCCTGATAGACGACGACATGCATGCCCCGAAACGCCCCGGACCTCATTTTCTGCTCGCGGCGCCGCCGGGTGAGGGCGCTCTCCAGCCCCGCTGCTGCGGCCGCGGCTTTCGGGCTGCGCAGTTTCGCGTCCAATTCCGAAACGATCCGGCGGGGTACGAGGGCCATGCCGCTCAGCATGGCAAATGCCCGCGGCCCCCGTCCGCTTAACTGCCGTCAGGCGCTGGGGGCGGCGTGGGTGTACCGCCGATGAAGTCGTCCCAGTGCCGGCGAACGGGGGCCCAGCGTCTATCGAACGCGTTGGCCCGCCGACGGGCCTTCGCCATTTTCTCCGGGCGGTAACGCCAGCGCGCCCACGGCGAGGTGGGGCGCGCGAGCCGGACTGCGGCCAGCCAGGCGACGGGGGAGACGAACATCCCGATCAGAGCTGTGGGGTACTTGCCCTTCAGTGCGGTGATCGCGACCAGGGCGAAGTGGACGAGCAACACCCCGACCGCCCCGGTGCGGACGGCGACGACATCGGCCGGCATCTCGGCCGTTTTGATCGGGGACACCCCGACCACGGCCAGACCTATACAGGCGGCCGCCAACGTCACCATATTGACCGAGAGCTGGCCCTCCTGTGTCCAGTAGACGTCTTGCAGCCGGAAGATCATCGCGAACTCGTCGAGCACCAGGGACGCACCGATGCCTACCAGCAAGCCGGCCAGGTAGATCAGGGCCGATGCCGGTGGCGAGGCGACCGCGGTGAACCCGCCCAAGATGAGCAACAACACGCCCGGCGTCGAGTGGTGCATGTGCACGCCGCCGGTACTGACGTTGTGAAAAGGCCCCTTACCCGCGCGGATCAACCGGGTGATCGTTCGGGTGGCTACGAAAGTGACGACGAACGCGACGAAACTGAGCATCAGCGGACCTTTGTGGCCTTCGACAATGTCGCTCTGCCACCAACCGCTGAGCCAGGCCATGACGGCATCGTAGACACAGCATTAGTCCACCGCCCCCTTCCACCGACTGCGTCAACCCCGCACACTCACCGGTGGCACATTCCAGATATCGTCGCAGTACTCGGCGATAGCGCGATCCGAGGAGAACTTTCCGCTGCGCGCGGAATTGAGAATTGACTTGCGCGTCCACGCCTCGGTGTCTCGCCAGGTGTTGCTCACCTGTTGCTGGCAGGCGATGTAGTCGGCATAGTCGGCCATCACCAGGAACGGGTCATGGTGAATCAGACTGTCGATCAGCGGCCGGAAGACCTCGGTGTCACCGCGGGAGAAGCGGCCCTCGGAGACGAGGCCCAGGACCTGGCGGAGTTCTTCGTTGCCCTCGATGTAGGAGCTCGGGTGGTAACCCTCGCCTACCAGTTTCTGAACTTGCGGCGTGGTCAGACCGAACCGGAAAAAGTTCTCCGCACCAGCTTCTTCCCGCATTTCGACATTGGCACCGTCGAGCGTGCCGATGGTCAGGGCCCCGTTGATCATGAACTTCATGTTGCCGGTGCCCGAAGCTTCCTTTCCGGCGGTCGAAATCTGTTCGGACAGATCTGCCGCCGGGTAGATCAGCTGGCCGCTCTTCACGCTGAAGTTCGGGACGAATGCGACCTTGAGGCGATCGTTGACGTCCGGGTCGGAGTTGACCGTCTCGGCGACGGCGGTGATCAGCTTGATGATGAGCTTGGCCATGGTGTAGCCGGGCGCAGCCTTGCCGCCGAAGACGAAGGCGCGCGGTGCGATGTCGAGATCAGGACTCCTTTTGAGCCGGTTATACAGCGATACGATGTGCAAGACGTTGAGGTGTTGACGTTTGTACTCGTGAATGCGCTTGACCTGGATGTCGAACATCCAGTCTGGATCCAGTTCGATGCCCGTCGTCGACCTGACGTAGCCCGCCAGCCGAGCCTTGTTCGCGCGCTTCACCGCGCGCCAACGCTGCTGGAAGGTGGGGTCATCGACGAGCAGCTCCAACCTGCGCAGTCGTTCCAGGTCCACCATCCAGTCGCCGCCGATGGTGTCGTCGAGCAGCTCGCGCAGTCCGGGATTGGCCAGACCCAGGAAACGACGCGGCGTCACGCCGTTGGTCTTGTTACTGAACCGCTCCGGCCACATCTCGTAGAAATCCTTGAGAACGGTCTCTTTCAGCAATTCGGAGTGCAGCGCGGCGACTCCGTTGACGGCGTGACTGCCGACGGTGGCCAGATGTGCCATCCGGATACACTTTTCGCCCTCCTCGCCGATCAGCGACATGCGTCGGACCCGAGCCTCGTCGCCGGGGAATCGGGCGCGCACCTCGTCGAGAAAGCGGCGGTTTATCTCGAAAATGATCTGAAGGTGGCGGGGCAGGAATTGTTCGAACATTGGCAGTGGCCAGGTTTCCAGCGCTTCGGGCAGCAGGGTGTGGTTGGTGTATCCCATCGTCGCCACGGTGATGCGCCAGGCCTCGTCCCAGCCGAGATCGCGCTCGTCGACGAGCAGCCGCATCAGCTCGGCCACCGCGATCGATGGGTGGGTGTCGTTGAGCTGGATAGCAACTCGGTCGGGCAACTCTCGCGGCGACCGCCCGGCGAAGTCCTCCAGCAAGTGCAGGATGTCCTGCAGCGAACAGGACACGAAGAAGTACTGCTGGGCCAACCGCAACTGCTTACCGACCGCGGGTTCGTCATTGGGGTAAAGCACCTTGGTGATGGTCTCGGAGACGACTTCGTCTTGCACGGCGCGGTAATAGTCGCCCGCGTTGAAGGCGTCCAAGGCCAACGCGTTGACCGCGCTGGCGCTCCACAACGTGAGCGTGTTGCAGGTGTTCACGCCGTACCCCTGGATAGGGGTGCCGTAGTACACGCCTTTCGCCACCCGCTGCGGAACCCAGCGGGGTCGTTCCTCGCCGTTGTGGTCCAGGCAGGTCTCGGTGCGGCCACCCCATCCGACCTGGTAGTTCAGCTCCGGTTTGACGATTTCCCAGGGATTCCCGTTGGCCAGCCAAGTATCGGTGGTCTCGACCTGCCAGCCATCGCGAATCTCCTGGCTGAAGATGCCGAACTCGTAACGGATGCCGTAGCCGATCGCCGGGCGCTCAAGGGTGGCCAGCGAGTCGAGATAGCAGGCTGCCAACCGTCCCAGTCCACCATTGCCGAGGCCGGGCTCCTGCTCGCAGGACAGCACGGTGTCGAAGTCCTGGCCCAGCGCGCTGAGCGCGGCGCGCGCCTGCTCCTCGATCTGCAGGTTGAGCAAGTTGCTGCCCAGGTGCGGTCCCATCAGGAACTCAGCCGACAGGTAGCAGGTCACCTTCCTGCTGAGGTCGAGGTAGGTCTGGGTGGTTTCGCTCCACCGCTGCTGCATTCGATCGCGTACCGCAAGAGCGAGGGCGTGATAGTAGTGCTGGGGTTCCAACAGCGGCGCAGGGCGCCCGAGGGAGTACTTCAGGTGATCCTCGATCGCCCTGCGCAGCGCATCGGCGCTCATCGAGGTCCGGATATCCGCGCAAGCGCCACCGTCGGCGGGAATGGATTCGCTCATGTACCTGACGCCTTCTGCCGTTAGCGGAGCTGACTTGCTCGGAGTATGTCACCGGCCGGGTACCGGCATGAGAGGTAAACCGAGAACGCCAGCCATACTCCTGACATGGAGACGCCAAAACACATCGGGATCGTGTTGTTCGACGACGCTGAAGAACTCGACGTGGTCGGCCCGTGGGAGGTTCTCGCTGCGTGGACTCGGTCCTTTCCGGACGACGGCTACACCGTCTCCTGCCTATCCCGCTGTGGTGAACCGGTGGAGTGCGCAAAAGGTCTAGTGCTGCAGGCACACCACAGCTTCGCCAAGGCGCCGAAGCTCGAGGTGTTGGTCTATCCGGGAGGCGAGGGCACCAGGCCACAGTTGCAGGATGGCAGCCAACTGGATTGGGTGCGTCGCCAGCGTGCCCGAGTCCCACTGATGACCAGTGTGTGCACCGGCTCGCTGGTGTATGCCGCCGCCGGTCTGCTCTCGCACCGGCCCGCAACCACGCACTGGGCCTCGATCGACCGGCTGACTGAGCTCGACCCCACCATCACGGTGCGGGCCGATGAGCGATTCGTCGATGACGGAGACATCATCACCTCGGCGGGGGTGTCTGCCGGAATCGATATGGCGTTGCACCTTGTCGCGCGACTCTCCGGTCCGGAACGCGCTCGCCAGGTGCGCCGCTACATCCAGTACGACCCGGCGCCTCCCGGGTAGCGCCGGCCGTATTTGCCGCCGAGGCGGTGACGCGGCGCGCCACGTTCACTTTTGCTCGGCCCACCGGGGGGGGTTTAATGGTCTTCACCAGTCCATAGGAGGTCGGGCCATGGCTGTCGAGCAAAGCCGTCCCTGTCCGCGCCGGAGCGGTCGTCGTGGCACCGAAAGTTTGCCGGTGCTGCGCTGGCTGCAGGTCGGTGCGGCCACCGCAGGAGTGGGCGTGGCCTTGGCGGGCGCAGCATCGGTGGCTCACGCCGACACCGACACGGGCGCCCCGAGCGCGGGATCCTCGCAGGGGGCGACCCCAGGGACCGGCACCGATTCTTCACCACGCACCGAAAGCGTTGGCGCAGAAACTGATAGGGATAGCAGCTCCCGGGATTCTTCAGCCGGGCCCGTACCGGATGCATCGGACGGCGCAGGGGATGACACACCGGAGGGCATCGAGGCCGACACCGAACTCGACGAATCCGATGAAGCCGATGCACTCTCGACAGAGTCCGGCCCGCGGAGTGGCGATGCCTCGGATGAGGCGACCGAGCAACTGAACGAGACGGTGCACCCCGATGACGCGGACTCGGTAGCCGATCCGGCTGATGTCGACGCCACCAGCGGTGCCACCGGCGGCGATGCGGGCGATGCCGTGGACGCTGAACCAGCCGAGGGCACGACGCAGATGTCTGGCGGAGGTCGTCAGGGCACGCCGGTTGCTTCCGGCGGCGGGATCGATGCCCCAGCCCCGGTGAGAACCGTCGCGGCTATCTCGGAGCCGGCGGCGCCTGACGCGACAGACGATCAGGCGATCGCGGCGGTCACCGTGACCACCCGCGCCGCCAGTCCCGCTGCCATCGCCCAGTCCGCTGCGGGCGCTGCGCCGGCGAGCGCGGCTTCTGCGAGCCAGCCCGACTATCCAGATTGGGTGAGCGCACCGGTGACCTGGCGCTCGATCCTGACCGAGGGTTTGTCGTGGCTGGGTGTGGACGCTCCGGCACCCATTCGTCCCGGACCGGAATTCCCGGTACCCGATCTGATCGCCGGACTCTGGGTCGGCATGCGCAAACTGCAATACACATTCTTCAATTCGGCGCCCCGGCTTGAGCCCACCGGCTATACCGCAGACCCCCGGACCGGGGTGATCACCGGCAACCTGGGTGGCTTCGACGCAGACGGCGACGTCATCACCTACACGGTGACCAACGCGCCCGTCAACGGCGTCGTGCAGATCGCCGAGGACGGTACCTACACCTACACCCCGGACAGCGTGTTCGCCGGCGCCGGTGGCACCGACATGTTCACCGTCGTCGCCGACGACACCAGCGCCGCCAATCGTTGGCATCTGCACCCGATCAGCGCCCTCGCCGCCAGCATGAGCAGGCTGCTGGGTCTGCCGGCGCCCCGGAGTGCCTCGACGGCCACGGTCGGCCTCACGGCGATCCCGCTGCTCTGTGAGAACGCCAATGGCGGCTGCGCAACGCCGCCCGCCCCGGATCCGTCTCCATCCGTCCACGTGCACAACAACTCTGATAAGACGATTTGGGTCTACAACCTGACCGACTCGGGCGACTACAGCATCAAGAACCCACCTGTCGTTCCCGTGTCGATACCACAGGGATCCAGTGCGTCCGTGGCCCTCGCCGTCGGTACCGGTGCACCCGGCTCGCCCGAGAATCGGATCTACATCGTGGAGGCGGACGCGAACGGCAACGGTTTCACGCTCCCCGTCGACTCGACGGGCGGTGTCGATCCGTTCAATCCAACAGCGGTAACGGCTGGCAATTCTTTCTTAAACTACAGCTTCGTGGAGTATTTCCTCTACCCCGCGAACGGCGGTTATGAATACACTATCGATACCTCGTATATCGATGAATGGTCGTTGCCGATTCAGTCCAAATTCACTATTCCGCACGGCACGGAATGGTCGGGCGCGGTAAGCGGTAGAACCTACGGATTCAAAGACTTCGACACGGTCGTCAGCCAACTCAAAGCCGCCGGCGGGCCCTACCAGGATTTGGTGTGGAGCGGAAGCACGCCCTGGGCGCCCCAACCACCGTCGACGGTCAGTCGAATCATTGGCCCCGACAAAGTGTGGACAGCGCAATCGCTGCAACCGCCAAACAATATCAACATGAACACCGCGGGCTGGGTACCCCGCTCATATCAAGATTTCGTTCAGTTCGGCGCGACGACACTTCCGGACCACATGGTGGTCTACCCGTACGCGTACAACGGCAACGAATATTCGACGACACAGAATAACTTCGACTTCTGGAGATTCGAAGTAGCTGCCCCGGCGGGAACGCCTTACCCCATAGCATTGCGCACCGCCGCAAAACACGATGGTTTCCCTGGAGTAGATGGGGTGTGGGGGTTCTTCACATACCCCAATGACGAGGCGGCCGGCCAGTTCACCAATATTCCCAACAACGTGTCCCTCGACCTCTACGTCAACAAATCTTCCGACGGTGCCAGCGCCAGCGTGATCGACGGAGGTAAGTGGCTCTACTCCAGCTCGCCGACCCGATCCGATGCCGGCCTTCTCAAGCCCGGTCGCAACATCCTGCTGGGTTCTGACGCCACGGATACCTTCATCTTGAATTCCGTGTACACCAGCAAACGCGCCACGCCGTTGGTGATCGCCCAGGGCCAGGAACACGATCTCATCGCGATCGACACGACCTCTTTGGCAGGGGCAACCAGCACCGAGGTGGACATCGTTGACTGCTTCTGGTTCCTGGGGGGTGGCCTCGCCAACTACAACAGCCAATTCATCTACGACCGTTCCTCAGGATATCTCTACTACGACCAACATCCCGATCGGTTCGGTTTCACCGGTGTGCTTGCCAACCTTTCGTTGAGCCAGATCGATCCGGCCCACGCGGTGTTTGTCCTGTGATCAGCGGTCTCATTCTGCGTCCATGCCAACCGGAGAGCGGACGCCCCAGCTACCAAAGACCAAGAACAGTTTGTGCGATGAGAAAGTAGATCAGCAGCCCGGTCGCGTCGACGAAGGTCGAGATGAACGGGTTGGAGAAGACCGCGGGATCGACCCGGATTGCGCGGGCGAGCAACGGCATCGCACCCCCGACGGTTGCCGCCACGGAGCAGACGCTCACGAACGTCAGCCCGATCACCGTGCCGATGGGACGGCCGTAAATCGCGGCCGTAACCACGAAGGCCAACGAGCCGAGCAGCAGGCCCAACGACAGGCCGACCCGGAACTCGCGAAACAGCACCTTACCCAGGTCGCGGGGGCTCACGTCGCCGAGAGCCAGCGCACGCGTCACCGTGGTAGCGGCCTGGTTGCCGGTGTTGCCTCCGGTGCCGATCAACAACGGCACGAACAACGCCAGGGTGACCACGTCGGCCAGGGTGTCCTCGAACACCTCGAGGACATGCACGGTCAGAGTTGCGCCGATCGCCAGCACCAGCAACCAGACCACACGCGATCGCACCAGGCTGGATACCGCCGCGCTGAGATAGGGCCGATCTAGCGGCTCGGCGCCGCCGATGCGAGCCTGGTCCTCGGTATCGGCATCTTCGAGGATTTGCAGGGCATCGTCGACGGTGAGAATGCCGATCAATCGTGTCTCGTTGTCCACCACCGGTAGTGCGAGCAATTTGAGGTCAGCGCAACGCCTCGCGGCCGACTCCTCGTCGTCGGTGGCGCGCACCCAGTGCGCGGGCTGCATCACCTCGCCCACCGTCGTGCCCGGTCGCGCCTTCATCAGATCGCGCAGGCTGACCACCCCCAGCAGAGCGCGTTCCTCGCCGGTGACCGGCAAGGTGTAGATGGTCTCTGCGCCCTCGAGATGATCCGCAAGGCGGGTAAACGCCTCCGCGGTGGTCAACTCCGGGCGCAACCGAATGAATTCCGGGCTCATCCGGCGGCCGATCGATCCGTCCGGGTAACCGAGGATGCCAGCGGTGAGTTCGCGCTCATCAGCCGGCAGCGCCTGCATGAGCTTGCGGGCGACCTTCGCCGGCAATTCGTCGAGCAATTCCACCCGGTCGTCGGGGTCCAGGTCGGCGAACAGTGTGGCGACATCGTCGTCCTGCAGGGCTCCCACCAGGTCGGCCTGAAGGCTCGGGGCGAGGTCCTCGAAGACCTGCAGGGCTTTGTCCTTGGGCAGCAACCGGTACAGCACACCCCGTTGCTTGCGGTCCAGCCGCTCCAGGACGTCAACGATCTGATCCACCGGGAGCGGTCGTGCCGCCGCCGTCGCCGTGGGCAGGTCGAGATCGTCCAACGCGTGCTCAATCGTTTGGGCGGCCTTGTCACGGGCGGACCCTTGGATCTCGCTCATGGCCGCACGGGAAGACGTCGGCGAAGCGGCAGTGCCACCATTGATGTCGACGCAGACATGTCAGAAGACTCCCCGCAGCACAACCAGGCTCATCGAGGCAAGGATCGCTGCTGCGGGCAGGGTGATCACCCACGCCAGCCCGATCGGCTTCATCAGGCCCCAGTTGGTGGACCGGTTGACCAGGCCCACGCCGAGCACGGCACCGATAAGGATGTGTGTGCTGGAAACCGGCAGCCCTAGCACGCTGGCGGCCATAACCACGGCAGCTGCCGCGAGTTCAGCGGAGAACCCCGACGCCGGGTGCATCGTGGTGAGGTTGTGTCCCACCGTCGCGATAACCCGCCGTCCGATGAACCACAGCCCCGCCACCAGAGCGACGCCGAATGCCAGCATGGCCGCGGTCGGCACGGGCGCCTGCGTCTCGATGGAGTTGGTGCGCAGGACATCCAGGATCGCCACGAACGGGCCAATCGCGTTGGCGATGTCGTTGCTCCCGTGGCTGAACGCGAAGCCCGAGGCGGTGAAGACCTGCATCCAGCTGAACATCAGGAAAGTCGACCGCGGCAACGAGCTGCCGCGCAGCGTTTTGGCGAAGATGTAAACCGCCATCCATGCCGCGGCGCCGACCATGCCCATGATGAAGTAGTTGTTCATCGTGGAAAGGCCCAGGTTCATCTGATTGAACCCCTTGAACAACAGCATCGCCGAAATCACCATGGCACCCAAGGCCGCCACCAGCGGAACCCAGGTCTGCAGGGCTCTGAACGCATCGATCGACTCAGCCCTGGCGTCGATTTCGTGGAGTTCGCGGTAGTACTCGGACTCCAAGTCATCCGGATCGAAGTCGGGTCGGTTGGCAAACACCGCATCCCGCGCAAGGGCGCCGTTGTAGGCGATCTGCTGTATTTCACTGAGCCTTTCGAACGCCGCCTTATCGCGGTCGCGGTGTGCGATGCGCTCCCGCTGCAGCTCTTGCAGTTTCTGGTCCGCGGCTTCGTTGTAGAGCAGGATGCGTCGTTTGATTGCACCGTAGAGCAGATAAGACACCAGGCCGCCCAACACCGGTGACACCACCCACGAGGCCGCGATCCGGCCGACCTCATCCCACTGGACCATCGCAAGTGCCGCGCTACCCTGCCCGGTCACGACGCCCAGCATCACCGCGGCGCCGACGATTCCGCCGATGATCGAGTGCGTGGTCGACACCGGATACCCCATGCGATTGGCGAACAGCAGCCACAGTGCCGCTGCCAGTAGCGCCGACATCATGATGAAGACGAAGTCATCGGGAGCGATCGATACCGCAGACAGGTCAACGATGCCCTTACGGATCGTGTCGGTGACCTGGCCGCCGGCGATCACCGCGCCACTGACTTCGAAGACCGCCGCGACCAGCAGCGCCTGCTTCATCGTCAGGGTGCCCGCGCCAACACTCGTCCCGAAAGCGTTGGCGACGTCGTTGCCGCCGATATTGAAGGCCATGAACATGCCGACCGCCGTGGCCAGCACCAGAATTACCTTGCTGGCGCCGCCGACGTGGTCGAATGCCCACCAGGAAAACGCCAGAAAAGATCCAGCCAGCAGTACCGCGAACGACAGATTCCAGGACCGATCTTGCCCCAGAAAAGCGTTATCGACCTGCGGCGATGTTGTTGAAGGCGGGGCGTCGGTTTCGGCCAATGCCCGTTCGGCGCGTCGGTCCAACGGTGATGCCCCCCTATACCGTCGACGGGCAGAGATCAGCAGAGTACCGGGCGGCAGCCAAATTTCTGTGGGCCGGCAAGTTAACAGTCGGCGACCAACGGGGGAGCAATTGTCCACGCCGGTGGATCGGGATAATCGGCGATTCGCCGTCACCGGACTGTGCTGAAGGCGTAACTTTCGCTTCGGCGACGTCACCGCCACCGCGCCACGGCAACCGCGGCCAACGGAAAGGAAACCCATGGGTTACGCCAAACACATCGGTCGCGTAGGAGGGCTGGCGATAACACTCGGGGTGGGGGTGGCGCTGGCGTCCGCACCAGGCGTCGCGAACGCCGACACGTCGAGTTCGTCGTCAACAAGCGTCTCGGCCTCGACAACCACAGCGACAACTACAGCGACAGGGCGCGATTCGGCCTCCCCGGGCGGGGCAGCGACCAACGACGCACCGACTTCAGACGTGGGCATGTCGTCGGAGTCGGCCGACGAATCCACCACCGACAATTCCGCCGCCAACGACGAGGACACCGCATCTCTCGCGGATGCCCAAGCCGAAGAGGACGCCGTTGCAGCCGAGGACTCGGTCGGTGGCAGATCGGCAGATCGACACAGCACGCAAGGGCGCACGGACGCGGAGGGCCTGAGCCGCCCTGAGGACTCCAGCGACGCGGAGTCGGCACTGGCCCTCGAAGCCGAACTGTCGGCTGAGCCAGCTGAGACCGTGGAGCGCGCCCCGGACATGTTCACCAATGCTCCGGTGGACTCCGCCGAAGCACCCCCGACGGCATCCCCGGTTGCCACGGAACTCGCAGAATCGGAACCGCCCGCTCAGGCACAGCGATCCGCAGTCGTCGACGTCGCTTCTGTGCCGGATTCCTCCGGGCAGCAGCCGCTCGAGCCGAGCCCGGAGGCGCCCATGGGGGCGCCGATGATGCTCGCGGCGCTGGCCGCGGTTCGCGATGAGCTGGAACGCAGCGCGGTGCGCCGCGACGCGACGGTGGCCACCTCCCAGACCCAGGCGCTGGCCGACCCCACACCGAACGTCTTGGTGATCGGGGTGGATGGCACCAACCTCAGCCGCGTCCTGGATGATCCGGCCAACGTCAACTTCTTCGAGCTGATCCAGACCGGCACCACTGCCCCGGCGAGCATCGTCGGGCACACCACCATCTCCGGCCCCTCCTGGTCGTCCATCCTCACCGGTGTGTGGGGCGAAACGACCGGCGTGATCAACAATGTCTTCACTCCCTGGACCTATGACACCTGGGCGACAGTGTTCAATCAGCTGGAGACCTTCAACCCGGCCATCCAGACAACGTCCATCGCTAACTGGGACGTCATCTCCGCCATCGCCAGCGCTGGATCGATCCCCGCGGACACCGTCGTCAACATCTCGCAGGTCCCCGGCGATACCGACTGGCTACTGACCGACGACGCGGTCGGCGAAGCAACCGAGGTGGCCATCGTGGCCGCCGACCCCGACGTTCCCAATTTTCTCTTCAGCTACTTCGTCGGCGTCGATGAGAACGGACACATGTACGGTGGCGACTCACCGCAGTACGCGGCGGCAATCAAGAACTTCGACCGGAACCTCGGCGAGATTCTGGAGGCTGTGGCCGACTGGGAGGCGCTCACCGGGGAACAGTGGACCATCCTGGTGACCACCGACCACGGCCACCAACCGCAGAAGGGTTTCGGCCACGGCTTCCAATCGCCCGACGAGACATCGACATTCGTCATCGCCGAGAACCCAGATCTTTTCGCCGCCGGCGCTATCAACCTGCGGTACCAGATCGTCGACGTGACACCGACGGTGGTCACCCTCTTCGGGGGTACCCCGGCTGTCGGTTCGGAGGGCGTCTCGCTGACCGACCTCGGCGACAGCAATGTCTTTCCGGTCAATGACGACGAGGCGCTGCGTGGGTCGCTGCAAGACGCAATCGCCATGTACGGCTATCCCGACATCGGCACCCAACTG
Organism: Actinomycetes bacterium; assembly: GCA_022601135.1. GTDB lineage: Bacteria > Actinomycetota > Actinomycetes > Mycobacteriales > Mycobacteriaceae > Mycobacterium. Next base: position 55,965 of record JAHZJB010000002.1, on the reverse strand, counting down.
GCGCTGGGCGCGCGCACGATCTTCGCCACGGTGCCCTATGTCGTATACGGACTCACCAACGATGTGGTCTCGTCACTGCAGGCGATCGCCGACCAGGGCATCTTCCTGATCAGTCTGTTGGCCAGGCTGGCTATTGCGCCCGTGCAGTTCATCGGCGACGTCACCTACGTGATGACCAACACTGGCGCCCAGATCGTCGCTCGGTTGACGGGCGTGACCGGGGCCAGCATCTTCCCGCTGTGGCCTCCGGCCCCACCGTCGTTCCCGACAACGCCGGAGGAGGCGGCCGTTCCTGATGCGCTCCTGCTCTGCGGCGATGCCGACGGATTATCGGCCGCACTGTGCGGCGAGGGCTCGATGGCGGTCTGAGCGCTAAGACTCCATGGATCCGAGGTAGTAGGTTTCATTCCCGGTGGGATACCCGCCGCCGTTGGTGGCGATATGGACATGGTCGAAGTGGTTGGCGGTTTCGTTCCCGTAATCCGCAGTCCAGCTCGGCGCGCCGATGCCCGGGTAGAGCCCCTGCCGCCAAATTACGTGAAGTACACCCCAGCGCTGGGCATTCGCCAGCGCCAGCCCGGCTATCTGGTTGCCGAGCTCGATTCCTTCCTCGGACCCGTGGTTGGGAATCATCACGTCGATGGCCAACCCGTTGGGGTGCCACGGTAGTGGGTCCTGCCGAAACCCGCCGATGGTGGTGATCTCCGGGAACATCATGCTGATGGCGCGTGCTGCCCAGATGGTCTTGACCTGCAGCCCCGACTCCGGCGCGACACCGGCCGGCAATGCCAAGTCAAACACCTGGGGATCGACCGGGATACTGGCCGCCAGCAATTCGGCCTGGGTCGGAGTTGGCACGTCCGGCGCGCCGGCCTGCGGCGGCCCGGAGCGCTGATCTGCCGCCGATTCTGCCGCATTGCCAGCCGCGTGCGGCGACTCTGCACTCTGGGCGTGCAGCATGGCGGCAGAAACGACCAGCGAGACGGCAACAGCCAGCCAGCGGCCGCGATCGTTGGCCAACATATTTCTGCCCACGGACAGCACCTTAGTGTCGCGTGGAACGCATAGGGGAATCTTCGCTATCTCGCGCGCCCCCGGCTGTCGACTGAGATCCTCAGAACGGGTAGACGCCCGCTATGCTGACCAGCGCGCCGTGACCCGTCGTGTCGTTGGTGAAACGCATCCCGGACGGACTCGACACGATGGTCCAGCCCTGCGCCCGGTAGGTCTGATTGGTCAGCGTCGTGGGTGCGGCGGCGCCGAGGTTGCCGTCGACCCACGAGCCCGTCCCATCGGTGTTGATGCGCACGCCGTGATACGGCCCGCTGCCATCGGGGTGCTGCTGCCACTTCGTTCCGTCGGTCTGACACCCGATGAACGTGGTTTCCACGATGCACTGGGTGTCTCCGCCGGCGGTTTGAACGACAACGTAGCCGTACTGATTCGGCGGGATCGTCACCGCATCACCGGACGGCACCACCGCCGGTAGCTCCTCGGTGGGACGCGCCAGACTCGGAGCCTGGAAGGAAGCCAGGCTGAAGCCGAATCCTTTGAGCGGATCGAGGTCACCGATGTCGTCGGTCGATGTCCAGATCGCCAATGGACGCCCGTCCACAACGGTTTTCGCGACGTGGGCGGAGGGAGCCCAGGACAGGACCGAGTCCATCGACGACGCAGATTCGAAATGGTCGAAGTTCACGATTCCATCGCCGTCTTGCGGAACGCACGCGCTCCCGTTGATGACGTGGCGGGTGCCAGAGTCGGTTTCGAGGTCGTCGCGGCACACCGCTTCCCGCCATTTCTCGAGCGTGCCCGTCACCGATTGCTCGGCTTGAGCGGCGTTCGTCGCACCCTCCGTCGCAGGTACCGAGCAGCCGGCCCCGACGAGGACGAGCCACAGCCCGGCCGCACCGCACTGCAGGGGGCCCGCAATTCGGGACCTTGTCCTGTGGGTCATCTCGCTCCTCTTTCCGGCCGACGTTCCTCGATGGGCGTGAATGTAGCGACCGGCGCGGTCTCCTCGGGCACGACTCGCCGCGTGCTGCCTGAACCGTGACCGCCGCGTAGCCGACGGCCGGCACACTGACCGATCACCTCAGCGCAACGGTTGGGTAGGCTGCGCCAGAAGGTGCGGTGGGCGCGATACTTGCGTGGCGCTCCTTTGAAGATGACCGAAACTGACGCCGGGAGAACCACATGAGCGCCGAGCAGCCGACCATCATCTATACGCTGACCGACGAGGCGCCGTTGCTCGCCACCTACGCCTTCCTGCCAATCGTTCGAACGTTCGCCGACGCTGCCGGTATTGACATCAAGACCAGCGACATCTCAGTGGCGGCGCGCATCCTGGCCGAGTTCGGCGATTGCCTGACCCCAGAGCAGCGGGTGCCCGACAACCTCGCCGAGCTCGGCGACCTCACGCAGCGGCCGGAGACCAACATCATCAAGCTGCCGAACATCAGCGCCTCGGTGCCCCAACTCCTGGCCGCGATCAAGGAGTTGAAGGCCAAGGGCTACGACGTTCCGGAGTATCCGGGCGACCCGAAGGACGATGAGGAGAAGGCGGTCCGGGATCGCTACGCGAAGATTCTCGGCAGCGCCGTGAACCCGGTGCTACGTGAGGGCAACTCGGACCGGCGTGCCCCGAAAGCAGTAAAGGAGTACGCGCGCAAGCATCCGCACAGCATGGGCGCCTGGTCGCAAGCCTCTCGCACCCATGTAGCTACCATGCGGCGCGGCGACTTCTACCACGGCGAGAAGTCGTTGACGCTGGACCGCGCGCGCACGGTGAAGATGGAGCTGATCACCAACGCCGGAACAACGATGGTGCTCAAACCCGAGGTCAAGCTGGACGAGGGCGACGTCATCGACAGCATGTTCATGAGCAAGAAGGCCCTCTGCGATTTCTACGAAGAAGAGATGGAGGATGCGTACAAGACCGGCGTGATGTTCTCGCTACACGTCAAGGCAACGATGATGAAGGTTTCGCACCCCATCGTCTTCGGACACGCCGTCAAAGTGTTCTATAAGGACGCGTTCGCCAAGCATCAGCAGCTCTTCGACGAACTCGGCGTCAACGTCAACAACGGAATGTCCGATTTGTACAGCAAGATCGACTCGCTGCCGGCATCGCTGCACGAGGAGATCATCCGCGACCTGCACGCCTGCCACGAGCACCGCCCTGAGTTGGCCATGGTGGATTCGGCCCGGGGTATCTCCAACTTCCACACGCCCAGCGACGTCATCGTCGACGCCTCGATGCCGGCGATGATCCGGCTGGGCGGCAAGATGTACGGCGCCGACGGTCGGACCAAGGACACCAAGGCGGTGAATCCCGAATCCACGTTCTCCCGCATCTACCAGGAGATCATCAACTTCTGCAAGACGCACGGCCAGTTCGACCCGACGACGATGGGCACCGTCCCCAACGTCGGGCTGATGGCACAGAAGGCCGAAGAGTACGGATCACACGACAAAACCTTCGAGATACCCGAGGGCGGCGTCGCCAACATTGTCGACGTCGACACCGGTGAGGTGCTGCTGACCCAGAATGTCGAAGAGGGCGACATCTGGCGCATGCCGGTCGTCAAGGACGCACCGATCCGGGACTGGGTGAAGCTGGCCGTCACCCGCGCGCGCATATCGGGCATGCCGGTGGTGTTCTGGCTGGATACCGAGCGTCCCCACGAGGCCGAGTTGCGCAAGAAGGTTAAGGAATACCTCAAGGATCACGACACCGAGGGGCTGACAATCCAGATCATGCCGCAGGTGTGGGCGATGCGCTACACGATCGAACGGGTCATCCGGGGAGAGGACACGATCGCTGCGACGGGCAACATACTGCGCGATTACCTCACCGACCTGTTCCCGATCCTGGAGCTGGGAACCAGCGCCAAGATGCTGTCGATCGTTCCGTTGATGGCCGGTGGCGGGTTGTACGAGACCGGTGCCGGTGGTTCGGCACCCAAGCACGTCCACCAACTCCAGGAGGAGAACCATCTGCGGTGGGACTCGCTCGGCGAGTTTCTCGCACTCGGCGCGAGCCTGGAGGATCTGGGCAACAAGTTCGACAACGAGCGAGCCACCGTGCTGGCCAAGACGCTGGATGCCGCGACCGGGAAGCTGCTGGACAACGACAAGTCCCCATCCCGCAAGACCGGTGAGCTCGACAACCGCGGCAGTCAGTTCTACCTCGCGATGTACTGGGCGCGGGAATTGGCCGAGCAGACCGAGGACAAGGAGCTCGCCGAGCACTTCGCCCCGCTCGCCAAGGCACTTTCCGACAACGAAGACACCATCGTGGCGGAACTCAATGAGGCGCAGGGCAAGCCGGCAGATACCGGCGGCTATTACTACCCGGACCCGGAAAAGACCACCGCGGTGATGCGCCCCAGCAAGACGCTCAACGACGCGCTGGCAGCGGCCCGGGACTGAGACGTCCCCAACCGGCGCCCCACACCCCTGCGGGCCCTTTATCACGAGTACCGGGCCGAACAACTTGTGACGTGCGTAACATCCGACGACGACCTGCCGATAGGGCAGGTACCGGCTGTCGTCGTCTGGGAGTAGTTACATGCGTTTCGTACTCGGTCTCTCACTCACGGAGTCCAGTGCCGCCTGGGCGCTGGTCGACACCGCGGACGGCTCGATCCTGGCCGAAGAGGCTGTTGCGCCCGATTCTGCGCAGGAGATAGCCAGAGCGGCCGCCCGCAGCGTGCAGGCCTTCGATGCGCACACCGAGCACGACATCGAGGGCATTCGGCTGACCTGGACCGACGATGCTCACCACCACGGCACCCGGCTGAGGACCAAATTGCGGTTGTTCGGGTTCGAGACGGTGGAGACCGTGCCTGAGGAAGCGGCGCTCGCAGGCCGCAACAAGACGGCCCGCCATCTGGCCCCATACCTCACCTTGGCCTACGGGGCGGCGCGCTCCGGCCCCGACGCCGACGAGACCGCCGGCGTAATCTCGCGGCTCGCCGCCCGGATCCCCGTTCGGGTCGCCGCCGCATCGGGTGCGGCCGCAGCCGTGGCCGCGGCCGCCGGGGTCGGCCTGTACGGATTCGGGAACCACTCGACACCCGAGGGTTCGTATACTCCAGCAGCCGAACCCAACGCCCAAGCGGGGCCGCAGCTCGGTCCGGCACCGGCTTCAGCCCCACCCCCGCAGGCCGAAGCCCGGCCCCCGCTCACCGTCCCGACCGCCGTGGCCAAGCCCCCCACGAGCACTGCGCCGTCGTCGGTATCGGAACCGGTCGCCGCGCGGTCGCCGGCAACCGCGGTGGCCCAGCCCGAAACTGTTGCCGCACCGGGGTTCACCACCGAAGTCTACTTGGATTCGACTGTGCCGGAATCACTTCCGACCACTGTCGGGGTACCCCACCTGCCCGCCGCGCAGCACCTCAGCCGCCCGGGTCTAGTCAGCGCCGCACCTCCGCTCGTGGTCCCGGCCACTGTCCCCGCCCAACAGCCATGGGCCGTCGCGCCCCCGGGCGCCGTCCCGCCGGCACCGCTTCCACCCGCACCGCTCCCGCCGGTGCTTTCCAGCCTTTTCGGCGGCCTACCCTGATCGCCGGGCAGCCTGGGATCCACCGTGGGCAACCGATTACCTCACCTCAAATCATCCTCGGCTGCAGCGAGGGCGGCGAACTCTTCATCGGGGGAGTTGGCCACCAATCGGTGTCGGCTGTATAACCCGAAATAGGCCATGAAGGCGGCGAACACGATCAGGCACCACAAGGCGGCAAGACTGTCGACCAGGAACGTTGCGATGACAGCCAAAATCGCCACCAGGAGTGCGAAGCCGGTGGTGAAGACGCCGCCGGGGGTGCGGTACGGCCGGGGCATATCGGGTTCGCGCCGACGCAGCACGATGTGGCTGACCATCATCAGCACGTAGCTGAGCGCCGCACCGAACACCGCCATGTTCAGTAGCAGGGCTCCGCGGCCGGTCAACGACAACAGGAAGCCGATGATCCCCGGTACCACCAGCGCCAGCGTCGGCGCCTTGCGGGAGTTCGTCACCGAGAGCACGGTGGGCAGGTAACCGGCCCGCGACAGTGCGAAAAGCTGCCGGGAGTAGGCATAGATTATCGAGAAGAAGCTGGCGATCAGCCCGGCCAGCCCGATGTAGTTGACCACCTTCGCCATGGCGCTGCCGCCCAAGGCCTCGACAAGCGGGTTGCCTGAGTCCGACATTTCCGCCGCGCCGCCGGCCCCGGTGGTCAGTATGAGCACCGTTGTACAGGTGATCAGCAGCACGGCCATGGCGGCGATGATGCCCCGCGGCACATTGCGCTCCGGGTTCGCCGCCTCTTCGGCCGCTAGCGGAACACCCTCGATCGCCAGGAAGAACCAGATCGCGAAGGGGATCGCCGCCCAGATGCCGAGCACACCGAACGGCAGGAACGCCGAGGCCCCTACCGCACCGTCGTCCACCGCGATATCAGTGAGGTTCGACGGTTCGAACCGGCCGATGGCGGCTATGGCGAAGATCGCCAGCCCGACCAGGGCGATACCGGTGATCGCGAACATCACCTTCAACGCCTCGCCCACACCGGACAGATGTATGCCGATGAAGACCGCATACACGACAAGATAGATCCACCACCCGTCCTGTATCCCAAATAGATTCAGGGATTCGACATAGGCGCCGATGAATGTCGCGATGGCGGCGGGCGCGATAGCGTACTCGATCAGGATCGCCGTACCGGTCGCGAAACCACCCCAGGGCCCGAGAGCTCGTCGGGCGAACGTGTATCCGCCGCCGGCCGCCGGAAGCGCCGAGGACAGCTCGGCCATGCCGAGCACCAGGGCCAGGTACATCCCGGCGATCACCACCGCGGCGATCACAAGTCCACCGAAACCGCCCTGCGCCAGGCCGAAGTTCCACCCCGAATAGTCGCCTGAGATGACGTAGCCGACGCCGAGACTGGCCAGCAGAACCCAGCCCGCAGTACCCCTCTTGAGTTGCCGCTTCTGCAGATAGGCGTCCGATTCCCGATGCTCTTCGACACCGCGCGCGGCGTGGATGGAATGTCGGTCGCTACTCATGGGAGAAGACTCCGTTCGACGGTATGCTCCTCACACTATGCCGCACCGAGTTGGCGCAACGTTGCATTCGGGGCTGGAAAACTGTTGGTTTACAACGACATAACTGGGATGACAAGAGCAGGTTCTGTCGGCTGGCCAATATGTCTTCCAGGGGTGTGGCGTTGTAACACCAAACCCGCAACATTCGATAGATCCCACACAGCCGTTCACAGCCGGGAAGGGGATCGCAGTGCACACCGTACTCGGGTTGTCGCTGACATCCGACGATGTCGCATGGGCGCTGGTGGACGCCACCGACGGCACCGTTATCGACCATGACGCACTGGAGTGGCACGGTGATTCCGAGATTGCCGACAGCGCGGCGAGAAGCGCACACGCCATTGCGACGGCCTGCGGTTTCGACATCGATCGGGTCCGCATCACCTGGACGGCCGAGGCCGGGAGGGAAGGACTACTGCTTCGGACGCGGCTGCGGCGGCTGGGCTTCGGCGACATCCAACCCGTGCCGATGGCCTGCGCCACTAAGGTCTTGATAGACCCGGAGAAAACGAGCATCGCGCCGCGGTTGGCACTGGCGTACGGCGCCGCGATGGCGATCGCCGGGCCGAGCGAGGCAGTCTCGGCCCCGGTTACGCAGCGATTCTCCGCGCGCGGCAGGCTTTCCCGTCGGCGGCTTGTGTCGGCTGGGCTCGGAGTCGCCGCGGCCGTCGCCCTCGGAATAGTGTGCCTGTCCGCCGGTGCGGCACCGCAGTTTCACCCTCCGTCGGTGACGGCGGAGGGCAACGTCCCGTCCGGGGCCGGCTGGGCGACGGTTCCCGTGCCCTCCGGTGCCGCCGTCGCGCGGGCGCACAAGGTGGTCGAGACTCCGTCCTCCGTCGAGTCGCCGTCGACAGCAGCGGTACAGACCTATGTCCCGGTGCGTGCCGTCGCCCCGACCGCAGCGAATCCGATCCCGGCACCTACCGCTGTACCGCACCTTTCCGGCGCCTTCCCGGCGGCTGGACCTGTCCCCGGGGTGACCGATTCGACCCCGGCGGCAGCGCCCGAACCGGACATCGCAGACGTGGTCGATGCTCTGGTTGCATTGCCCTGAACAGACACGATTGATTCTCGACCTGACAGCATCGGCAACAGCGTTCGCTGGGCGGGGCTCCTCGCTCAGGGTTTGATGCCGACCGTGATCAGGTCGGAGAGGAATCGAGTCCAGGCCGGTCGGCGCACCCGGTGCTGGTCCTCGAGTCTGAACCCGGCATCGGAGAAAAGGCCGCGCAGCGCCGCCGGCGACGGACTGTGGGCGGGGTTGAACCGACTGGCCGACAGCCACTCTAACGGAAGCGGTTGGTAGGGAGTAAATGTCGCCACAGCAGCCAGGCCCCCGGGCGCGAGCACCCGGTGGAACTCCCGGAGCGCGGCAGGCTGGTTGAAGAAGTGGAACGCGGACGTGGTCACTACCGCATCCAGGCTCCCGTCGCCAAAAGGTAACTGCTCAGCGGGCGCGGACATCCACTGCACCTCAGCGGATCTTCCTCTCGCTTGAGCCAGCATGCCCTCGGAGAAATCGACACCGTAGACCGCCTCGCACTCCACCTCGCTTGCGATGCGGGCAGCCAGAATCCCAGTACCACAGGCGATATCGGCTACCCGGCGGGAGCCATGAGCCGCGAGCAGCAAGACCATCTCGTCCTGCGCGGGACGATAAACCCAGCGCTGAAGCGCTTTCGCATCGTAGACGGGCGCCGCGAAGCTCCAGAACCGGGTGACCGCCGAGTTCAAGGATCTCAGGGTGGGCACGGTGACTACCAGACCCAGACGGACATGTCGCGCGGCGGGTACTGGGAGCAGACGTCGGTGGTGTGGGCCGCCACACCCTTGTTGTTGAAGAACAATTTGGCCCAGTTCGGCCATCTGAATGCCAGAGGTTCGCCGTAGATGTTCGTGGCGATCTCCTCCGAGTACGCCCTGCGACCGGCGAAGTCCATCGAGTAGAACCAGTGGATTCGATCCTGGACAGCCTGTTGGATGTCGGGTGTCTTGTTGTTGTAGTCGATCATGTAGCGCTCGTAGTACACCGGCGCAACATCCCTTGCCGCGGCCATGATTTGTTCTGCGGTGCAGGTGGTCTTCAACATTCGGTTGGGAATCGGATAGTCGTCGGTGGCATCGGCGATAGCGACCGCCGGTAGGGTCATCGTGATCGCGCTGAACGCCGCCACCGCCGCGCCAGCGGCACGCACCATTGCAGACAGCATCTCACTCCTCATGTTCACTGTTGCGCCATGTTGGCCAGAATCGGCAGCTTGTCGGGGCAGTATGTGCGCAACCCGGCGGCCAGGAACTGCCACGCCTGCTCGGTGGTGCTGCCCTTGTCGAGGTTGCGGTGCACGAAATCGGCCGATTGGTAGGCGTTCTGGTCGACGCCTCTGGTCAGGCGTTTGCAGGTGATCTTCCCGATCCAGGCGTTGTAATCCCGCTGACCGTAGATGCCGTAGGTGTGCAACTCTTCGGCGAACGCCGAATCGGGGTCGGCTGCGGCCGGAGTTGCGAACGCCACCAGCGCGGCCACTGTGGCTACGCCCATCATGGCCAGCTTCATGATGCTCCTCCTTCTGACGGCGCCGCCTGCAGCCTTTCAGGTTTCGGCCACGGCGAGGGAACGGGCCGGGTCCGGACACGCTGCGGCCACCAGAACCACGGCCCCATCAACGCGGCGATGGAGGGGGTCATGAAGGCGCGGACCACCAACGTGTCGAACAACAAACCCAGACCGATCGTAGTACCCACCTGCGCGATCACGGTCAACTCACTGACCACCATCGACATCATGGTAAACGCGAAAACCAGTCCTGCGGCGGTTACCACCGAGCCGCTGCCACCCATTGCACGGATGATCCCGGTACCGACTCCGGCATGAATCTCTTCCTTGAGCCGTGAGACCAACAGCAGGTTGTAGTCGGCGCCGACGCCCAACAGAACAATCACCGCCATCGCGAACACCATCCAGTGCAGCTCGATGCCGATGATGTGCTGCCAGATGAGGACCGATAGACCGAACGATGCGCCCAGCGAAACCACCACCGTGCCAACGATGACCGCGGCGGCAACTACCGCGCGGGTGAGGATCAGCATGATCACGAAGATCAGGCACAGAGCCGAGATGCCGGCGATCAACAGATCGTAGTTGTTGCCGTCCTGCATGTCCTTGAAGGTGGAGGCGGTACCGCCGAGATAGACCTTGGAGCCCTCCAGTGGCGTGCCCTTGATGGCCTCTACCGCCGCGGTCCTGATCTTGTCGATCTTCGCGATGCCCTCGGTGGTCAGCGGATCACCCTGGTGGGAGATGATGAAGCGCACGGCGTGTCCGTCCGGACTGAGGAACTGTTCCAAGCCGCGCTGAAAGTCAGCGTTCTCAAAGATCTCCGGCGGCAGGTAGAACGAGTCGTCGTTCATCGAGTCGTCGAATGCCTCACCCATGGCGTCGGCGTCCTCCGACATCGCCGCCATCTGATCCTGCATGCCCTTCTGCGACTGGTACATCGTCAGCATCATCGTGCGCATGGTCTTCATGGTGTCGATCATCTCGGGCATCAATGCCACCATCTGCGGCATCAACATGTTGAGGCGGCGCATCTCCGGCAGAATCTCTTTGAAGTCGTCGGTCATCACGTTGATGCCGTCGAGGGTGTCGAACACCGACCGCAGCGCCCAGCACACCGGAATGTCGTAACAGTGCGGCTCCCAATAGAAGTAGTTGCGGATCGGCCGAAAGAAATCGTCGAAATTTGCGATGCTGTCCCGCAACTCGGCGATGTCGACGTACATCCCCTCCATCTTGGTCACCATGTTGTTGGTGACCGCCGCCATCTGGCCGGTCAGGCTGGACATCTTCTCCATGGAGGAGATGGTCCTGCCCATCAGTTCGGCCTGCTGCCGCATGTTTTCCATGGTGTCTTGGGTGTACTTCTCGTTGAGCCGCTGCGTGGTGCTCTGCATGCTCATCTGGAACGGGATCGAGGTGTGCTTGATCGGTTTGCCATCCGGTCGTGTGATGGCTTGTACGCGGGCAATACCCTCGACGCGGAAAATGGCCTTGGCGATCTTGTCGATCACCAGAAAATCCGCCGAATTGCGCAGGTCGTGGTCACTTTCGACCATCAGGATTTCGGGATTCATCCGAGCCTGGGAGAAGTGCCGATCAGCCGCCGCATATCCCTCGTTGGCGGGCAGATCCGCCGGTAGATAATTGCGGTCGTTGTAGTTGGTTTGGTAGCCCGGCAGCGTGAGCAGGCCGACCAGAGACAGCGCGATCGTCGCCACCAGGATGGGACCGGGCCAGCGCACGACCGCCGCCCCGATCTTGCGCCATCCCCGCACCCGCATCGTGCGTTTGGGCTCCAACAATGTGCCGAATCTGGTGACGATGCTGATGATCGCCGTCATCAGCACCACCCCGGCCAGCACCACGACAAACATGCCAATCGCCAGCGGTACGCCCATCGTCTGGAAGTACGGCAGCCGGGTGAAACTCAGGCAGAACGTCGCCCCTGCAATCGTCAGGCCCGAGCCGAGCACGACGTGGGCGGTGGTCCCGAACATCGTGTAGTAGGCGCTTTCCCTGTCCTCGCCCGCGCTGCGCGCTTCCTGGTATCGACCGGTGAGGAAGATCGCGTAATCAGTCGCAGCGGCGATCGCCAACGTCACCAACAGGTTGGTGGCAAACGTCGACAGGCCGATGATCTCGTGGTAGCCGAGGAATGCGACCACGCCACGGGCGGTGGTCAGCGACAGCACCACCATCACCAACGTGATCAGCACCGTGACGATCGAACGGTAGACCAGCAGCAACATGATGATGATGACGGTGAAGGTCGTCGCCTCGATCATCCGCATGCTGCGATCGCCGGCGATGTGCTGGTCGGCGGCCAGCGCTGCCGGCCCGGTGACGTAGGCCTCGACCCCCGGCGGCGGCTCGAGGCTGTCGACCACACCCTGAACCGATTCCACCGATTCGTTGGCCAACGCCTCACCCTGATTGCCGGCCAGCTTGACCTGGACGTAGGCGGCCTTGCCGTCGTTACTCTGCGAACCCGATGCGGTCAGCGGGTCGCTCCAGAAGTCCTGAACCGATTGAACGTGCATGGTGTCGGCCCGAAGCCGTTGTACCAACTCGTCGTACCAGGCGTGTGCCTCCTCGCCGAGAGCCTCCTGGCCCTCGAACACGATCATCACCGAGCTGTCCGAGTCGCCCTCGTCGAACAGTTCGCCAACCTTCTTCAGGGAGATCATCGACGGGGCTTCGTCCGGACTCATCGACACTGCCCGCAGCTGCCCGACCGTTTCCAGCTGGGGCACGACGACGTTGAGGACGACCACCAGCGAGACCCAGCCAAGGACGATCGGCAGCGCGAACGCGCGGATCGTTCGGGCGATGAACGGACGTTTCGGCTCCCGGGCGGGCGGGAACGCATCGGCGCGGGCCGCGCTGACGGGCGCGCTCATGCGGACTTCACGAAGCAGAAAGTTTGGGCGTTCAAACCGTCGGTCGTTCTCTCGTCCTTCAGTTTGTCGTCGACGAGAATCCGGCAGGTGATGGTGCTGCCATCGCCTTGGGCGACGATGTTGGGCGCGGCAGACGGCTCTGTCGTGCTCAGGGTGAGCGACCACGGCAGCGCCGCACCGTCGACGCGTTGGGGCTTGGCGTCGAGATCGAGGTAGTTGATGTCGGCGTAGGAGCCGGTGCCGGTGATCTCGTAGCGAACTACCTTGGGATCGAATGGTTTCGGCAGGTCCGCGAAGTTGCGTGGCGTCTCTACGATGCCCTCGGCGCCGAAGAACGTCCGGATACGCGCAACGGTGAGACCCGCCACCACCACGACGAAGACGATGAGCAGTGGCAGCCACGCCTTCTTGGCGAGACCGATCACGGCTCCTGCCCCGGATGCTTTCGATTACCGCCGACCAATGCCAACCCCTGGTTTCCTATCGTGGGCACTGCCGAGCTTAACTTAGCTCATATAAGTTCTCAGCCCGCCGCGGACCTGATCGCAGCACTGCTGTACGGTGCGCCGGCCACGCAGCAGCGCGTCCTGTGCCGGCGCTCGGCACTCTCGGCGGGCCGCACAGGAACGCTAGGGCTGGGTGCCGTCGGCGTCCTCGGGCGCGTCGAGCACGCTGACCGCGATGCCATAGGGCAGGAACCGCACCAGCCGGGTCGGGTCGGTGTTGTTCTTGTTGGCCCGCAGCGCCTCCAGTTCGGTGGGATACACCTGCTCGATCTGGGCGCCTCCGTCATCATCGACGGTGTAGATGGCCCATACCCCGTCGCCGGTTTCGCCGGTGGTCTCCGGCTGTTCAGGGGCCCGGGCGCCCCGCACGAAGTCGTCGAACAGCGCCGACCACCCGGGACGCTGGCCGGAGGTGTTCATGAACCTGCCCAAACCGTCGAGCGCGTCACGCAGGCCTTCGCCTGCTTCGCGGACAACGCGGTCGAAGTCCTCGGGATCGAAGCCGAACGGCCCCCTGGGAGAACTGTTGCTCATCGTGGTCCCTCCTCGCGGCCGCACCCGCAGCGCGGCCGATAGTGACCAGTGTGCCCGCGTCGGCGGAACTAGTCGACTGTTGCCGGGTTGAAGTGGTAGGCATCCATATGCCCGTGACACGAGCGAACGTGCTGGCGACCGCCCAACGGTCGCTGGCCGCGGCCGGCGCACACGACCGCGCGGGCTGGATCGGACTGTTCACCACCGACGGCCGAGTGGAGGATCCGGTCGGGTCCGAGCCGCACCGCGGGCGGGCCGCATTAGGACGTTTCTATGACACGTTCATCGAACCCCGTGCCATCACCTACCAGCCGCATCTCGACATCGTGTTCGAGAGCACCGTGGTGCGCGACCTCTTGCTCGAGATCCAGATGGCGCCGAGCCTGACCATGCGAGTGCCGACTTTCATCCGCTACGACGTCCGGGCCGACGGTGATGATCTGCGCATCGCCGGACTATCCGCATACTGGGAGCTGCCGGCGATGATCGGACAGTTTGTCCGCGGCGGCCTCGGTGCGGTACCTGCCGGAATCGCGCTTGGCAGAACAATGATCAACAATCAGGGACTGTCCGGCGGCCTGGGATTTCTCGGCGGATTCCGCGGACTCGGAACCGGCGGAAGAGGCCTCTTCGCGCGTTTCCTCGACGAATCGTGCGGTGGGGACGAGGTCGGCGTCCGCAGGTTGGCGGCCGATATTTCGATCACCCGCGGCGATTCCGAGCCGCTGACCACATCGGACTTGGTGAAACACCTTTCCGGCGGGACCTGGCACAAGCTCATCCGGTCGGGACGTGCGGTCGCGGCTCGCGTCGACAATGGGGGCCGCCCCAGCGTGCTCATCGGAGAGCTCGCAGCCGACCGGGCGGCCATCTCCCGGATTCGGCTGTTCGCCGAAAAGCGGTGAGCTACGCACCCAACCGGCCGATCAACCCGGGAAAAGTAGCAGCATCGGGAAACCGATTCGGCCACGTTGCCGCGGGCGACAGCCTCGTCGTGAGAATGTATGACAACCATGGAAGATGCTGATTACGTCACTTACCAGGAATTCGGCCGTCGGTTCTTCGAGATTGCCGTTACCGAGGAACGCGTGGGCGGCGCGATCGGCGCGATCGCCGGCGACGCGTTCGAACTGGGACCCATCGCCCAGGGCCCCGGAAAGATCGCCAAGGTCACAGCCAAGGTGCGAATCCTGGAACCCCGGGTCAGCCGCGAGGTTGGCGAGTTGATCACGTTCGCGATCCGCATCCCGTTGGAAATCAAGATGGTGGTCGACCTGCGTATCGACCGGCCGAAGTTCATAGTGTTCGGCGAGATAGCGCTCCGCGCCACCGCGAGGGCCGCCGAACCGTTGCTGTTGATCCTCGACGTCGCAAAACCCCGCGCCTCCGACATCTCCATTCACGTAACCTCCAAATCGCTGCGCGCCGAGGTGGTGCGCATCGTCGGCGGCGTGGATGCCGAGATCAGGAGGTTCATCGCCGCCCATGTCGCCGGCGAGATCGACAGCCCGCAGTCGGTGAAGGCGAAGGTCATCGACGTCGCGGAGCACCTCGATGAGGCCTGGACCGGTATCTGAGCCGCCAAACCCCAGGCGGTCCGAACAGCTCCGCGAGTTGGCTTCCCGCACCGGCGGCTACCGCAGGCGGCCCAGCCTGGACAGATTGAGCACAACGCCGGTCACGTCGAGTTGAGTGACGATGTCCTCCAACCGTCTACGTGGCAGCTCGGTGCGCCATTCCGGCAGCGTCCCGGTGAGCCGCACGACGCCCGGGGTGAACTCGATGCCGGTCAACTGCAGACCGTGCGCGAACTCGGGCAGTCGCACCCGGTAGGCCGGGGTTCGGGCCGGCAACCGCCAGTTTGAGCCGCCGATCCGCACTCGCCGTGGTGTCAGCCACAGTGCCGAGCCGTCCAGTTTGGCCTCTACTTCGACGTCACCCATCCGCGGGCGGCCGGCAATATGGAGCCGTGCCACACCGTCGGTGCCGACCTCGCCACGTAGCCGCGGCGCCGCCGAGCGGAACAGGTCGTCGAGCGCCTGGGCCGGCACCTCCAGTGTCAGGTCCACCGGCGCAGCCACCAGAACGGGGGGAGAGGTGGGCTTGATGTGCACGTTGTGCAGAACAACGGTTCCGTGTTCGAAAGAGGTTTCCCCCCAGCGAATATCGTGAGCGGTGAGGGTGACGTCGTTGAGCTGGCCGACCGAAAGGCCCCGCACATCCAGCCGGGAGTCGAACTTCGTGACCGTCATGGAAAGATCGCCGTCGTCAAGGCGAACCGTGAGCCTGCGCCCCACCACCATTCGGCGCATCGTCATGAACAGCGTCCGGTAGGCGGCTGCAGCACCCCCGTTGACCGGTGCCATCGCGGTCGCCGACCACACCGAGGTGAGCATGTCGAGCGGCCGGAACGGATCAAATCGGCGCATGGGCCGGATCTGATCACGCTGACCGACCGTTTTCGGTGGACGGGCCATGGTGATAACCATCTTCGCACGGGGCCGGCCTCTGCGGCCGAATCGTTCGGCCGGGTTACCGTCATACCGGACCAGAGGCACCAGGCTTACGGCGCCGGCGGACACCGTCGCCGGGAGTATCTTCAGCGCGTCCCGGCGGCCAACGGCATGGCCGAACAGTACCGACGAGGGTGGAAGTCCCTAGAGATCCAGAGTTAAGCCGCAATCCCCGGCGGCACGGGACACGCAGGTCAGCATCATTCCCGCGGCGCGTTCGGGTTCGGTCAGCAGGGTGTCCCGATGCTCCACCTCGCCGGCGAGTACCCGGGTGCGGCAGGTGCCGCAGAACCCCTGCTGGCAGGAATACGGGGCATTCACCCCGGCCCGACGCAGCGCGGCGAGCAGTGTCTCCTCGGCGCCGACACCGACCGTTTCGCCACTGGACGTCACCGTCGCCCGGAATGGCCGTCCGTCGACGACGGGGGCAGCGGCGAATCGCTCGAAATGCAGTTCGACATCATCGCGGCCGGCCAGCGCCGAACGGATCGCCGTGAGCATCGGGGCTGGCCCGCACGCGTAAACCGCTGTGCCGTCGGCGCATTCGCCGAGTAAGTCGGCGGGCGTGGGGAGGCCGAGCGTGTCGTCGGTTCGGATCTCGACGTTGGCGCCCAGCGCGGCGACCTCATCGAGGAAGGGGAGGCTGTCGCGGGTACGGCCTGCATAGACCATGGACCAATCGACCCGGAGACGACGTGCCCGTTCGAGCATCGGAAGAATCGGGGTGATGCCGATGCCTCCGGCGATGAACCGAAATCGTCGCGTCGGAGAGCCGAATCCCGGCACGGTGAGCGGAAACGCATTGCGCGGGCCGTGGGTGTGCACGGTGGAACCTTCCGGCAGCGCGTCGTGGATCTCGATGGACCCGCCGCCCCCGTCGGGAATGCGTCGCACCGCGATGCGGTAGTGCTCGGGCGAGCCCGGGTCCCCGCACAGCGAGTATTGTCCGACCCGCCCGCTGGGCAGCAGCACGTCGATGTGTGCGCCGGGAAACCATCGTGGCAGTGTGGCGCCGGGTCCGGGCGCCAACGTCAGTTCGACAACGTCCTGATCGCGGGCTACGACGCGGCGCCGTTGGACGCTCAGCGCGATGGTGCTGTCTCCGCCGCTCGGCAGCGGAATCCTCTGCAGCGCAGCTGATGCGGCCAGCATGCCCGAGATTGCGACTCCGGCAACCGCGACCGTCCGGTCATGGCGGGCACGCCCGGACGCACTCGGCGGTGTCCTTTCGACTACCTGCCGGTAGCGATCGAACAGCCTCATCACAGGTGGGCCGTGCGGGCGGCCGGAGAGGCCGCAAGGTATGCGACGGCCTGTGCAGTGGAGCCCAGTTCCTCGGGCGAGTAGCGGGGCCGGAAGTAACTCAAGGTGCTCGATCCGAACAGCGTGCGGTAGCGGGGAAGCAGCCCGAGGCGGGAGTCGCGCATCCGCATCCGATTGAATGTCCACCAATTCGCGGTGACGGTGGGGTCGGTCTTGACCAGGTGCCAAGCGGCCCGCTGAAAGAACACGAACAGCATGCTCGCAGCCGTGCCCATGGCGCGGACTCGGGCGAGGTAGCTGTCGTGGAAGTAAACCGCCACATTGTGGGCCACGCTGCGATGTTCAACCTCTTCGCTGCCATGCCAGCGGAACAGATCGACCAAGGCCGGATCGGCGTTGTAGTCGTCCCAGGAGCAGTTGAGCGCGAAGTCACCCATGACCGCGGTGTAGTGCTCGATGGCGGCGATCAACCACAGCCGCTCGCACAGGTGGTTGAGGCGGCGGCCGGGATCGCTGTAAGCCGGCGGCGCGAGCACCTTGGTGAACACGTGCTCGACCTGGTCGCGGATCGGGGTTGGGTCAACACCGTTCTTGACCATGTAGGCGCGCAGGGCCTCGTCGTGCACATCGGCGTGGGTGGCTTCCTGGCCGATGAACCCTCGGATATCCTCGGCCAGTTTGGCATCTTTGACCAGCGGCAACGCTTCATTGAAGGTTTCGACGAACCAGCGCTCCCCGGCCGGCAGGACAATGTTCAGCAGGCTGACGACGTGGGAGGCCACCGGGTGTCCGGGAATCCAGTGCAGAGGACTGTCCGCCACGTCGAAATGCACCTTTCGGGCCTGGATCTGTACCGGTCCAGGATCTATCTCGGTATCGAAACGGCGCGGTCGCAACACTGCGAGCTCCTGTTCGTCGTAGCTATCTGGATTCTACGACGAACACGTGAAATAGGTGGGAACGGAGGTCCCGGATAGCTGACCGCCCGGACGCTTGCGGGTCCGGTTGCCGTCGTTGCGGCGTCGGCCGGCCGGAACCGACTGGAGCAACTGCCACTTCGGGGGCCGGGATCGGAGGCGCACTATCCTGGCGGTAATGATTGATCCAGATACCCCCATCGGCGAGGATGCACCTGAAGCCGATGTGGCCGAACAACGCACGCCTGTGGCGGATGAGGACGACTGGGTGGACTCGCCACTCGGCACGGATCGCGAGGCCAGTGAAGCCGATCTGATCGACCAGGCCATCGCCGTACCGTTGCCCGATGACGACCCTGAACGCGAATGAGGCGCTTGGCACGGCTGCTGGTGGAAACCGCCCTGCCCTGCATCGTCGCCGTAGTGGGTGTGGCGGCGGTCGCCCCGTTGCCCGGTGCGCGTGCCGACGATCCCAGCCCGTTGTTCGCGCTCGTTGACGCGGCGACGCAACGACTGCAGACCGCCGAGCCAATCGCGGCCGCCAAGTGGAGATCGGGTGCCTCCATAGAGGATGCGACCAGGGTGCAGCAGGTGCTGAACTCCGTGGCCGCTGCGGCCGCCACCCGCGGTGTCGATCCGGATCGGGTTCGCGGCTTCTTCGAAGATCAGATAGCCGCCACCGAAGCCATCGAGTACATGCGATTCGCGGAGTGGAAGCTCGACCCGTCCGCTGCGCCGGTGAGCCCACCTGACCTGGCCGCGTCACGCGCCGCCATCGATGTCATAAATCACACGATGATCGATCAGATCGCGCTGCAGTGGCCCTTGCTCAACGGGCTCGGATGCCGGGCGGCCCTTGACGGCGCACTGACCGAAGTGATCCACGCACGAGGGCTGGATCCCTTCTATCAGCAGGCGCTTTCGTTCGCCACGCGGTCATACTGCTAGCGACCGCGGCGTGGCCGGGAGACACACGAGAACCTCGGCCCGGGGTCACGCCTCGTCGCTCACAGGGCGTTAAGGCGACGGACCCGCCCGACCATGGCGCGCCGGGAGACGGCGGCCCCGCGGGCCAGACCATCGAATGCGTGCGGACAGCCGGGAAACAGGTGCAACTCGGTGGGCACACCCGCAGCGGACAGACGGCGTGCGTATTCGATGTCCTCGTCGCGGAAGATGTCCAGATCGCCGACGTCGATGTAGGTGTCGGGCAGGCCGCTGAGATCTTGTGCTCGGGCGGGGGCGGCATAAGCCGATATCGCTTCGGTGCCCGAGCGCTCGCCCAGCAAAGCGCCCCAGCCCGTTCGGTTGTCGGCGTAATCCCAGGTGACAAACGGGGGCAGGTCAGGATCCGGCGTCGTCGTGCGATCGTCGAGCATGGGGTAGATCAGTATCTGCTGGCGCAAGGCAGGTCCACCGCGGTCCCGGGCCATCAGCGCCAGCCCGGCCGCCAGACCACCGCCGGCGCTGTCGCCCATTACCGCAACCCGGTTCGGGTCCACCCCGAGCGCCGACGCGTTATGCACCAGCCATTGCAGCGCCGCGTAGCAATCCTCGACGGGTGTGGGATGAGGATGCTCGGGGGCGACCCGGTAGTCGACCAGCAGCATCGGCACCCCCGACGCGGCGACGTACTCGCGCAGGACGACGTCGAAAATGCGCCCCATGTGCTCCAGGCCCATGATCATGCCGCCGCCGTGCAAGTACAGCACCGCGCCGCCGTGGGTGTCGGCCCCGGCGGGGCGGTACCAGCGCGCTTCGAGTTCGAATCCGTCGGCGGCGCTCACCCGGTGCCGGGAAACCTCGACTCCCTCGGCGGCCGTGACAGTGGCGAGTGCCAGGTCGAACATCCTGTGTCCGTTGGCCCGTCGGCTCTCCACATCGCCGACCGGGGGCCGTTCGGTCGAGCCGGCCGCCGCCATCAGGGGCAGCAATTCGGCTTGCACCTCGGGGTCCATTGCTAGAGCCATACGTTTCTCCAATGCCGAACTGCTGCCCGATCTTGCGGCCCGGTGTTCGTCAGAGCCGCTGCAGGGCAGCGTAGGCGCGCCATGCTTTGGAAACGCCGAACTCGGCTACCAACAGCAGAACCGCACGGATCGCGTCATCGTCGGATCCGTGTGCGCGCGCCAACTCGACGTGCAGCCGAAAGGAATCCTCAAGACTGCCCCCCAGCACGTCGGTGGCGATCGTTGCCAGCGCACGTTCACGCACGGACAGGCCCGGGCGGTTCCAGCGCTGTGCGAACTGGTTGGCGAAGAAATCCGCGAAATCCGGATCCAGCCCGCGCATTGCCGCAAGCGCACCCGGATCAAGGCGGGCCGGCTCCTCGCCGCTGCCGGCATTGTCCTCCGTGGCGCTGGCGTCGGTGGCGTGATCGTCGTCGCCAGATGCGATCTCCTTCAGCCTCATCAACGCTTCGAACGAGCACGGATAGCCGACGTAGGGTGCCAGATGCCGGACCGCCTCCCGCATGGCAGCCATCGGCACGCCGTGGGAACGTGCCATGGCAACGTGTGATTCCAGTGGGAAACCCAGCAGGTGCGCATGCAGATCGGCGGCGATGAAAATGAACGCCTTTTCCCGCATGCTCAGTTGGGGCAGTCCCCAGGCGTGCCGGCCGACTTCGACGGCCATCTGTCCGAATTCACCGTCGATTCCGGTGACAGAGTCCTGAGCGGCGAGTTTCATGGTTCCTGTCCTATGCGGCTAGGGCCCCGGTAAGGGGTCGGGTTCGGCTTGGCGGGATGCAACTGTTACCCGAGGAGGCTGACATGGCTGATAGCGGTGTCAAGACAAAGTTTCTCTGGCTCGTGAAGAACACGCTCAACCGGTTCACGGTGCGGGTCGCGCGCTCCGGGCGTGGCCCGTTCACTCTGGTGCGCCATGTCGGGCGGAAGTCTGGCAAGGTCTATGAGACGCCGATCATGGTCGCGCAGGTCGCTGACGGTTTCATCGCCGAACTGACCTACGGCCCGTCGGTCAACTGGTATCGCAATGTGGAAGCGGCGGGCCAGTGCGTGATCATCTTCCGCGGCGCGGAGCATCAGATCGACCGCATCGAGCCCTATCCGGTCGAGGCCGGGCTGCGCGCGTTCGGAAACCCACGGGCATTGGTGCTCAAGTTGCTCAACCGCCGCGAGTTCCGGCTCCTGCATGAGGCCGAAAGTGGACCTGCCGGCGGTTAGCCGACGGTGCCGGTTAGGCCGCAGGTGCGGGGGTGCCCGCGCCGGGCGCGCCGGCAATTGGCACCATCGGCGTCGGGGTGACCGTCGTGACGCCGTTGGCGCCGACCGTGGGGCCACCGGTGGGCCCCTGGGACTTGATCAGGTCGGCGGCCGCCTGAGTGCAATCCAGCGTCAGCAACATACGGCCGCTGCTCGTCATCTTCTGCTTGTCGACCAGACATGCCGACTGCGAGAGAGCGCTGCCGGTCGACCCACCGAAGTACGCACTGACACCCTGGCTCTTGAGAATCGCCAGCGCCCGGCCGTACTGCTCCCCGGTGACGTTGTACGGCGACTCCTGTTGCGAAGGCTGCGAGATAGCCATCCCAGCGCCGATCAGCGCGGCCGTTCCGGCAACGACGAGTCCGCCGCTGAGCACAACCAGCTTTCGCACGCCTCTTCTCCTCCGCTAGGTGTTGGCTGCGAACATATCGCAGGTGTCCCAGATGTGAAACCGCTGCAGAAGCGTCCGGCGTTACAGCGCGGTTGAACTCGACCGTCAGACCCGCGGTTTGACCGCGGCCCGCATCGCCTCGCACAGCGAGGCGGCCCGCGGATCGGTGAACAGCTCTTCGAGCAACACCTGCCGCCCGTCGGGATCGCCGAGCGGGACACGCCAGTTCGGATACTCGTCGGTGGTCCCCGGCTGGTTCTGGGTTCGCACCTCGCCCACCGCATCGGCCAACGACAGCGTAAGCAGGCGCGACGGAGTCCGTCCGAGATAGCGGTGCAGCGCAAGAACCACCGCATCAACGTCATAGGCATCGCCAACCTCTCCGTCGAGGAGTCCGACCCTTCGCAGCTCGGCCATCCAGGCCTCCTGCTGGACCCGATCACTGGCCAGGTCCTCGCTGGCCGGGCGCGTCAACAACCCCAGCTCGTCGCGTAGCCGGACGTGTTCGCCAGCGAGATAACCTGCCGTGGGAGGCAGATCGTGGGTTGTGACCGCCGACAGGCAAGGCTCTCGCCACCGCTCGGCGGGCAGTGGCCCGCCGGCGCCGTCGCGGTCCTCCTCGAACCACAGGATCGAGGTGCCGAACACGCCACGGTCGCGCAGATAGTCGCGTACCCACGGCTCCACCGTCCCGAGATCCTCACCGACAACCAACGCGCCGGCCCGATACGCCTCCAGCATCACGATGCCGATCATCGCCTCATGGTCGTAGCGCACGTAGGTGCCCTCCGTCGGAGGTGCACCCTTCGGTATCCACCACAGCCGGAACAAGCCGATGATGTGATCGATTCGCACCCCGCCCGCATGCCGCAGCACGGCACCGACGAGCGCGCGGAACGGTTCATAGGCCGCCTCGGCGAGCCGATCGGGCCGCCACGGCGGCTGTGACCAGTCCTGCCCGAGCTGGTTGAACTCGTCCGGTGGTGCGCCGGCGGCAACCCCGAGCGCCAGGACATCCTGCAATGCCCATGCGTCGGCGCCATCGGGATCCACCCCGACCGCGAGGTCGTGCATGATGCCCAGCTCCATACCCGCCTGCACTGCTCTGACCTGCGCGAACATCAACTGTTCGTCGAGGATCCACTGCAGCCAGCGGTGAAAGTCCACGGTCGAGGCGTACTCGTCGACGAACTCGGCAACGGCTTCCGAGCGTGGATGCTGGAGTTCCTCCGGCCACTGATGCCAGTCTCCGCCGTAGTGTTCGGCCAGCGCGCACCAGGTGGCAAAGTCTTCGAGACTTCGGCCCTCCCGATCCAGGAAAGCCTGGTAGCCGACTTCCCGGCCGGCAGAGAGCTCGATCAGGTAGACGCTTTCCAGCGACGCGCGTTTGGTTTTCCACGCCCGGTCCCGGTCGATCTGTTCGCTACGATCAGCGCGCTCCTGCACCTGTGCGTGCGCCTTGCGGATTCGGCCCCGGTGCCGGACCTGGGCGAACTCGGGGACGGCCTCCACCCGCAGGTACATCGGGTTGGCGAATCGGCGTGACGTCGGCAAGTACGGCGAGGGCTCCATCGGTGCGGTCGGGGCCGCCGCATGCAGTGGGTTGACCAGCACAAAGCCGGCACCGTGGCAGGCGGCCGACCACACAGCCAAATCGGTGAGGTCGGTCAGATCACCGACGCCACAGGAGTTGCGGGAACGGGCACTGTAGAGCTGGACGGCCAGCCCCCAAGCGCGGCCGCTGCCGAGGCGACCGGAGGGCTCCAGCGCTGACGGCGCAACGATCACCGTCGTGTGGATATCGGAAGAGCCGACCTGCAGGTGCAGCCGGTGGTATCCGATGGGCAGATCCGCCGGCAGTTCGAAGGTCGCCTCACCGACCAACCTGCCCTCGAGATCAAACGGGGCCCTGTCGTTCACCAACTGCCGCAGGCCGGTGCGGACACTGCCGTCCTCCAGCCGCATCCACAGCCGGGCCGGATCCCCGTGCGTGACGTGCACCCAGAACGGCGTCGTCCTACCACCGCGCCCGACGATGACCGGGGGCAGCGCACGTGCCCAGTGATCGCGGTCCCGGGCGGCGATCGCCTCGACGCGCTCGGCTTCGGTCTCGGCCGGCACGCCGAGTGCGTCGAGTACCGCAATCAGGGTGGGAGCCGCCACGCTGACCTGTCGGCCCGTCCAGTCCGCGTACCTGGTCGCGACCCCGAACCGATGCGCGAGCTCGATCAGCGATGCGGGTGGGGCGGCGTCCACAGAGTCATCGGGGGCGCCATCTTGGGAAAGGGGCATGCCGCCAATCTTGCCCCGTCAGTCGAGGCGGTGTACGACCCATCTTCCCAGTTGTGGCGGCTTCCCAGGTGTGGCGGCTCACCACGGGCATCACCTGGCGTGCCTGACAGCGCCGGGACACTCGGCGGCTTCGATAGCGTCGCAATACATGACGCCCGAACTGCTCGGGGGCGGTGACCCGCGCGACAGACGGGCTCGTATCGCGGTCGCAGCGGTGTTCCTCTCCAATGGCGCGCTGTTTGCCAACCTGCTGCCCCGCTTGCCTGAGATCAAGTCGGATTTAGCCATGTCCAACGTCGTCTACGGCGGTGCGGTGGCATCGTTCTCAGTCGGCGCACTGCTGGCCGGGTTGTCCGCAGCAGCGCTGATCCGTCGGTTCCACTCGGCGCGCGTAGCCGTCGTCACCACCGTGGCTCTGGCTGGGTTCATCGTGGCGGCCGGCATGGCCGGCACGCCGCTCATCTTCGCCCTGGCCCTACTCGCCGCGGGCGCCTGCGATGCCATCGCTGACGTCGCGCAGAACGTCAACGGTCTTCGGCTACAACGTAATTACCGACGTTCGATCATCAACTCCCTGCACGCTGTATGGGCCGTCGGCGCGATCGGGGGAGGCCTGATGGGCGCGAGCGCAATCGCACTGAATGTCGCGCGCCCGGTGCACCTGAGCATCGCAGGTGCCCTGTTCTGTGCGGTTGTCGCGGTCGCCTATCCGCACCTGCTGTGCGGCCCCGATCATCACGACCGCCCCGCGGCCGATGGCGTGAGCGGAAGCACCGCAAGTGCCGCGGTGTACCTGTCACTGCTTGCGTTGGTGGGTATCGCGATTGCCGGTGCCACCGTCGAGGACGCCGGAAGCACCTGGGCCACCTTGTATCTGCGGGACAGCCTTGACGCACCCGGGCCCGTGGCCGCGATGGGGTACGTGTCATTCGTGGGGTTCATGTTCCTCGGGCGATTCACCGGCGACCGGCTGGCGGATCGCTTCGGCGAACGCGCCGTGGTGCGTACCGGCGGCCTGATCGCCGCTGTGGGCATGGCGGCCGCTCTGGCTTTTCCGACGGTGCCGGGGACCATCGCCGGATTTGCGGCCGCCGGACTGGGTGTGGCCACGGTGGTGCCGGCGGCGATGCGGGCCGCCAACGACTTACCCGGTCTGCGCGCGGGGACGGGGCTGACCGTGCTGACCTGGCTGATGCGAACGGGGTTCCTCGGCGCGCCGCTGGTTGTCGGCGTCGTCGCGGATGCGACCAGCCTGCGGACCGGGCTTCTCGTCGTTCCACTGGCGGGTTTCTCGCTGATGGCGCTCGCTGGCGTGCTGCGTGCGAGGCGGGGGCGGTGAGCCCGACGGGACCACGCGAGACCTCTTGCCGATCGCGATCCACTCGGTCGAGCGCGTCGACTTATCCCCAGTCCGGGATCCATCCACAGCCGCAGCACCCTTGCCGTGCAGTCGCACAATTGTTCGATAGATTCGGGTCATGGGTCAGTTCGTCAACGGTCAGACAGCGCGCCAGCGGGTGCGCGTGTTGCTGGATCAGGTGGATGGCGCCTATCGCGAATTGCGGGAACTGTCCTGCGATGAGGTCGGCACCCCCTTCCGGGTCGAAATGGCCGAACGGCTCGAAACTCAGGAACGCCTCAACCGCGGATTGATGTATTGGGTATTCGGTCAGATCGCCGACCCGCCCGACGAAACTGCGATGGCGCCTGACGTGACCGGGGGACTGTGCGCGCGGCTGCGCATCCCGCCACGCGAGATCAAACGCAGGTTCAAGCTGGCCGCCAGAATCCGGCCTCGCCGCCAGCTATCCGGCCCGCCGCTACCCGCGCAACTGCCCGCCGTCGCCGAGGCCGTGCAATCCGGCACGATCGGTGAGGATCACCTCAAGGCGATCACCAAGACCCTCGACATTTTGCCGTCATGCACCTCCGATACCGACCGAGTTGAGGTACAAGCCAGCCTGGTCCACGCAGCGACCAAGAACGACGCCGACATCGTCACCGCAATCGGCCGTCGCATCGACGACATCTTCAACCCCGACGGCCACTACGACGAAAACGACCGGGCACGGCGCCGCGGCCTGATCCTGTCGCGGCAACATAGCGACGGGATGTCGCGGCTAACCGGCTGGATCGACCCCGAAACCCGCAGCTACCTGGAAGCGGTCACCGCAGCGGTGCGCCCGGGCCGCCACCTGTCCGACGGCACTACCGAAGATACCCGCGATGAGCGCAGCATGGCCCAACGCTGCCACGACGGCATAAAACTAGGGCTCAAAGCCGGTATCGCCGCCGGCTCGATGGGCTCGCATCGCGGGCATCCTGTCACCGTCATCGTGCGCACCACCCTGGCCGAGTTGAACCAGGCCGCCCATGCGGTCAACAACACCGACGTGTCGATGCCCTCACCAGCGCGCACCGGCGGAGAAACCGCACTTCCGATGCGCGACCTGATCCGGATGGCTGCCGATGCCATCCACTGCCTGGCCGTTTTCCACGAACACACCGGCCGCCCGCTGTATCTGGGCCGTCAAACCCGCATCGCCACCACCGACCAACGCGTGATCTGCTACGCCCGCGACGGGGGCTGCACGCGGCCTAACTGCCTGACGCCGGGATATCAGTGCGAAGTCCATCACAGCCCGGACTGGGCCGCCGGCGGCCCCACCGACGCCGACACACTGTTCTTCGCCTGCGGCCCCGACCACAAACTCCTGACGACCGGACACCGTAGCGCCACAGTCACCGCCGCCGGACGCCTCGCCTGGACCGGCAGTCCGGGCCCTCCGCAGATCAATCACGCCCACCACCCCGACGAACTGCTCCACGCCGACCCCGGCCCACGACAGCGCCACGATTAGGACGAGTCGTGGTACCCTGCCGTACCACATATTGACCGAAGGAGCCCGGCATGGCCGCGGAGTCGACGATCCGCAACAACACAGGTGGACGACCCGTGGTGGACACCACCCATGGCCCGGTTCGAGGTGTCGACGACGGAACCGCGAAGGCCTGGAAAGCGATTCGCTACGCCGCGGCACCGGTCGGA
This sequence comes from Actinomycetes bacterium, assembly GCA_022601135.1. Lineage (GTDB taxonomy): Bacteria > Actinomycetota > Actinomycetes > Mycobacteriales > Mycobacteriaceae > Mycobacterium. The sequence continues at coordinate 28,721 of JAHZJB010000002.1, read as the reverse complement.
GATTTACGGTGGCGGGCACCTGAGCCACCAAGAGGATGGTCGGAACCGGCTGACGCGGTACACGTCGGCCCGGCGTGCCCACAGCCGACGGACCCGCAGCTTCCGATCGATCTCGGCGCACCTCAGGGCGATGATTTCTTGACGCTCAACGTGTGGGCGCCGTCAGGCACCGAGCCGGGCGCGGGGAAACCGGTGATGGTGTGGGTGCACGGCGGGGCCTACGTCCTGGGCTCGGCCACGCAACCCCTCTACCACGGGCGCACGCTGGCCGCCGACGGTGATGTCGTGGTCGTGACGCTCAACTACCGACTCGGCGCCCTGGGTTTTCTGGAACTGGCCACCCTGGGCGCCGACACCGAGCAGTTTGCGACCAACGTCGGTCTCCGCGACGTGGTGGCGGCGCTGGGCTGGGTGCGCGACAACATCGCGGCGTTCGGCGGGGATCCGGGTCGAGTCACGCTATTCGGCGAGTCGGCGGGAGCGGGTGTGGTGACCGCGCTGCTGGGCAGCCCCGCCGCAGCCGGGCTGTTCACCGCGGCGATCGCCCAGAGTTCACCGGTCACATCCTCCTACCACGCCGACGGTGGCCGCCGAGTGGCCGAACGCTTCCTCGAAGTGCTCGGGGTCGGGCGTCAGGATCTCCAACGCCTGACCGAGCTTCCGATCGAGGCGATCGTGGCCGCCTCCAGGACGGTGTTCGACGAGGTCCCGTTACGCACGCCTGGCCGACTGGCTTTCGCGCCGATCGTCGACGGAGACATCGTGCCGGACTATCCGGTCACTCTGGCCAGAAAGGGTTTGACCCATCCGGTGCCGCTGATCATCGGCACCAACAAGAACGAAGCCGCGTTGTTCCGCTACATGAAGTCGCCCCTGATGCCCATCAAGCCCGAAGCCATCAAGGCGATGTTCGCCCAGATCGCGGCGGAGCAGCCGAGCCTGCAACTACCGGACGAAACCGATCTCCACGGCACCTACCGCGGCCGCCGCAAGGTCAAGCATCTGGGAGTGGCCGGCGACCTGGGATTCCGGATGCCCTCGATATGGTTCGCCGATGGTCACCGCACCGTCGCCCCGGTATACCTGTACCGCTTCGATTTCGCCACCCCGATGCTGCGTCTACTGCGGCTGCATGCCGCGCACGCCACGGAGCTCCCGTTTACCTGGGGAAATCTCGGCGCGGTACCCAAGGATCCGATGTTCGCACTCGGTGGCCGCAAGGTCGGCGCGGCCGTCTCGCGCCGGCTACGCGCCCGATGGACGAACTTCGCGGCAACTGGCCAGCCGTCTGGGCTCGCCGGCGAACCGGCGTGGCACCGTTACGGTGCGGACGACCGCGCCACGCTCGTCATAGACAAACAGGACTCGGTGGTCTACGACCTCGATGCCGACGTGCGCCGCGCTTGGGGCGACGACGTGCTGAGCTTCCTGTAGAGACCATTTCCCCGGAGGCATCGTGGAGTTTTTGGACGTGCTACCCGCGCAGATGCGGGACCCCGTGCTGTTCGCGATTCCGTTCTTTGTGCTCCTGCTTGCCATCGAGTGGACAGCAGCGCGCAAGCTCAAGCACCTCATGGCCCCAGCCGACACCACCCGTCCGGCTTCCGGGGCCCATCTCACGCCCGACTCGTTGGCCAGCATCTCGATGGGATTGGTGTCGGTCTTCACAATGGGCGTGTGGAAGTTCCTGGGGCTGTTGGGTTATGCGGCAATCTATGCCTACCTCGCCCCCTGGCACCTCTCTGCCGACCAGTGGTACACGTGGGTGATCGCGGTCCTCGGTGTCGACCTGCTGTTCTACGCATACCACCGATCCGCGCACCGCGTGCGGTTGATCTGGGCCACCCATCAGGCTCACCACTCCAGCCAGTACTTCAACCTGGCAACCGCATTACGGCAGAAGTGGAACAACAGCGGCGAGATTCTGATATGGATTCCATTGCCACTGTTGGGCATTCCACCGTGGATGGTGTTCGTGAGCTTCTCGATCAACCTGATCTATCAGTTCTGGATTCATACCGAGCGCATCGGCAAGCTCTGGCGGCCAATCGAGTTCGTCTTCAACACACCCTCCCACCATCGTGTACATCACGGCATGGACCGGGAATACCTGGACAAGAACTACGCCGGAATCCTGATCATCTGGGATCGGCTTTTCGGCACGTTCCAGCCTGAGTTGTTCCGGCCGCACTATGGATTGACCAAACCGGTCGAGACGTTCAACATCTTGAAATTGCAGACACGTGAATACGCTGCAATCGGTCGTGATGTGCGGGGCGCGCGGAGTGTGCGGGAAAAACTCGGCTACATCTTCGGCCCACCCGGCTGGGCGCCGGCGGGCGCGCCGGGACCCGCCGACCCCACAGGAGTGGGCCAGACGCCGGTGCGCAGCGCCCGAACCGCGCCGCTACCCTCGGCCAGGCCGTAGTCTGCGCAGTGTGGAGACGGTCTTTGACGCTCACGTCGATTCGGCGCTGGTAGACCGCTCGCTGGCCGGAAGCAGCTACGGGTCGGTATGGCTGGACATGCCCCGACCGGATCATTTGCCTCCAGCCGGTCCAGTCACCTGCGACCTGCTGGTGATCGGCGGCGGTTACGCGGGCCTATGGAGCGCCCTGCATGCCGCTCGCCGCCACCCCGATCGGCGCATTGTTCTCGTCGAGGCCGATCGCATCGGGTGGGCCGCATCCGGGCGCAACGGTGGCTTTGTCGATGCCAGCTTGACCCATGGACGCGAGAACGGGCAGGTGCGCTGGCCCAGCGAGATCGAGACCCTGGAAGCGTTGGGCAGGGAAAATCTCGACGGCATGCAGGCCGAGATCGCCGAGCTTGGACTCGACACCGAATGGCAGCGCACCGGGATGCTGTCGGTGGCGACCGAGCCACATCAGGTCGCATGGCTGACACAGGCTGCCGGCGAGAATCAGGGGCAACTGCTCGACCGGCGACAGGTCCGCGACGAGGTCAACTCGCCGACATACCTCGCGGGTCTGTACAGCCCCGACACGTGCGCGATTGTCAACCCGGCCAAACTGGCACTGGAACTCGCGCGGGCCTGCCGCGACGTCGGAGTCGAGGTATTCGAGCACACCAAGGCTTTACGAATCATTTCGGGGGGCGCCGCGTTGCGCGTACACACCGACGGGCCAACGATCACCTGTCGGCAGGTGGTGTCGGCAACCAACGTGTTTCCCAGCCTGCTCAAGCGCAACCGCTTCTTCACCGTGCCCGTGTACGACTACGTGCTGGCCACCGAGCCACTGTCCGACGCCCAGCTGAGCCGGATAGGTTGGCAGCGCCGCCAGGGAATCAGCGACTCCGCCAACCAGTTTCACTACTACCGCATCACCATGGACAACCGGATCGTCTGGGGCGGCTACGATGCGGTCTACCACTTCGGCCGACGGGTGGACGCGGCCTATGAGAACCGTCAACAGACCTACCGTCGATTGGCCGCCCATTTTTTCATCACCTTTCCCCAACTCGACGATGTCCGTTTCACCCATCGGTGGGCCGGCGCAATCGACACCAACACCCGGTTCTGTGCGCACTGGGGCCTGGCCAGGGAAGGGCGCGTGGCCTACGTGAACGGTTTCACCGGGCTCGGCGTCGGCGCTGCCCGATTCGCTGCCGATGTCTGCCTGGATCTCTTGGACGGCGTCCCGACCCCCCGGACCCGACTGGAGATGGTTCGCAGGAAACCACTGCCGTTCCCACCTGAGCCGCTGGCCAGCATCGGAATTCAGGCCACCCGCTGGTCACTGGATCGAGCCGACCACTCCGCGGGGCGCCGCAACATCCTGTTGCGCGCGCTGGATGCCCTCGGGCTCGGCTTCGATTCCTGACGCCTCCGCCGGGCCCAATGTAACGCTCCTTTTCCGGATCGCGATGAGCCTGTTACGCAAGCCGGAAGATCGGGTATTACCCGCTGGGAAGAGCGAGGGGTCTCCATGTCTGATGTGTCAGCACAACTGAAGCATCGATTGCTGCAGCTGCTCGTGGTGCTGGGCACACCAGCGATCGCCCTGTTGCTGACCTCGGCATCCGTCCACGCTCAACCGGATGTGCTCGTGCACCCCGGCATGGAGATCCACCAGGACTCGGTGCTCTGCACCCTCGGCTACGTCGATCCAGCAACGCGCGTCGCGTTCACCGCGGGCCATTGCCGTGCGTCCGGAACGGTCACCGACAAGCACGGCACCATGATCGGTACCCAAGGCTCGTTCCGCGACAACACGCCCAACGGCATGACGGTGGACACCAATCACCAGATCACCGACTGGCAGGTCATACACCTCACCTCAGACGTCATGATCAACAACGTTTTGCCCGGCGGGCAGGTGCTCGTCACCGATCCGGCGGTACTTCCGGTCGCCGGAATGCCCGTCTGCCACTTCGGCGTAGTGACCAAGGAGAGTTGCGGGATCATCGAAGCCGTCAACAACGGCTGGTTCACGATGACCGACGGTGTGGTCAGCAAGAAGGGGGATTCGGGCGGACCGGTGTACACCAACACTCCGGATGGCCGCACTGTCCTCATCGGTATCTTCAACAGCACCTGGGGCGTCCTGCCGGCCGCGGTGTCATGGCAGGTCGCCAGGCAGCAGGCCCGTGAGGACACCATCTCCGCGGCGTCGGCCAGCCTTGCCGAACCACCCGCCCTGCCCTGAGGTTCAGGCCGAACGCCGGTATCGGCGCCACGGGCGATATCCTCACAGGGATGCTTGACCAGACACCTGTCCAGATCGCCTGGGTAACCGGGAACCTCGCGGCCACCGAATCGATGCTGACCTCGCTCGTGGGCGCCAAGAGGTGGGTTCGCATGCCCGGAGTGCACTTCGAGCCGCAGACGTGCCGATACCGCGGCCAGCCTGCAGACTTCGTAGCAGACATCTCCTTGAGCTACGCGGGGGACACCCAACTGGAGCTGATCGCGCCGGTTTCGGGCCGAAACATCTATGCCGACTTCCTGGACCAGCACGGACCGGGTCTGCACCACATCTGTATTCCGGCGAAGGACACCGAGGGATTCGACCTCGCCGTCAGTGAGGCCGAACGCAACGGCGCAACGGTCGCCATGGCCGGGACGATGCCCGGCGGGATGCGGTTCGCCTATGTCACAGCCGAAAGCGCAGGCGTGCCGTACCTCGAGATCGCCTACATTCCGGCCGATGTACAGGTGTTTTTTGACCAGATAAAGCGGGAGACCCTGTGACCCGACAGGCCAACTGAAACATCGAGGAGCAGTGACCATGCAGCACATCCCGGAAACCGTGGACAGCGGCGAGATCACGTCGTGGTCGGACGACGCCGACGTGCTGGTCCTCGGGTTCGGAATAGCCGGCGGGTGCGCGGCCGTCAGCGCCGCCGCGGCGGGCGCCCGTGTCCTGGTTCTGGAGAAGGCCGCGGCGGCGGGCGGGACGACATCGATGGCCGGCGGCCACTTCTATCTCGGCGGCGGGACCGCCGTCCAGCAGGCGACCGGCCACGACGATACACCCGAGGAGATGTACAAGTACCTGATCGCGACGTCCCGCGATCCTGAACCCGACAAGATCCGCGCCTACTGCGATGGCAGCGTGGAACACTTCAATTGGCTTGAGGCGCTGGGTTTTCAATTCGAGCGCAGCTACTACCCTGGCAAGATCGTCGTCCCGCCGGGCACCGAAGGGCTTTCCTACACCGGCAACGAGAAAGTGTGGCCCTTCTGCGAACAGGCCAAGCCGGCGCCCCGCGGCCACTCCGTGCCGGTGCCGGGCGAATTGGGTGGGGCAGCGATGGTGATCGACCTGCTGCTCAAACGCGCCGCGGACCTGGGTGTGCAGTTCCGCTACGAGACCGGAGCAACAGGGTTGGTCGTGGACGAAGACCGGGCCGTGATCGGCGTGCGCTGGAAACACTTCGGCGACACCGGCGCGGCCAGGGCCAAGGCTGTCATCATCGCCACGGGTGGTTTCGCGATGAACGCCGAGATGGTGGCCGAATACACGCCGGCGCTCAGTCAGGAACGCAAGACCAAACATCACGGGAACGTCGCCCCGTTCATCCTGGGCAACCCCAACGACGACGGCCTGGGCATCCGACTGGGCGTCTCCGCCGGGGGCGGTGTCGACAATATGAATCAGCTGTTCATCACCGCCGCCGCCTACCCTCCCGAGGTTCTGCTGACCGGCGTCATTGTCAACAAACACGGCAAGCGCTTCGTTGCCGAGGACTCCTACCACTCACGCACCTCGGCTTTCGTGCTCGAACAGCCCGATCAGTCGGCCTACCTCATCGTCGACGAAGCCCACATGCAGATGCCCGCGATGCCGTTGATCCGATTCATCGACGGCTGGGAAACGGTCGCCGAGATGGAGGCCGCCCTGGGCATCCCGGCAGGCAACCTCGCCGCAACCCTGGAGAGGTACAACGCCAACGCGGCCAACGGCGAGGACCCAGACTTTCACAAACAGCCGGAATACGTTGCGGCCCAAGATACCGGCCCCTGGGCGGCCTTCGATCTGACGTTGGGCCAAGCGATGTACTCGGGGTTCACCCTGGGCGGACTGACGGTATCGATCGACGGCGAGGTGCTGCGTGGCGACGGCGGCGTGGTTCCCGGCTTGTACGCGGCCGGCGCCTGCGCCTGCAACATCGCCCAGGATGCCAAGGGCTACGCCAGCGGAACGCAACTCGGCGAGGGTTCGTTCTTCGGGAGGCGGGCGGGGGAGCACGCAGCGAGGCGGGCGGGGGAGCACGCAGCGAGGCGGGCGGGGGAATCCAGCCCGCGTGCCTAGTCGAAGTTCAGGTTGAACGAAGGCGGCGGACACGACAACGATAGCCGGGCACGAAGAATCGTGAGCGTGCGACCATGCTCGGATGTGGTGGTTCTACACGGTGATCCTCGGCATCGCCTTCGGCCAACTGATAAGCCAACTCGCAGTCGCGGTGCGGGATTGGTGCTGGGAGCCGCAGCGACGGCCGTTCGTGCCGGCGATGCTATGGCAGATCTTCCTACTCGTGTTGGTCATCGAGGTGTGGCTGGCGTCAACGTACTACCGACAAACCGTGACGCAAACCACCATCCTCGAATTAGTAGCGTATCTCGTCGTGCCGGCCGGAATCCTCGTCATGTCCGTCCTGTTGCCGCCCTCGAAGCCAGTTGTGGAAACCGACGGCCTCTCGCCTTCGGTGGCCTTTGCCCGGGTTCGGCCGATCTTTTTCGGGGTGCTGATCTTTTTCATCGCGGTCAACGTGCTGCACGAAATCCTTATCGGGGAGCTGAGCCGGGACTTGGACCTGCTTTTTCAGGGCCTTATCGTGGCCGGAGGGGTTGCTGGGCTGTTTCTGCGCAAGACGGCCGCGGACATTGCCCTCGCCATCCTCATGATCGCCCTCGTAATCGCTTACATCGGAATGGGTTACGCGACGGTCGTCGTTGACGACATGGTCTGAAAGGCCATCCGCCGATCAGATCGCTTAAACGCGCGCGGGCTCGTCACCGACGTTGACGCGGACCACCACCTGGACACCCATTGCGCGTATAACTTCCTGTCTGCCGACGGTCCCGTGGTCGCGATGCCGATGCGCGGCGGCCGGATGCGGTTCCTCGCCCAGGTGCACACCCCTGCGACGCCCGGTGACGCGGAGCCCACCCTGGAAGAGTTGCAGGAGATCATCGATCGCCGGGTCGGCAGTATTCGGTTGTTGCGCTTGCACTGGCTGAGCTATTTCCAGATCCATTCCGCTCAGGTGCCTCGATACCGCTTCGGGCGGGCCTTCCTGACCGGCGACGCGGGCCACATCCATTCCCCCGCGGGCGGCCAAGGCATGAACACCGGCATGCAGGATGCCTTCAACCTGGCCTGGAAGCTCGCCGCAGTTATCCACGGGGAGGCCGGCGACACCCTGTTGGACAGCTACAACGCCGAGCGTCACCCCATCGCCCAGGGGGTTCTCAGGTTGAGCGAAAGGATCACCCGCATGTGGCAGCTGTCCGGCTTCGCCCGGCGGGCTCGCGACGTGCTGCTCGGCCAGCTCAGCCACATTGCACCCGCCCGCCGCGCCATGATCGAAGACATCGCGGAAGTTAAACTCAGCTACCCGCACAGCCCCGTCGCCGTCGGCGATCGACCCAAAGCCGCCAAGGTGGCCACCGGCCAACACTTTCCCTGTGTCAGCGACCCGGCGGTATACAACGGACTTCGGGCAGTCCTTGGCGCTGACAACCTGGACCACACCGTCGTCACGGTCGCATCCGAATACCCGGCACCAACAGCCGGGGACGAAGGCCGGCTGCAGGTTCTGGTGGACCGTGACGGCACCCCGAAGTCCGGCTACGACATCGTCATCGCCGACCCACGCCAGGCGCTCGCCGAGCGTCTGGGCCTGCGGAATGGCGGTCGCGTGGTCGTGCGGCCCGACGGCTATATCGGCGCCATCACAACCCTCGACGACACCACCGCCATCAGGGACTATTTCGCCCGAATCGCCAACTAGAGCGCTGCGCACCGACGAGGCCGTCAGGGCCGTTTGACCGGTTTCACGAGACGGGTCGCCGCTTCGACCGCCGCTGCGCGGCGATCGGCGATAACACCCGGGTCGGTGGTCGCCGCGCGGGAGTCTGGCCAATGCGCCCACCCCAATCCGATCGCGAACAGGAGGACCAACAGCTGGCGCGGGTCCCAGGCGGCATCGACATGCCCCTGCTCACGAGCTCGTTCGAGGTCCGCAATTGCGCGGTCTGGTGCACGTTCGCCGTCGACTTGTGGCTCATCGAGCGGAAAACCCTCCAATTTGGCCCAGGTGATCATCCGTAGATGCTCGGGCCGGCTCTGGGCCAGGTCGAAAATCTCGCCCACGAACTCGGGGACCGCATCGGGGCGCAGGGCGACGGCCCGGAAGAACTCCGCGCCGTCGGCAGCGGCCACCTCCCGGAAGAGGCTTTCTTTGTCGCCGAAATGCGCGTAGAGGCGTTCCTTGCTGGCATTGGCAGCTCGGGCGATTCGATCGATGCGGGCTCCGGCCAGACCGTATTGCGCGAACTCCGAGCGGGCCGCGGCAAGGATCTGGTCCCGGAGTTCGGTCGTGGTTCTCACAGGCTAATCATAACAAACGAACTAGTTCGTTCGTTACGATGAACGCAGAGTCGAACAACAAGATCTAGCGAAGGAGACGTCCATGAGCGCGGCCGATGTACTCGATCACACGATCGCCAGGATGCCGAGGGGCGGCCCCGACGCATCGTGGCTGGACCGACGATTCCAGACCGACACACTGGAGTACCTCGATCGCGACGATGTGCCCGATGAAGTCAAGCAGAAAGTCATCGCCGTGCTCGACAGATTGGGCACGCTGACCAATCACCATGAGAAGTACGCTCAGGCGGCGCTGGACATCGTTTCCGAGATACCCAACCCGCGAATCCTGGAACTAGGCGCGGGCCACGGAAAGCTCTCGGCGAAAATCCTTGAGTTGCACCCGACGGCGACCGTCACCGTCAGCGATCTGGATTCGACCTCGGTGGCCAACATCGCCGCGGGAGAGTTGGGAAACCACCCGCGGGCGCGCACCCAGGTGATTGATGCAACCGCGATCGAGGCCGAGGACAACAGCTACGACCTGGTGTTGTTCGCAATGTCGTTTCACCACCTACCGCCGGCGGTCGCCTGCCGGGCCATCGCCGAGGCCACCCGGGTGGGCAGGCGCTTCCTGGTTATCGACGTCAAACGCCAGACCCCGTTGTCGTTCACGCTGTCTCCCGCGTTGCTGATTCCAACGTATCTGCTGTTCATGCCGTGGTCGTCACTGGCGCCGTCCCTGCACGACACGTTCATAAGTCTGTTGCGCGCCTACAGCCCATCGGCGTTCGAGGCTCTCGGCCGCGCCGCCGATCCGCAGATGCAGATCGATATCCTGTCACCGCCGATGCGGTTGAGTCCGCCGTCGATCACCGTCGTGTTCTCTCGCCCTGGCGCAACCAAGCATGAGTGAAAACATCCACATCGCGACCATCATGAACCCCAGTGGCCGGGTCCAGACGCTGCGTCGGGTGCTCGACACAGCAACCGAAAGCCTCCGCCCACTTCTGGACTTGTCCCGGCCCTACGTCGACGGTACAAGGCACCTACCCGCTGATGGACGATTCTTGTTGGTGGGCAATCACACTCAGGTCGGTGTGGAGGTTTTCATGATCTCCGATACGGTGCGGCGCGCCATCGGGACCCGGGTGCTGCCGCTGGCGGACCGGAGTTTCGGAAACCTGCGTGGACCGGCTGCCGACCTGCTGGCGGCGTTCGGCGGCGTGGTCGGGGCACCGGACACCGCCCGTGAACTCATGCGCCACGACCAAACCGTCCTGGTGTTCCCGGGCGGCGGACGGGAGATCCCCAAATTCAAAGGGGAGGAGTACACGCTGCGCGGGGAGGGCCGCACCGGATTCGCGCGGCTTTCGGTGGAGAACGACTATCCCATCGTGCCCGCGGGTCTAGTTGGCGCAGACGATATCTACCGCAGTTGGACCACCCGCGACAGCACCTACGCAAGGTGCAGCAAAGCCGTGGCCCGCAGGTTCAACGGCCGCCCAGAAATGACCATGCCGTTGCTCCGAGGGATCGGCCCCACGCTGATTCCTCGACCGCAACGGATGTACTTGCGATTCGGTGCACCTATCGACACGACCAGACCGCGCGGCGTTAGGGAACGGGCATGGACGGAGGCCGTCAAACAGCGCACCCAGCTGGCACTGGAAGAAATCCTGGCCGACCTACGGCGGCTCCGAGAAGACGACCCCTACCGGGGGCTCAACCCCCTGGCGTGGCGCGACGCACAGTGATCCGGACGCGCCACAGCCTGCCAGGCGGATGTTTCCGGGAGGTGCCATCCCAGCGGGGCGAGTCTGTCGGCTCTCCAGGTTCTGACCGCCGCGAACCGCTAACAAATGGGTTAATGTGCGCCAATGGGTCCGCTGGCGTTGCTGGTCGCGCTGGTGCTGGTGTTCGTGATGGGGGTAGCGATCCAACGCGGCAATACCTGCACGGTGGTCGCGATCGACGACATCGTGCATCGCCAGTCCTGGGACCGGCTGCTGGCCATCGTGTACACCTGGTTCTGGGTGGCTGGCGGGTTGACGCTGGTGGCGCTGGCGACCGGCGTGCGACCGACCCCCCAGGTGGTGCCGATCACGGTGTGGTCGGTGGCCGGCGGACTTCTGCTCGGCATCGGAGCGGTCATCAACGGCGCCTGCACGACCGGGTCGGTAGCCCGGATCGGCTCGGGCGAATACGCTTTCGGACTGACCCTGATCGGCTTTTACCTCGGCTGTGTGATCGCCCCCCACCTGTTCGGCCGGCTGGCCACCACCCACGTCCGCTCGACACCGGCGTTGACGTCCCTGGACTATCCGATACCGACCCTTCTCGGGCTGGGTGTGGTCACCGCACTGACCGTGCGCCGACTGGTCCTCGGTCCGCACGAAAGCTTCCGCGAGTTCTTGCGAAACGCCTGGGACCCACGAACCGCAACCTTCATCATCGGGCTGCTGTTCGTCGCACTGGTGCAAGTCTTCGGTCCGTGGGCCTACACCGAGCTGCTGGGTGACGTCTCCCGGGGTATCGGGGACCTGGCGATCGAACGGATAGCCCTTCTTGTCGTGATGCTGGCCGGCGCAGTGGTCGCCGGCCGGTCGATGAAGGGCGCCAAGCTGATCGGTCCGCTTGCCCCGCGGGTGATCCGGTGTTTTTGCGGCGGGATAATCATGGGAGCCGGATTCGCCGTCGCGCCGGGGGCATTCGACGGCCTCACGCTGTACGGCCAGCCGCTGCTACTGCCGTTCGCGTGGGCCGTGATGGGCGCCTCCTACGTGTCGATCCTGGTTGGCGTCCTCTTCCTGCGATCGAAATTCGGGGCCCGCATCAAGGCGCTGCGCGGATGAATCCAGAGCACGGGCGCGCAGGGCGCAGATCACCTCGGGGCGGTACCCGCCATCAGCTGCGAAGCAGTTCGTCGCCGACGTTGCCGAGATACCACCGGCCTTCACCGAGCAGTTGCAACTGCCTGGTGTGGTGTTGTTCGACGGTAGACCGATGGCTGACGCTGACCAGGATGGTGTCCGGTAGTTGGGTGCGAACCAGCCGGTAGAGTATCAATTCCAGGCCTTCGTCGAGTGCCGAGGTCGATTCGTCCAGGAAAACCGCTCGGGGCCTGGTCAGCAGGATTCGGGCGAAAGCAACGCGTTGTTGTTCGCCCGGGGACAGCACTTTGGCCCAGTCTTGTTCTTCGTCCAGCCGGTCGGTCAGATGAGGCAGGGCGACCTCGTCGAGCACCGCGCGCAGGTCCTCGTCGGTGATGGTGCCACTCTCGTTCGGATACGTCACAACGGTACGCAAGTCGCCGAGCGGCACATAGGGCATTTGCGACAGGAACATCGTTGCGTTGTCTTCGATCGGGTATCTGACGGAACCCGAAGCGAACGGCCACAGCCGCCCCAGGCTGCGCAGCAGAGTGGTCTTTCCGGTACCGGAAGCGCCGGTGATCACCAGCGCATCGCCCGGTTCCAGCGACAGGTCGAGAGGCTCTATCAGCTGCCGACCGCCCGGGGTCCGCACCTCGATGTCGTCTAACTCGACGCGGCCGCCGACGGAATCCTCGGCGCTGACTGAGGGCAGCGCGCGGCCCTCCTCGTTGGCGATCACGAGTCCGTGCAGGCGGATGATCGCCGCCCGCCAGCCGGCGAAGTTGTCGTAGGCGTTCCGGAAGAACGACAGACCGCTGAGGATTTCGCGGAAGGCACTTGCGGTCTGGGAGAGCTGCCCGAGAGTGATTTCGCCGTTGTAGAACCGGGAGAACTGTACGACGTAGGGAATCAGCTCCTGGGCCTGGGTGATGGACAGGTTCCAGCCAAAGAAGGCCGCCATCCGGTTCACGTACTTCTTGTAGTTCTCGACGATCGGGGCGAACCGGCGCCGCAGCCCGGTGCGCTCCGCGATCTCCCCGCGGTAGAAGGCCACCGCCTCGGCCGCGTCGCGCAAGCGAACCAGCGCATACCGGAAGACGGCGTTGAACTTCTCGTTGTTGAACGCCAGCGTGATGATCGGCCGGCCGATCCAGAAAGCAACCACGGTAGCGAACAGGATGTAGACGAGGCCGATCCAGAACATCGCCTTGGGAAGCTCGAGGCCGACGAACGGCAGGGTCACCGGACCCGACAGATTCCACAGAATCGCCGTGAAGGAAACCATGGCAGTGATCGACGAGACGGCACCGAACAGCAGCGTGCTGCCCGAGGTGTTGTTCGGCGTGTTGGGCAGCGCCCCGACACCGGCGGTGAAGATGTCGATGTCCATCTGGATGCGCTGGTCGGGGTTGTCGATGGTGTCGTCGATGAATCTCGCACGGTAGTAGGCCTTGCCGTCCAGCCAATCGCCGGTCAGCTGGTCGGTGAGCCAGGTTCGCCACCTGAGCATGAACCGTTGGGTCACCAACAGGTCGATCATGATGGTGGAGACGTTGATGACAGCCAGGACGGCAAAGACAGTCATCGACATCCAGAAGCCGTCTCTGCCCGATTCTCTGACAGCGTCATCGCCGGCCCCCACCCCGGAAGCAATGACCTGGAAGCTGGTCATCATGTCGTTGCCCTGGAAGCTGAACAGCACCGACAGCCGAACGCTCAAAATGACGAGCAGCAGCATGCCCGCCAGCCACAGCCACACAACGACACTGTCGGGGCCGGTGAAGTATCCCCGGGTGATGCGCCAGAACTGCCGACCCCAGGTGGTGTAGCGGGCGATCAATGTCACGGCCACGAGCGTGGCCACCGCCGCATATCCCCAGCCTTGGGCGATCCACCACAGCGAGGTCCAGACCTCGCTGCGCCAGTCGAGGGTGGGGGCGAAGAGTTCCATTCGGGCAAACTACCCCGCCAACCTTGCGGCAGCGTCTTCCGAGGGGGCTAACCCGACGGATCGAGTCGACAAGCGCCACTGGACGTCGCCACCCCCGACCCGCGCCGCGTACCGTGATCGTGTGGCTCGCAACTCTTCGAAGACTTCCGCGAAACCCAGACCCGGGCGGCTGTCCCACCGGTTCTGGAAACTCCTCGGCGCCAGCGCCGAAAAGGACCAGACGCAGTCGATGGTGCTGGTCGATGAGTCTGCCGAGTTCGACGCCAAGGTTGCTGAGTACGATGACGAGCAGCTGGCCAAGGCGGCCCGCCTACTCGAACTCGGCGACCTGGCGGACTCCGCGGACATTCCCCAGTTCCTGGCGATCGCCCGAGCGGCAGCCGAACGCAGGACCGCGCTGCGTCCCTTCGATGTGCAGCTGCAGGCTGCACTGCGAATGCTGGCCGGTGATGTCGTCGAGATGGCCACCGGCGAAGGCAAGACTTTGGCGGGCGCGATCGCGGCGGCCGGCTATGCGCTCGGGGGCCGCAGCGTGCACGTCATCACGATCAACGACTATCTGGCCCGCCGCGACGCCGAATGGATGGGCCCGCTCATCGAAGCAATGGGCCTGACGGTCGGCTGGATCACCGCCGACTCCACCGCCGCGCAGCGCCGCGAGGCCTACCGGCGCGACATCACCTACGCGTCGGTCAACGAGATCGGTTTCGACGTGCTGCGCGACCAGCTCGTGACCGACGTCGAGAACCTGGTGTCCCCGAATCCCGACGTGGCGTTGATCGACGAGGCCGACTCGGTTCTGGTCGACGAGGCACTGGTGCCGCTGGTGCTGGCCGGAACCAGCCACCGGGAGACACCCCGTGCCGAGATCATCCGGCTGGTCGGCGACCTCGAAGAGGGGAAGGACTTCGCTGCTGACACCGATAGCCGTAACGTGCACCTGACCGAGGTAGGCGCCCTCAAGATGGAGGCTGCGCTGGGGGGCATCGACCTCTATTCGGAGGAGCATGTCGTCACGACGCTCACCGAGATCAACGTCGCTCTGCATGCACACGTCCTGCTGCAGCGCGACGTTCACTACATCGTGCGGGACAACGCGGTGCATCTGATCAACGCCTCGCGCGGACGAATCGCGACCCTGCAGCGATGGCCGGACGGTCTGCAGGCCGCGGTGGAAGCCAAGGAGGGCATCGCGACCACCGAGACCGGTGAGGTTCTCGACACCATCACCGTGCAGGCATTGATCAACCGATACCCCCGAGTTTGCGGGATGACCGGTACCGCGCTCGCCGCCGGTGAGCAGCTCCGACAGTTCTACAAGCTCGGCGTCTCGCCGATCCCGCCCAACACCCCCAACATCCGCGAAGACGAAACCGACCGGGTGTACGTCACGGCCGCCGCCAAGAACGACGGCATCGTCGAACACATCACGGCGGTGCACGAGACCGGCCAGCCGGTGCTGGTGGGCACCCGTGACATCGCCGAGTCCGAAGACCTGCACGAACGTCTGCTCAAGGCGGGGGTCCCGGCGGTTGTTCTCAATGCCAAGAACGATGCCGAGGAGGCGGCCGTGATCGCCGAGGCGGGTGCGCTGGGCGCGGTCACCGTGTCCACTCAAATGGCCGGCCGCGGCACCGACATCCGGTTGGGGGGATCTGAGGTCGACGACAACGCCGCTGAGAAAAAGCGGGTGGCCGATCTGGGCGGACTGCACGTCATCGGCACCGGCCGACACCACACTGAGCGTTTGGACAATCAGCTCCGGGGCCGGGCCGGCCGGCAGGGCGACCCGGGCTCGTCGCTGTTCTTCTCCAGCTGGGAGGACGACGTCGTGGTGGCATATCTGGAACCCAACAAGCTGCCGGTCGACTGCGACGAGAACGGCAAGGTGCTGACCCCGAAAGCGGCAAGCCTGCTCGAAAGCGCTCAGCGGATCGCCGAAGGCCGACTGCTCGAGGTGCATGCCACCACCTGGCGCTACAACCAGTTGATCGCGCAGCAACGGGGGATTCTGGTCGAGCGCCGCGACACGCTGCTGCGCACCGCAACCGCGCGCGAGGAACTGGCCGCGCTGTCGCCGGAGCGCTACGAGGAGCTCACCGAGCAACTCGGCCCGGAAGCTGAAGAAAAGCTGGAGAAGATCTGCCGCCTGATCATGCTGCACCACCTGGACCGCGGCTGGACCGAACATCTGGCATACCTGGCCGATATCCGGGAGAGCATCCACCTGCGCGCCCTGGGCCGACAGAATCCGCTCGACGAATTCCACCGGATGGCCGTCGATGCCTTTGCCTCACTTGCCGCCGATGCTATCGAAGCGGCCCAGCAGACGTTCGACACCGCGCCGTCGATCGAGGACGAACTCGGTGTCGATCTCTCCAAGCTGGCGCGGCCGACCTCGACATGGACCTACATGGTGCACGACAATCCGCTGGCCGACGACGCGATGTCCGCGCTCAGTCTGCCCGGCGTGTTCCGCTAGGTTCTACTGCCATGGCCAAGGCGGCGGGCGGCCACGCTGCAAGCCCGGGATTGACACCGCAGGATCGGGTGCTGACGGTGCCGAATGCGCTCTCGGTCGTCCGCCTGGTCTTGGTACCTGTCTTCCTGTACCTGCTGCTCATCGCCGGTGCCACCGGGTGGGCGGTCGCCGTCTTGATGGTGAGCGGAGTATCCGATTGGGCGGACGGCAAGATCGCGCGCCTATTCGACAACCAGTCCTCGCGGCTGGGCGCGCTGCTCGACCCCGCAGTCGACCGGATCTACATGATGGTCGTCCCCGTGGCGATGGCATTGGCCGGCGCGATCCCGTGGTGGTTCATGGGCCTGCTGCTCGGACGTGACCTTGTCTTGGCCGCGACGCTGCCGTTGCTGCGCAGCCGTGGGTTGTCGGCATTGCCCGTCACCTATGTCGGCAAGGCTGCCACGTTCGCGTTGATGTCGGGCCTTCCGCTGGTATTGCTGGGGCAGCACGACGGGTTGTGGGCCCGGGTCGTACTCGCGGTCGGGTGGGGGTTTCTGATCTGGGGGCTGGCCATGTATCTGTGGTCCGCGGTCCTCTACCTCATCCAGGTGGTCATGGTGATGCGCACCATGCCCCCCGCGGCGTCGAATACCTCGGGGCCGAACACGACGTCCGTGGGCGAGTAGACGAACATGAGCACGTTGGGCGGTTTCGACTCCGGCCGCAATGCGCACCGCGCGGGCGGCCCGACGCTGATTCCGGTGCCGTCGTTGCTGCGGTCGCTGCTCTCCGACCACCTCGACCCCGGCTACGCCGCAGCGGCGAGTTCGAAGCAGCGACGGACGCAGCCGGCGGAGCGGACCTGGCAGGTGCTCGCGGCTGTCCTGGTGGCTTCGGTGTTCACACTTGCCTGGGCGCAGGCGCAGTCCACCGCGCCCAGAGTGCGCGAATCCCAGCAGGCGCTGGTGGCAAGTGTGCGGTCCGCCGAGTCCGACGCGGCGGAGCTCACCGCTCGCCGTGGACACGTGGCGGCCGAGGTGGACGCCCAACGGCGCAGCCGCCTGGAAGGAGACGCCACCGGACGCCAACTGCTCGCCGACCTGGACCGGGCCGACTCCGCCGCGGCGGTGACCCCGGTGATCGGTCCGGGGCTGACCATCACCGTCTCCGATCCGGGGAATTCGCGTGGTCTGACCGACGTCTCCGAGCAACGCGTGGCGGGCAGTCGACAAGTGATCCTCGACCGCGACCTGCAACTGGTCGTCAACTCTGTATGGGTCAGCGGCGCCGAAGCCATCTCAGTCGGCGGCGTACGCATCGGCCCGAACGTGACGATCCGTCAGGCCGGAGGCGGGATTCTGGTCGATAATCAACCGATCGCCAGTCCCTATGTCATCCTCGCAATCGGTCCGCCGCAGGCGATGCAGGACTCGTTCGCTCGGAGTTCGGGCTTGCTACGGCTGCGGCTGCTGGAGAAAGCCTACGACGTCGGAGTCGCCGTCACCGCCGGTGACAGGCTGACCTTGCCGGCGGGGTCGGTTCGCGAGGTCAACTTCGCCACACGGATTGGGCCAAATTGATCGGAATCGTCGCACTCGTCGTCGGTGTCGTGCTCGGTGTCGTCTTCCATCCCAGTGTCCCCGAGTTCGTCCAGCCCTATCTGCCGATCGCGGTCGTGGCAGCCCTCGACGCGGTGTTCGGCGGTCTGCGCGCGTACCTGGAACGGATTTTCGACTCCAAGGTGTTCGTCATCTCTTTCGTCTTCAATGTGCTAGTGGCCGCCCTGATCGTCTACGTCGGCGATCAACTGGGCGTTGGAACTCAGCTGTCGACGGCGATCATCGTGGTCTTGGGCATCCGGATCTTCGGCAACGCGGCCGCGCTGCGGCGCAGGCTCTTCGGGGCGTGATGACGAGCGAACATCAGCCACAGCATTCCGCCCAGCCTCACCCGGGCCGCCACGAGCGGCGGGCGGACGGCCCCGCGCCGGACGTGGAAGACCGGCACTCCGGCCACCGGACAGAGGTGGGTTCCCGAGGGCGGTCACAACGCGTGTTCAGCGGGTTGGCGGTGTTGTTATGCCTGCTACTGGGCGTCGCGATCGCCGCCCAAGTGCGACAGACGGGCTCCGGCGACGCGCTGGAAACAGCGCGGCCCGCTGATCTGCTGGTGCTGCTGGACTCGCTGCAGCAGCGTGAGGCGGCGCTGAACACCGAGGTCGCCGACCTGGAGCGAACACTGGCCGAACTCCGAGCCTCAGGCAGCAGTGATCAGGCGGCGATCGAGAATGCCAGAGCGCGCCTGGCGGCACTGTCGATACTGATCGGCACGGTCCCGGCAACCGGGCCCGGTGTGCGGCTGACCATCGAGGACCCCGCACAGGGGGTCTCGCCGGAGACGATGCTCGACGTGATCAACGAGTTGCGCGCCGCGGGTGCCGAAGCAATGCAGATTCAGGGAACACAGGACGGTGGTCAGGTCTCGGTGCGGGTAGGGGTGGACACCTGGATCGTCGGGGCCCCGGGGGCACTGATCTGCGATTCCACCACCCTGAGTCCGCCCTATTCGGTTCTCGCGATCGGGGATCCCCCCACGCTGGCCGCGGCGCTGAACATTCCGGGGGGAGCGGTGGACAGCGTCGAACGCGTGGGCGGCACTGTTTTGGTGCAGCAATCCGACCAGGTAGACGTCACCACCTTGCGGCAACCGAAAGACCGCCAATACGCTCAGCCCGTCAAATGACCACCGCCGTCGGCCCTCGGGTCGAGATTGACCAGAGCTGAAGGAGCGCCGTGACCGATATTCCCGCCGAGTTGTCCTACACCGCCGAACACGAATGGGTGAAACGGACCGGCGACGACACGGTGCGCGTCGGCATCACCGACTTCGCGCAGTCCGCGCTCGGAGACGTCGTTTTCGTCCAACTGCCCGACGTCGGAGCCGACGTGGCGGCCGGTGATGCGTTCGGCGAAGTGGAATCCACGAAATCCGTTTCCGACCTGTATGCGCCGGCCACCGCGAAAGTCGTTGCGGTGAACGGTGATCTAGAGGGAAACCCGCAGTTGGTCAACTCCGACCCCTATGGTGCGGGCTGGCTGGTCGAACTCGAGGTCGAGACGGGTGCGCTCGAGGCGGTCCTCGGTGAACTCCTCGACGCTGACGGCTACCGCGGACACGTGACGGAGTGAGGTGTTGTTAGGGTCGTGCACACCGGATCGCAACGCGCGGATCCGGCCGTGGTGGCCACAATTGAGTCCAGTGCGCGGTACGGTCGACATCATCGGCGTGACAGCTGGGGTTCCGGCCGGATACCGCCACAGCAGCCAGTGAGGAGCAGCGAGTGACGGACAAGGACTTCAATTCTGGGTCTGACTCTGACGAGGTCACAGTGGAAACGACGTCGGTGTTCCGCGCAGACTTCCTCAACGAGCTGGACGCTCCGCCGGCGGCAAGTGGCGAGAGCGCGGTTTCCGGGGTGGAAGGACTGCCCGCCGGGTCGGCGCTGCTGGTCGTCAAACGCGGCCCCAACGCGGGGTCACGCTTCCTGCTCGACCAGCCCACGACGTCGGCCGGTAGGCATCCGGACAGCGATATCTTCCTCGATGACGTCACGGTGAGTCGACGCCACGCCGAGTTCCGGCTCGAGAGCGGCGAGTTCCAGGTCGTCGACGTGGGCAGCCTCAACGGCACATACGTCAATCGCGAACCGGTCGACTCTGCGGTGCTGGCCAACGGCGACGAGGTCCAGATCGGCAAGTTCCGTCTGGTTTTCCTGGCCGGACCGAAGGACGACGGCGCCGCGGGTTGATTGTCGCCGACGGACAACCGACACCACGAGCGCCTGCGCCAACGCTCCGATGACCCAACCCGACACACCTGCGCCGAACGGGATGTCGATCGGGGCCGTCCTTGATCTGCTGCGCGGCGACTTCCCGGACGTCACCATTTCCAAGATTCGCTTCCTGGAGGCAGAGGGGCTGGTCACCCCCGAGCGCACGGCTTCGGGATATCGGCGGTTCACTGCCTACGACTGCGCCCGGTTGCGGTTCATCCTGACCGCGCAGCGGGATAAGTACCTGCCCCTCAAAGTCATCAAGGCTCAACTCGACGATTACCCGGACGGGGAGCTTCCACAAACCGGATCGACGTACGGGACGCCGCGACTGGTGACGGTAGGCGACGAGCACACGGCCCACCCGGACCGGCCCGGCTTCCCGAACCGGTCCGCGGTTGCGCCGACTCAACTGCGAGTGAGTCGCGCGGACCTGCTCGAACGTTCCGGCGTCGATGACGACCTGCTGACCTCTCTGGTCAAGGCGGGCGTCATCACCCCGATCTTCAAGAGCGCCGGCACGGTCCTGTTCGACGAGCATTCCATCGTCATCGCGCAATGTGCCCGCGCACTGGCTGACTACGGCGTCGAACCACGTCATCTGCGGGCTTTCCGATCCGCTGCGGACCGGCAATCCGATCTCATCGCCCAGATCGCCAGCCCGGTCGTCAAAGCGGGCAAAACCGGCGCGCGGGACCGCGCCGACGATCTGGCCCGCGAGGTGGCGGCGCTGGCGATAACGCTGCACACCTCGTTGATCAAGTCTGCCGTACGCGACGTTCTCGATCGCTGAGGACTAGACTCGCGGCAACGGGTTCACGAAGAATCACGGTGAATACGTGGCACCGGGGCCGTTAGGCAAACCGGGGCCGATTTGGCTGGTACACCGGTGCGGAGGGCAGGCGCAGATGGGTGAGGTTCGAGTGATCGGCATTCGCGTGGAGCAGCCCCAGAACCAGCCCGTGTTGTTGCTCCGCGAATCGAACGGCGACCGCTACCTGCCGATCTGGATCGGTCAGTCGGAGGCCGCCGCGATCGCGCTGGAGCAGCAAGGCGTCGAGCCCACTCGTCCGCTGACACACGATTTGATCCGAGATCTCATTGGCGCCCTTGGCCATTCGCTCAAGGAGGTGCGGATCGTCGATCTGCAGGAGGGCACTTTCTTCGCGGATCTCATCTTTGACCGCGACATCAAGGTATCGGCCCGCCCGTCGGACTCGGTGGCCATCGCGTTGCGTCTCGGCGTGCCGATCTACGTCGAGGAGGCGGTCCTCGCCGAGGCGGGGCTCCTCATCCCCGACGAGAACGACGACGAACCCGCCGGCGCGGTCCGCGAGGACGAAGTGGAAAAGTTCAAGGAGTTCCTCGACAGCGTGTCGCCCGACGATTTCAAAGCTACCTGACGGCAGGCCGGCGACGCCTGAGGTCTTTCGCGTCCAGGCCCCTGCCACGGTGCCGCCGCGGCGGTGCGGGACTTGGTCACGGATGCGTCTCGTCGGACTCGACACGCCCGGCGCGTTTCGCCGACACCGAATTAGACCGCCATACTTACTCCCGATGGGCAGTCACGGCAGCCTCTCGGGCGTATGCTCGACACAGTTCGGGCCCAGTTGCACGTCCGATACGTAGGTCGGGACGTGGGTTGTTGAGGGCTTTGACGGCGAGAGGATTCGACAAGTGGGAGACACTCCAGGCCAGGCGGAACTGGACCTGAACACCGGTGCCCCACAGGCGGATAAGCCTCCCCGGGTGGCCGCAGAGCCCGTCCAGGGTGGTCTGTTCCCCGACGATTCGGTGCCCGACGAACTCGTCGGGTATCGGGGACCCAGCGCCTGCCAGGTCGCCGGAATCACCTACCGCCAACTCGACTACTGGGCTCGTACCTCACTGGTCGTGCCATCGATCCGGGGTGCCGCGGGTTCCGGCAGCCAGCGTCTCTACTCCTTCAAGGACGTCTTGGTCCTGAAGATCGTCAAGCGTCTGCTCGATACCGGCATCTCACTGCACAACATCCGCGTCGCGGTCGATCACCTTCGGCAACGGGGCGTCCAAGATCTGGCCAACATCACGCTGTTCTCCGATGGCACCACCGTCTACGAGTGCACCTCGGCCGAGGAGGTCGTCGATCTTCTGCAAGGTGGGCAGGGCGTGTTCGGCATCGCGGTGGCGGGAGCAATGCGCGAGCTCACCGGGGCGATCGCCGAATTCCCCGGCGAACGGGCCGACGGTGGCGAGTCGATCTCCGCGCCGGAGGACGAACTGGCCTCGCGGCGAAAGCACCGCGACCGCAAGATCGGCTGAACCGAGCCGTTCACACCGGAGGTGATCGGCCAAGTAATGACACCGACCGGTAGAATCGGCCAAGCATCGCCCTTGTGCGGGAGAGTTCCGTGGCAGCCAGCCACGGGCGCCGAAGGAGCAACACCTCTCCGTCAACCTCTCAGGCCCCCGGACCGCGTGAGGCCCCGATGCCTCTGGAAAGCGGTGCGCTCGTCCGTGGCCTAGGCGATGAGCTAGGTCATGGTCAGGGCACCCGCCCATGGGGAAAGGACCCGTCGGCTGAGCGCATCAGCCGGCTGAGCCGAATCTCTCAGGCACCCGACCGGGTCGACGACAGAGGGGGAGGAGCCAGTTCGCATGCGCTCCCCGCGCCCGCGGCGATCGTCGGAAGAGTCTGTCAATGTCAAACACGAGGTCAAACACGAGGTCAAACACGAGGCCGAATTTCGGGCCCGCCGCCCCTCAGGAATCCAACGAACCTCGCTTTGCCGACCGGCACATTGGGCCCGATGCCCAGGCCGTCGCCACGTTGCTGAGCACGATCGGCGTCGAGTCGCTCGACGAGCTGGCTGCCAAGGCAGTGCCCGCCGGCATCCTCGACCCGGTGAGCGCGGACGCTGGGGCGTCCGGGCTGGAGCATTTGCCGCCGCCCGCCACCGAGGCCGAGGCGCTGGCCGAACTGCGCGGCCTCGCCGACGCCAACACTGTCGCGGTATCGATGATCGGGCAGGGCTACTTCGATACCGTGACCCCACCCGTGTTGCGCCGCAACATTCTTGAAAACCCCGCCTGGTACACCGCCTATACGCCGTATCAGCCCGAGATCAGCCAGGGCCGCCTGGAAGCGCTGCTGAACTTCCAGACCATGGTCACCGACCTCACGGCTCTCGAGGTCGCGAACGCCTCGATGCTCGACGAAGGGACCGCCGCCGCCGAAGCGATGACCCTCATGCTGCGGGCGGCGCGCGGGTCGCGACATCGTCTCGCTGTCGACACCGACGTCTATGCCCAGACCGCGGCGGTGCTTCAGACCCGCGCCCAACCGCTGGGCATCGAGATCGTGGTAGCCGACTTACGCAACGGACTTCCGGACAGCGTTTCGGACCTGCCCGATGGCGGCGAATTCTTCGGCGTGATCGTTCAGTTGCCCGGGGCGAGCGGGGTCGTCAATGACTGGAGCGACCTGATAGCGCAGGCTCACGAGCGCGGCGCCCTGGTGGCCGTCGGCGCTGACCTGTTGGCCTTGACACTGATCACCCCGCCCGGCGAGACCGGCGCCGACGTCGCCTTCGGGAGCACCCAACGCTTCGGCGTGCCAATGGGATTCGGCGGCCCACACGCGGGTTACCTGGCTGTGCACTCCAGACACGCCCGGCAGCTGCCGGGCCGCCTGGTGGGAGTGTCCAAAGATGCGGACGGGTCACCGGCGTACCGGCTGGCTCTGCAGACCCGCGAACAGCACATTCGCCGCGACAAGGCCACCAGCAACATCTGCACCGCGCAGGTCCTCTTGGCGGTGATGGCGGCGATGTATGCGAGCTACCACGGCGCGGAGGGCCTGACCGCCATCGCGAGACGAGTACACACTCATGCTCGGGCGCTGGCCGCAGGGTTGGTCGCCACGGGGATCGAGGTTGTGCACGACTCGTTCTTCGACACCGTGCTGGGCCGATCGCCCGGCCGGGCACGCGAGGTGGTTGCGGCAGCCGGAGAACGCGGAATAAACGTCTGGCTGGTCGACGACGACCACGTCTCGGTGAGCTGCGACGAGACTACGACCGAGGCGCACCTCGCTGCCGTGCTCGAAGCCTTCGCCAGGGGTGCGACCGGTTCGCCGCCAGCCGGACTGAACATTGCCGACACCGGGGACCGGCCCGGATGGCAGCGTTCCGCGTTGGCCCGGACATCGGAGTTCCTGACCCATCCGGCGTTCACCCGGTACCGCACCGAGACCGAGATGATGCGCTACCTACGCTCACTTGCCGACAAGGATATTGCGTTGGACCGCAGCATGATTCCACTTGGATCTTGCACGATGAAGCTCAACGCGGCAGCAGAGATGGAGCCGATCACCTGGCCCGAGTTCGCCCGCCAGCATCCCTTCGGGCCGCCGTCGGACACCCCGGGACTGCGCCGGTTGATTGCCGAACTGGAGGGGTGGCTTACCGATATCACCGGCTACGACACAGTGTCGCTGCAACCGAATGCCGGGTCGCAGGGGGAGTACGCGGGCCTGCTGGCCATCCAGGCCTACCATGCTGCGCGCGGCGACTCCGGGCGCGATGTATGCCTGATCCCGTCCAGTGCACATGGCACCAATGCCGCCTCGGCCGCCCTGGCCGGCATGAAGGTGGTCGTCATCGGGTGCCGATCAAACGGCGACGTCGACCTCGACGATCTGCGTTCCAAAGTCGCCGAATACACAGACCGGCTGTCCGCGCTGATGATCACCTATCCATCTACCCACGGGGTATACGAGCACGATATCGCTGATATCTGCGCGGCAGTGCACGATGCGGGCGGACAGGTGTATGTCGACGGCGCCAACCTGAACGCGCTGGTCGGACTCGCCCGTCCGGGCCGTTTCGGTGGCGATGTCAGCCACCTGAACCTGCACAAGACTTTCTGCATCCCGCACGGCGGCGGCGGCCCCGGCGTCGGGCCGGTGGCGGCACGCGAACACCTGGCCCCGTACCTGCCAGGTCACCCACTGGCCGTCGAGTCCCCCGCGGCAGAGACGCGCCCAGGGCCCGATCGGCCCACTGTGTCGGCGGCCCCGTACGGTTCGGCCTCGATCCTGCCGATCACCTGGGCTTACATCCGAATGATGGGAGCCCAGGGCCTGCGCTCGGCCTCGTTGGTGGCGATCGCCTCCGCCAATTACATCGCCCGCCGGCTCGACGAGTACTACCCGGTGCTCTACACCGGCGAGAACGGCATGGTGGCCCATGAGTGCATCCTCGATCTGCGCGCAATCACCAAAGCCACCGGCGTCACCGTCGATGACGTGGCGAAGCGTTTGGCGGACTACGGCTTTCACGCTCCGACAATGAGTTTTCCGGTTGCCGGGACTCTGATGGTCGAGCCTACCGAGAGCGAGTCGCTCACCGAAATCGACGCGTTCTGCGACGCGATGATCGCGATCAAAGGAGAAATCGACCAGGTCGGTTCCGGAGCCTGGCCGCCGGAGGACAACCCGTTGCGGAACGCGCCCCACACCGCACAATGCCTGCTGGTCGACGAATGGAGCCACCCCTACACCCGCGAGCAGGCCGCCTTCCCCCTGGGCAACTCGTTTCGGCCGAAGGTCTGGCCGCCAGTGCGCCGCATCGACGGGGCCTACGGTGATCGCAACCTCGTCTGCTCATGCCCGCCGGTGGAGGCCTTCGCCGAGCTGTCCTGACAAGTTGCGCACGATGGGCACAACGTCGGCGAACGGTACTGTTGCCGCATGACAGCCGGCCCTGCGGACACTCAGCCGACGTTGTTCATCTTTCCGCACGCCGGGGGGTCGGCGCAGTACTATGTGCCGTTCGCGAAGACCTTCTCCACCGACATCAAGCGGGTGGCGGTGCAGTACCCGGGTCAGCGCGGAAAGCAGGACTTCGCCTCGTTCACGAGCCTCCCCGCGTTGGCCGACGAGGTCTGCAAGAAGCTGTCACCCGAGCAGGACCGAGACGGTCCGATCAGTTTCTTCGGGCACAGCATGGGCGGGTTGCTGGCGTTCGAGGTCGCCCGCCGGTTCGAGGCGGCCGGCAGGCCGATCACTGCGCTGTTCGTGTCGGCGTGTGCCGCCCCGGGCCGGGTCGGTTACGAAGAAATCCCGGAAACCGACGACGGTCTCCTTGCGGCCGTGGCCAAGATGACCGGGGCTAGCCCGGAGTTCACGGAGAACCCCGAGTTCGCCGCCGCCATCCTGCCGACGCTGCGGGGGCTCAAAGCGATCGCCAACTACGACTGCCCTCCGGACGTGACCTTGTCCTGCCCGATCCACGCGTTCTACGGCCGAGACGACGAGATTGCCACCGCCGATAAAGTAGCCCCGTGGTCAGAACGGACGACGGCGGGGTTCTCGGTTCGGGAGTTCACCGGCCACCACTTCTATCTCAGCGACCACCTCAGCGATCTGGTGGCCGAGATCGAGCAGAATATCTGGTCACGCCGGGGCTGAAGACCACGAATGGATTGCTGCGTTCACGCTACCTCGTGACGTCGCTGTGACCGGCCCGGGGACACCCCCGCCGAGCCGTCATTCGGGGGCGACGACGCCCGGATGGAGTTCCCTACACCGGGTTCTGAGCGCAATATTTCGAGGATTATTCACCGTGGAGGCGCGATCCCCGCAAACTGTTGGCGGGTGTGGGAGGTCGGCCGGAGCAACCTTTTGGGCCGACCTGGACTCGCACTCGCGCAACCAGGCACTTCATCCACCGAGCAACCGGTTGCCAACGATTTAAGTGGGACGTTCCACTATCTGGCAAAACCGGCAGGACATCGCCAGCAATGTGCACGGCGCGGGCGCAGGCACCCTGACGGAACGAACTGAAATTGGCTGTTGCCTTTCGTCTGGCAAGCAACTCATGGTGTAATCGAGGTTCGGAACTGACAACATTGCTGGCGTGCCGGTGTTAGCCTTCGGGCGAGCGGGGGAACGTGCGGCCACGAGTAACAAATCGGTTTGCCGCGACGAAGGGCTTACCAAGGCGCGAACAGACCCATGAAAGGACGTCGCCATGCCGCTGCTTGAGTCGACAATTCCTGGCTTGCTTGCCGATCGAGCGCGGCAGCAGCCGGATGACGTGGCGTACACCTTCATCGACTACGACGTCGACCCCGCGGGATTCCCGGAAAGCCTCACCTGGTCACAACTGCACCACCGGGTTCAGATCGTCGCGGAGGAACTGCTGCGGCACGGTTCCAAGGGGGATCGCGCTGCCATCCTCGCGCCGCAGGGGCTTGAGTACATCATTGCCTTCTACGGCGCGATGCAAGCCGGCTTCATTGCGGTGCCCCTGCCGGTGCCGGCAATGGGCCAGCTCGACGAGCGGGTGAACGGCGCGCTGCGCGACTGTCAGCCGGTCGCCGTGCTGACTACCTCGGCCGTCGTCAACGACATCATGACCTATGTCGGGGCGCAGCCCGGCAGCGCGGCGCCACAGGTCATTGAGGTCGACGCACTGGACTTCGATTCGCCACGCACCGTCGACGTCAACGTGGGGACCCTGCCGCAGACGGCGTACCTGCAGTACACCTCGGGGTCCACCCGCGCACCCGCCGGCGTGATCATGACCCACAAGAACGTCATCTCCAACCTCGACCAGATCTTTACCGACTACATGGATCAGCGGTGCGGAGTGCCGCCGCAGGACACCACCATGGTGTCGTGGCTGCCCTTCTACCACGACATGGGGCTCATTCAGGGAGTCTTCGCCTCGTTGATGTGCCCACCGGACGGGCCAGACGGTTCCTGGGGCCGTCCAGCGGTGCTGATGAGCCCGGTGGCGTTCTTGCAGAAGCCGGCCCGCTGGATCCAGCAGCTCGCGATCAACACCCACGCTTGGTCGGCGGCGCCGAACTTCGCATTCGAGCTTTCCGTCCGCCGCACGTCAGACAGCGACCTGGCGGGCATGGACCTCTCCGGCGTCTTGGGCATCATCAGCGGGAGCGAGCGCATCCACTCCGCGACCATCCGGCGGTTCAATACGCGCTTCGCGCCGTTCAACTTGCCCACGACCACCGTTCGCCCGTCCTATGGGCTCGCCGAAGCCACGCTGTACGTGATCTCGGCGACCACCGGCCACTCGCCGGCCACGGTGCGTTTCGACTACGAGAAGCTGTCGGCCGGGCACGCCAAGCGCTGCGGCGCCGAAGGCGGCTCGGAGCTGGTGAGCTACGGCGCCCCGCGGTCGTCGACCGTGCGTATCATCGACCCCGATACCGGTCTGGAGAACCCGGACGGCACCATCGGTGAGATCTGGGTACACGGTGATCAAGTGGCCTCGGGGTATTGGCGCAATCCACAGCAGACCGAGCGCACGTTCGGTGGCGAGATCGTGGACCCGTCTCCGGGAACCCCCCAGAATGGCTGGCTGCGCACCGGGGATCTCGGCGTCATGTCCGAGGGAGAGATGTTCATCATCGGTCGCATCAAGGATCTGCTGATCGTTGACGGTCGCAACCACTACCCCGACGACATCGAAGCCACCATCCAGGAGATCACCGGCGGGCGCGTTGCCGCAATCTCGGTTCTTGACGAGAC
>JAHZJB010000105.1 GCA_022601135.1 Actinomycetes bacterium | reverse complement strand
TTGAGCAGGCCCTGCCGTCCTGATGAACTCGGTTGAATGAAGTCGGGTACAAGCCCGCTTGACGCACTACGTTGAGACCAGGACCGGGCAGGCCACCCCAACCAACACCCCTTGACTTATTCCACTTATGAAGGTGTCTGTACGCAACTCGCCGGGGCAATGCGCACGAATGCGCGCGTTCGAAGCCCGCGAAATCGGCGAAACACCCAGGCGAGGGTGCGTCATCAGCGGGCCGGGCCGAACATCTGCACGAGTTTCCGACGGTCGACTTTGCCGATATCGCGTCTCGGAAGTGTGTCGACGACGTGCAGTTGGCGTGGCGCGGCGGTCGACGGTATTGAGTCAGCAACGTGAGAGCGCAGCTCCGAGAGGGTGATGGTCGCGCCGGCCTTGACCACGACGGCGGCCACGACCCGCTGGCCGAGTCGCTGGTCGGCGACGCCGAACACCGCGCACTCGGCCACTGCCGGATGGGACGCCAGCGCGGCCTCGACGATGCCGGGCAGCACGGTGAGGCCGCCGGTGCTGATCGCGTCGTCCGCCCGCCCCAACACGCTGAGGGAGCCCGAGTGATCGATCGAGCCGATGTCACCGGTGCGAAACCAGCCCGGCTCGGCGAACGGATCGGGTGTCATCGGATTCCGGTAGCCGCGGGCCACGGTCGGTCCACCCAACCGGATTCTGCCGCCGGAATCCACCGTCACACCCACCCCGTCCAGTGGCCGGCCGTCGTATACGCAACCGCCGGCCGTCTCGCTCATTCCGTACGTCCTGACGACAGAAACCCCGGCGGCTGAAGCCCGGTCGGCGACACCTGCCGGCATGGGGCCGCCACCGACGAGAACTGCGTCGAGCTCGGCCAGGGCCCGCGCGGCCAGCGGATCCCGCAGCGCCTTGTCCAGCTGGGCCGCCACCAAGGAGGCGTAGCGCCGGCCGGAACCCAACTCGGCGATCGCGGAGACCATGTCGTCCACCCCGAAGTTTGCGGGCACCGCGACCGGTGCGGTGCCGGCCACCACGCTGCGGACCAGCACCTGGAACCCGGCCACGTGATAGGCGGGCAACGCGAGCAGCCATCGACCCCGGCCGCCGAGCCGGTTCTGAGTCGCTTCGGCGCTGGCCACCAATGCCGATGCGGTCAGCATGGCGCCTTTGGGTGTGCCGGTTGTTCCGGAGGTCGACAGCACGACGGCGATGTCGTCGGAGATCTCGTTTTCGGCGCGCAACACCGTTGTCAGGTAAGAGGTTTGCGCGGCATCATCCGCGGGCACCGGCAGTACGCTGGCCCGGCCGCTGAGGATGTCTTCGACGACCGGTAATGCCGACAATGCGGCGGGCCCGGACTGGATGGCGGCCGGACGCAGGATTGCTATTGGCTTTCCTTCACATCGTGCAGGTGGTCCCGCTCGGCGATCAGCGTTGCCATTCGATGGTAGTCCGGACAGTTCCATCGAGGTTGCGCTGCGGGTGCGAACCACTCCACGTTGTCCGCCTGGGGCGCAGTTGGTCGGTAACTCAATCCCGGGTGTCGCGGCGCAGCGGGTGGTCTGCAGGCACCTGGACGAAGATCAACGTCACGCCGTCCGGGTCGACGACATGCATTTCGTGCAGCCCCCACGGTTCGCGGCGGGCCGGGCGGGCGATCTCGACGCCCCGCTGCTCAAGCTCCGTTTGCGTCGCGAACAGGTCACGCACCTGAAGCCAGAGCGCGCCCGGAAACGGTGGTGAGCCTGGGTCCCCGGCTCCGTGTCCGGCGAGTTCGATCAGCGACTGCCCGGCGTAGAAGACGGTGCCGCCTGGGTACTCCCGGGCAATCGCCAGGCCGATACCGTCGCGGTAGAACGCCAGCGACCGTGGGTAGTCGGCCGGTCGGAACAGCACCCGGCTAGCCAGGATTTCCATGGGGCGTGTCTATCACGTCGGTTCGAGGTTCAGCCGATCTGCCTGCCGGCGCCCGCCCAGTAACGGTCGCGTAGCTCGCGCTTGAGCACTTTGCCGCTCGGGGTGCGCGGCAGCGCCGTCACGAAGTCGACGGACTTGGGAAGTTTGAACCCGCCGAGCTGAGCTCTGGCGAACTCGATCAAGTCGCCCTCGTGCGGCGTCGCGCCGGGGCGGGGCACCACGAGAGCCTTGACCGCCTCACCCCACCTGTCGTCGGGCACCCCGATGACGGCGGCGTCGGCGACCCCGGGATGGGCCATCAGGACGTTCTCGATCTCGACCGGGTACACGTTCTCGCCGCCGGACACGATCATGTCCTTGATGCGGTCCTGCAGGAATACGTAGCCGTCGGTGTCGACGTATCCGGCGTCGCCGGTACGGAGCCATCCGTCGCCGGTCAGCGTCGCGGCGGTCGCCCCGGGGTCGTTCCAATAGCCGAGCATGTTCTGTGGGGACCGGGTCCACAGCTCGCCGACGTTCCCGGGCCCGGCGTCCAAGCCGTCATTGCCCACGATCCGTACCTGCACCCACGGGTATGGCTTGCCGCATGAGCGCAGCAGTTTCGGGGTGTGCTCGGCGCTGTCGAGTTGAGTGATCGAGCCGGTGGTTTCGGTCATGCCGTATACCTGCGCGAACACCGCGCCGAATCGGGCGATTCCCCGGGCCAGCACGTCGTCGCTGATCGGTGAGGCCCCGTAGACGATCAGCCGCACGCTGGCGACGTCGCACGTCTGTACCCCCGGTGCGCCGAGCAAGGACTGGATGACTGCGGGCACCAGCAGCAGGTTCGTGATGCGGTGGGCGGTGATGGCGGCAAGGATCGCCGCCGGGTCGGCCTCGCGCAGCACCACCGTGGAGGCACCCGCCCACAGGCCGGCGAACGCCCATCCGGACCCCGCCATGTGGAACAACGGCATGACCGCAAGGCTGACGCTGTCAGCGCTGAACCCCCACCGCTCGGCAACTCCGGCGGTCTTGCAGGAGTAGTTGGCGTTGCTCAGCATCGCGCCTTTGGGTGCTCCGGTGGTTCCCGATGTGTACATCAGGAAGACCAGGTCGTCGGGCCCGGTCGTGACGCCGGGGTCGACGGCAGCGTGGGCCGCCACCCAGTCGTGGAAACCGGGCCAGCGGTGGTGTGCGCCGATCGCGATCACCTCGACGTCGACCTCGTCCGCGATGGCCTCGAGGTGGCCGAAGAAGTCCTCACCAACCACTACCAGCGCGGCCCCGGAGTCCTCGATGATGTAGCGCATTTCCGGGGCTGCCAGCCGCCAGTTGATCGGCACGCCGACCGCACCCAGCTTGGCCAGACCGAAGACCACCTCGAAGAACTCAGCGCCGTTGCGCTCGACGAACGCCACCCGGTCCCCGATCCCGACACCCGCCTGTGCGAAGGCCTGGGCGGTGCGGCTGGACCGCGCGTCGAGCTCACCGAAGGTGATGGCACGTTCGCCGACGATGAGCGCCGTTTCGGTGGGACGGTCCCGGCCATGCTCACGGACGATGTCGGCGAACCCGGCAATCCCGGTGGGCATCAGTCGGTGGGTTGCATGCGCTGACGCTTCATGAGCGAGTCGACCGCGGCCGGCGCGACGCTGTTGACCGCGTGGGCAGTGACGGCGATCCGTGGCGCGATGCTCACGGGGCGATGGCGCGCGGCCGTCACGACCCAGTCCGCGGCCTCGTCGGCGGACAGCCCCGGCAGACCGTCGTAGGCGCGGGTCGGGGCGATCATCGGGGTTTTCACCAGGGGGTAGTAGAGGGTTGTCGAGTGCACGCCCCTCTCGCCCCACTCAGTTTCCAGGATGCGACTCACCGACGACAGTGCTGCCTTGGAAGCGTTGTACACACCGAACAGCGGCGGAGACTCGGTCTTGACCCCCCAGGTGGACACGTTGATGACATGACCGTCGCCCCGTTCGAGCATTCCCGGCGCCAGCCCCCGAACCAGTCGCAACGGTGCGTAGTAGTTGAGGGCCATCGTGCGTTCGAGGTCGTGCCAGCGCTCCAGCGATTCCTCGAGGGGGCGCCGGATGGATCGTCCGGCGTTGTTGACCAGAATGTCCACACCGCCGAGCTCAGCCTCGACCGTCGCGACCAGGCTGTCGACCGCAGTGAGGTCGGAAAGATCGCAGGAGTGCGCGCGAGCGTCCCCACCGGCGGCGGCGACGCGCGCCACCAGGGCGTCGAGCAGATCGCGGCGGCGGGCGACCACCACCACGGTGGCGCCACAGGCGGCCAGCTTCTCGGCGGCCGCTTCCCCGATGCCCGAGGAGGCCCCGGTCAGCAGGATGCGTTTGCCCCGTAGATCCACGGTGTCGCTGGTGCGCCCGTACCGCAGCAGCGTCGGGAGGAGGGGCGGTCGCATGCTGGCCAGCACGACCCGGTTCGCCAGACGCCGCAGCGGATTCCTACCAGTCACGGGTAGTGAGTCTATTTCGTCGGTGATTTCGGCATCGCTGAGCGTAGACAGGCACGCCGAACCAGCTCAGAAGTAGCGCGGGAAGGGGGACCAGTCCGGGTCACGCTTTTCCAGGAACGCATCGCGGCCCTCGACCGCCTCATCGGTCATGTACGCCAGCCGCGTCGCCTCGCCAGCGAAAAGCTGCTGGCCCACCAGGCCGTCGTCAACCAGGTTGAACGCGTACTTCAACATCCGGATCGCCTGAGGCGACTTGTCGTTGATCTCTGAAGCCCATTGCAAGGCAACGGTTTCCAGTTCCCCATGCTCGGCAACCTCGTTGACTGCGCCCATCGCGTGCATCTGCTCGGCGGTGTAGGAGCGGCCCATGAAGAAGATCTCGCGAGCGAACTTCTGCCCGGCCTGGCGGGCCAGGTAGGCGCTGCCGAAGCCACCGTCGAAGCTGCCGACATCGGCGTCGGTCTGTTTGAAGCGGGCGTGCTCACGGCTGGCCAGGGTCAGGTCGCACACCACATGCAACGAGTGGCCGCCGCCGGCCGCCCACCCGTTGACCAGACAGATGACGGGCTTGGGCATGAATCGGATGAGTCTTTGAACCTCAAGGATGTGCAGCCGGCCCGCCCGGGCCGGATCCACCGACTCGGCGGTCTCGCCGGAGGCGTATTGGTAGCCGGTGCGGCCGCGGATGCGCTGGTCACCTCCGGAGCAGAACGCCCATCCGCCGTCCTTGGGCGATGGCCCGTTGCCGGTCAGCAGCACGACGCCGACTTCCGAGGACATGCGAGCGTGGTCCAGGACGCGGAACAGCTCGTCGACCGTGTGCGGGCGGAACGCGTTGCGCACCTCCGGGCGGTCGAAAGCCACCCGCACCGTCGGCTTGCGCGTCCCGGCGGCGACGTGCCGGTGGTAGGTGATGTCGGTGAGGTCGCTAAAGCCCGCGACCGGTTCCCACAATTCGGGGTCGAACGGATTGTTCACGGGGTCGGTCACAGCGGCACACACACCACAGACGTTATCGAAACGGATGGCCGTCACCGGCCGTACTGCCGCAGCGCCCCATCATCTCGGGTGCGCCGTCCCGGCGAGCAGACGCAAAGGTCCCCCGCGCGCCCGGCGTGTCGGGGACATTTGCGTCTGCTCGCCCCGCATCGTCATCCGACGTGTCCGATGGTCGGGCTCCTCCTCGGGGCTCGTGCCTCGCCCCGCATCGTCATCCGACGGTCCGCCCGGTGGCCTTCCAGAACTGCGCTCGCACCGCCTTCTTGTCCGGTTTGCCCAGCGCGGTCACCGGCAACGACTCGACGACGATCACCTGCTTGGGCGACTGCATCGACCCCTTGCGTTCTTTCACCGCCCGCTGGATCTCGGCGGTCATCGCAGCGACCGCGGCGTCGTCGCAGGCAGCATCGGGCCGAAGTACCACCACAGCCGTCACCGCTTCGCCCCACTTCGCGTCGGGAGTTCCGATCACACACACCTGCGCGATCGAACGATGCTCGGCCACGACGTCTTCCACCTCTCGCGGGAATACGTTGAACCCGCCGGTGACGATCATGTCCTTGGTCCGGTCGACGATGTAGTAGAAGCCGTCGGAGTCCTCGCGGGCCAGGTCGCCGGTGTGCATCCAGCCGCCGTGAAAAGTCCGCGAGGTTTCCTCGGGCAGGTTCCAGTACCCGCCCGACAACAGCGGCCCCGAGACGCAGATCTCGCCTACCTCGCCCTGCGGCACGGGTGCGCCGTCCTCATCGAGCAGAGCCACCCGGGCGAACAGTGTCGGCCGCCCGCACGATGTCAGGCGTTTCTCGTCGTGGTCTGTCTTGGCCAGGTAGGTGATCACCATCGGGGCCT
This sequence comes from Actinomycetes bacterium, assembly GCA_022601135.1. GTDB lineage: Bacteria > Actinomycetota > Actinomycetes > Mycobacteriales > Mycobacteriaceae > Mycobacterium. Next base: position 12,194 of record JAHZJB010000105.1, on the reverse strand, counting down.
CCGACTGTCCGTAGTACTGCGCGAAGATCGGGCCGAACCGTTCGATCGCCTCGGCCAGTCGCACCGGGTTCATTGCCGACGCGCCGTAGTACACGGTCTCCAACGACGACAGATCCCGGGTGTGCGAATCCGGATGGTCCATCAGCGCGTAGATCATCGAGGGCACCAGCATGGTCGCGGTGATCTTCTGCTCTTCAATGACCCGCAGCACCTCGGCCGGGTCGAACTTCGTCAGTACGATCAGCTCGCCGCCCTTGACGATCACCGGGGTGAAGAACGCGGCACCGGCGTGCGACAGCGGCGTGCACATCAAGAAGCGCGGATTATCCGGCCACTCCCACTCGGCCAGCTGCACCGTCGTCATCGTCGTGATGGACTGCGTCGTGCCGATCACACCCTTGGGCTTACCGGTGGTGCCTCCGGTGTAGGTGAGCCCGCCGATGTGATCCGGCGGCAGATCGGCGGCGACCAGCGGCCTCGGTGGGTGATTCGCCGCCTCGGCGTTGAGGTCGACCGCCGCGACGCCGCTGGCGGCGAGTTCTTGAGGCACCGGGCCGATGGTCAGAATCTGATTGAGTGAGGGCACCTTGTCGACCAGGCCCAGCGCGCGCTGCACGAACATCGGATTCGGGTCGATGATCAGTGTGCTCACCCCGGCGTCGGACAGGACATATGCGTGATCCTCCAGCGAACCGAGGGGGTGTAGCGCCGTGCGCCGGAAGCCCTGGGTTTGACCGGCGCCGATGATCATGAGCACCTCGGGTCGGTTCAGGGCAAGCAGCCCGACCGCCGCGCCGGTCCCCGCTCCCAGTGCCTCGAAGGCCTGGATGTACTGGGTGATCCGATCGGCGAGCTCACCGCCGGTCAGCCGGGTGTCCCCGAGGTACAGCACCGGCCGGTCTTTGTGGCGCTTCAGCGCGCCCACGGTGAGGTGGCCGGAGTGCAGGGGGTGGCGCAGCAGCTCGTCCATGTCACCAGATTAGAACGTGTTCCAATTCTGTCAGACGGTGGCCGCGAAACCGCGCGCCGGGCCGACCGGGTATCCGCGGAGCAAATTCCCGGCGTCGTCATGCTGAAACGGCGAATCGCGAGTGCAGGATTGGGCGAAATCGTTCAGCGGCGACCAGTGGCGTGGCACCCTTTTGCCCATGGACGATCTGCCCGAACCCCGTTTTCTCGATGACCGCATCGCGCACTGGGCGCGCACCACGCCTGACGCCGAAGCCATGGACTACCTCGAGCGGTCCTGGACCTGGGCGCAGTGGAATGACCGGGTCCGTCGCCTTGCGGGTGGACTCAAGGATCGGGGTGTGCGGCGCGGGGACGTCGTGGCATTCCTCGACAAGAATCACCCGGCCTGTGTTGAGACGACGTTTGCCGCTGCGTCGCTGGGTGCCGCCACCGCGATCATCAACTTCCGGTTGGCAGCCGACGAACTCGACTACGTCCTCAACGACTCGGGTGCCAAGGTGCTGATCGTCGGAAGGGAATTCGAGCAGGCGATCGATCAGATTCGCGACAAGCTCGTCCACGTCGAGCATGTCATCTCCGTCACGCCCGAAGGAGACGACGAATACGAGGCGATGCTGGAGGCGGCGACGCCGACTCAACGTGGCGACGATGTCGACCCCGATGACGTGGCGATCATCATGTACTCCTCGGGCACCACCGGGCGGCCGAAGGGCGTGGAGTTGACGCAGGCCAACCTGATCGCGCACACCGTCAACGCCCACGAAGGCTTCGAATTCGACGAGGGCGACAAGAACATGGTGTCAATGCCGTTGTTCCACGTCGGCGGCTCCTCGTATGCGCAGTTCGGTATCCACGACGGCGTCCCGAGCGTGATGACTCGTGATGCCGACGGTGCCACGCTGGTCGGGGCGATCCTCAAGGGCGCCAACCGGACCTTCCTCGTGCCCGCCGTGCTGGCCAAGGTGCTGGAGTCCGGGGAGGACGCGGTCAAGCTGTTCAGCGCGCTGAAGACCTACGGTTACGGTGCCTCGCCGATGCCGTTGCCGCTGCTGCGCGCGGCATTGAAGGCCTGGCCGAACACCGACTTCATCCAGGCCTACGGGCTGACCGAGTTGTGTGGGGTGATCAGTCATCTGATGCCCGAAGCGCACCGGGCCGAGGACCACCCGGAGCGTTTGACGAGCGCAGGCACTTTGGTGCCCAACGCCGAGGTACGCGTGGTGCAACCCGACACCCTCGAAGATGTTCCTCCCGGTGAGCAGGGTGAATTGTGGTTCCGGTCGCCGCAGTTGATGAAGGGCTATCACAACAAGCCCGAGGCAACGGCGGAGTGCATCACTGAAGACGGCTGGTTCCGCACCGGTGACATCGGCCGTGTCGACGAGGGTGGCTACATCTTTGTCGAGGACCGACTGAAGGACATGATCATCTCCGGTGGCGAGAACATCTACTCGATCGAAGTGGAGCGAGTGCTGGCCGAGCACGAGGCGATCGTGGAGGTCGCGGTCTTCGGTGTGCCCGACGAGAAATGGGGAGAGGTCGTCAAAGCCGTGGTGGTGGTTGAGGGCGAGGTGGGCGAGGCCGACCTGATCGCTTTCGCCCGCGAACGCCTCGCTGCCTACAAATGCCCCAAGACGGTTGACATCACCGACGAACTGCCGCGCAACCCCACCGGCAAGATCCTGAAGAAAGAACTGCGCAAGCCACACTGGGAAGGCCGGGACCGCGCGACGGTGTAGCGCTCAGATGGCCACCGCCACCTCATTGCGCCGACGGAACGGCAGCGTCCACGGCGGATCGTAGAACCAGGCGACAGCTTGGCCGGTTGGCTCGATGTTGTTGTCGTGCAGCGTTTTCATCAGCCGATCGGTGTTGGCGCGCACCGCCTGCGGGCCGCGGTCGCCGGTGAACCGCAACACCGCCACTGTCTCCGAGGGCACTCGGACCAGACGGACGTCGTCGCTGTCGGGGGCGGGCAAGGTTTCCATCGACCACTTGGACGGCATGTAGAACCGGACCGTCCAGCCCTCGTCGGCGCTGCCGGTCTGTGAGACCGGAGCCGTCATGGCGATTTCCTCGCCTCCCGACGGTTGCTGGACGACCGGCGCGGTCATCGCGATCTCTGCCGCACGGTGGTTGCCCCCGAAGATGTAACCGGCCAGACGTCGAAAGCCGGTGCTGAGTGCGTGCTGCCTGTCCCCTTCGACGGTGGTTTCGGCAGCGATGCGGGGTCCGTACTGGCGGATTTCGACGTCCTCGGTCAGGTGTCGCCGAATGTGGTGGGGCTCTTCCACAGTGCGGATCCCGACCGTCGACAGCGCCGATTCGCCCACCAGGCCGGCCATTTTCACGATGCGATTGACCACAGAACTCCCTCTCCGTGCACGGTGGCTACCTGCGGCGAACCGTGCCAAACCTTCGCCGCATGGTGAATTCGTCGCCGTGGCGCATTCAGATGGGTCGGGTCGAAGCCGTGCGTCTGCCGGGATTCGGTCGCCCCAATCGCTCGCCTGCGAGCCTCGACGAGTTCTGCCGACTCGGGGAAAGGCGCCGAAGATGCCGATACGATTATTCGGTGACGGTCGGGCTGGCCGAGATGCTGGCAATCGGGGTTGTCGCGGTCCTTCTGGGCGCGGCGCTGGTCTACCTGCTCGGATCCTTCTTCCTGATGGCCAGGCACGTCTCTCCCCGCCCGGGCCAGCACAACCTGGCCGCGATGTGGCACGAGTTGTACTGCGTACTCATCACTCAGCCGCTCATCCCGTTCTACTTCTTCGTCGGGCGCCGCTTGGGCCGCGGGGAGGGTATCCCGGTGATCTTCGTTCATGGATACTTCCAGAATCGGGCCGATTTCGTCTGGCTGGCGCGGCAATTTCGGAAGGCTTCCAGGGGTCCGTTGTACGGCTTCAACTATCCCTGGTTCGATTCTGTCGACCGCAACGTCCCCCGACTCGCCCGATTCGTCGAGCGCGTCTGCGGCGAGACCGGAACCGACAGGGTGACGCTGGTTGCGCACTCGCTCGGCGGGCTTGTGGCATTGGAGTTCGCCCACTCGGCCGCTGGGGAACAACGGGTCGCGCACTGCATCACGATCGGCACACCGCACGCTGGAGTCATGTGGCGCGGTCCGATCCTCGGCAGGGTCGCAAAAGAGCTCCGCTCAGGCGGCGAGTTCACCAACGAACGTAGGGAGCGGCTGGTCATCACGCCGACCCTGAGCGTCTATTCAACGCATGACAACATCGTGCACCCTCCCTCGACCAGCGAGTTGGCCTCCCGCGGCGGCAGCGATGTGGCGATCGATGGTGTGGGGCATTTGTCTCTGCTTTACTCGCCGGAGGTCGCGCGGGCGCTCCTCGCCTTCATCGACCAGCCCGATTGATCCGTTTCGTGCCAGGGCCGGTGGACATCGGAGGCTTCCGGGTTTTTCCCACCCCGCCTCGAGGAGGGCAGTCTGGAAGTCGAGGGGGAGTCGAGTGACGGGCCACCAGAATGACTGACGCCCCGGCAGGCGTGGAGTTGTCCGACGTCCTGGACCGGTTGCACGTCCTGGCACTACCAATGCGGGTGCGATTCCGTGGGATCACCGTCCGCGAGGTCGCGCTGATCGACGGGCCTACGGGCTGGGGCGAGTTCGGCGCCTTCGTCGAATACCGGCCCGACGAGGCAGCGCACTGGCTGGCCGCCGGGATAGAGGCGGCCTACTGCGCCCAACCCGAGGTCCGCCGAGACCGCATACCCATCAATGCCACCGTGCCCGCCGTCGGCGCGGGGGAGGTCGCCGAGGTACTGGCTCGTTTTCCCGGGGCACGTACCGCGAAGGTGAAGGTCGCCGAACCCGGGCAGTCGCTGGCCGAAGATGTCGAGCGGGTCAACGCCGTGCGCGCGCTGGTGCCGGCCGTGCGGGTGGACGCCAACGGCGGCTGGGGCGTGGCCGACGCCATCGCGGCGACGCAGGCACTCACCGCCGACGGACCGCTGGAGTACCTCGAGCAGCCCTGCAAGACCGTGCCCGAGCTTGCCGAGGTCCGCCGCCGTGTCGATGTGCCCGTGGCCGCCGACGAGAGCATCCGGAAGGCCGGCGACCCGCTGCTGGTGGTCCGGTCCGGCGCTGCCGACATCGCGGTGCTCAAGGTTGCCCCGCTCGGCGGTGTGCGCGCGACGCTCGGGATAGCCGGACAGATCGACATCCCGGTGGTCGTCTCCAGCGCCCTGGACTCCGCAGTGGGCATCGGGGCCGGCCTCGTTGCGGCGGGCTGCCTGCCCGGACTGCCCTTCGCCTGCGGCCTGGGCACTGGTGGCCTGTTCGAGGAGGATGTCGCCGAGTCGGTGACGCCGGTCAACGGATACCTCCCGGTGGAGACGGTGAGGCCGGACCCGGCTCGGCTGAGCGCGCTGGCGGCCCCGCCCGACCGTAGGCAGTGGTGGATCGAGAGGGTTCGCGCCTGTTTTCCGTTGTTGTCCTGATCCGTGGGACTCGCAACACCTGGACGCCATCGCTTCGGTGGCCAACACTGGATTCCATGGCGCGCACGGTGCATGACGATCCGCGCCGCCCGATAGGCGATCTGCATATTTGCCAGAAAAGTCCCGCAAGGCAGTCACCTGACACAGATGGAGGTCGACCATGCAGGTCGCAATCATGTTGTACCCGGGATTCACCGCACTGGACTTCATCGGTCCCTACGAGAGTCTGCGGTGGCTGCCCGATACCGAGGTCCGGTTGGTGTGGCACGAGCCTGGGCCGGTCGCCGCGGACTCCGCAGTGCTTCTCGTCGGCGCCACTCATTCGTTCGACGAAACGCCCACTCCCGACATCGTGCTGATTCCGGGCGGGTTCACGACCATGCAGCACGCCCGTGACGAAGCCCTGCTCGACTGGGTCCGCAGCGCCCATCGGACATCAGCGTGGACCGCCTCGGTGTGTTCGGGATCGCTGATCCTGGCCGCCGCGGGCCTGCTCAGAGGCAAGCGCGCAACATCGCACTGGGCGGCGGTACAGCTGTTGCGGACCTTCGGGGCGATTCCGGTCGACGACCAGCGGATTGTGCCCGCCGACGAAAAGACCGTCACCTGTGCCGGGGTTTCGGCCGGGATAGATCTGGGGCTCTGGCTGACGGGCAGGATCGGTGGCAAGGCCAAGGCCAAGGCAATCCAGTTGGCTATGGAGTACGACCCGCAGCCGCCCTTCGACTCCGGTCACATGTCGAAGGCGTCGAGAAGCACCAAAGCGGCTGCCACCGCGATCATGGGCAGGGAATCGTTGAAGCCCGCCGCGCTGGCCGCGACCACCGGCCTGCTGTGGGACGCCGCACTCCAATCGGTGCGGTCTCGGCGTGCCCGCCGTCGCGGATGAGCGTCGTGATTCACGCCGGAACCGCCCTCAAGTAGCGTCTGCGGAGTGAATCTGGCCTATGACGAACGCGGCTCGGGGGAGCCGGTGCTCTTCATCGCCGGGCGCGGGGGTGCGGGTCGCACCTGGCATCTGCACCAGGTACCGGTTTTCGCGCGCGCCGGCTACCGCTGCATCACGTTCGACAACCGCGGCGTCGGTGCCACCGAGAACGCCGAAGGCTTCACCACAGAGACGATGGTCGGTGATGTGGCCGAGCTGATCGAGGATCTCGATCTCGCTCCGGTGCGGCTAGTCGGGGTCTCGATGGGCTCATTCATCGCCCAGGAGCTCATGGTGGTGCGGCCCGAGCTCGTCAGATCGGCGGCGTTGATGGCCACCCGCGGCCGACACGACCGCACCCGCGACTTCTTCAGGTCCGGCGAATTGGCGCTGGCCGAGTCAGGCATGCAGCTGCCCGTCGAATTCGAAGCGAAAGTGCGTTTGCTGGAGAGCTTTTCGCCGAAGACCCTGAACGACGACAACGCCGTGCGGGACTGGATCGAGATGTTCACGATGTGGCCGCAGAAACCCACCCCCGGGATGCGAACGCAGTTGTCGATCGCGCCGGCGAGCAGCCGGTTGGCCGCTTACGCCAACGTGGCCACCCCGACGCTGGTCATCGGCTTCGCCGACGACGTGGTCCTGCCTTCGTATCTGGGCCGCGAGGTCGCCCAGGCACTGCCCAACGGCCGATTCCTGGAGATCCCCGGCACCGGCCACCTCGGGTTCATCGAGAAGCCGCAGGTAGTCAACACCGCGATCCTCAATTTCTTCGCCGATACCCTGTAGTGATGAACCCATCGACGACGCAGTCCCGCGTGGTCGTCGACGAACTGATTCGCGGCGGCGTTCGCGACGTGGTGCTCAGTCCGGGCTCGCGTAACGCGCCGCTGGCGTTCGCGCTGTACGACGCCGACCGCGCCGGTCGCCTGCGACTGCACGTCCGTATCGACGAACGCACCGCGGGCTTCTTGGCGATCGGGCTGGCCGTCGCCGAAAAAGCCCCGGTATGTGTGGCGATGACCTCCGGCACCGCGGTGGCCAACCTGGGTCCGGCGGTGGTGGAGGCGAACTACGCCCGCGTTCCGTTGATCGTGTTGTCGGCCAACCGGCCCTATGAACTGCTGGGCACCGGTGCGAACCAGACTTTTGAGCAGCTGGGCTACTTCGGCACCCAGGTTCGCGCCAATATCAGCCTCGGTTTGGCCCCCGAATTGCGCGGGGCCGTACCCGGTGAACTCGATGCGCTCAACGCCCAATGGCGTTCGGTGACGTGTCGCGTTCTGGTGTCCGCCAAGGGGTCTCGATCGGCCAATGCCGGACCGGTGCAATTCGACATCCCGCTGCGCGAGCCTTTGGTGCCTGCCGTCAGTGAAGACGGAATGCTCGGCTACGCCCCGGCGGGCCGCCCGGACGGAAAGCCGTGGACCTACACGCCGCCGGTCACGTTCGACCAGCCGCTGGAGATCGATGTCACGGCCGACACAGTGGTCATCGCCGGGCACGGCGCCGGTGTGCACCGCAACCTTGCCCATCTGCCGACAGTCGCCGAGCCGACAGCGCCGTCCGCGCAGAACCCGCTGCATCCGTTCGCGTTGCCGCTGCTGCATCCCCAGCAGGTCATCATGCTGGGCCGCCCGACGTTGCACCGCCCGGTCGCCGCGTTGCTGGCCGATGCATCGGTTCCCGTCTTTGCGCTGACCACAGGTCCGCGCTGGCCCGATGTGTCGGGAAACTCGCAGGCCACCGGCACCCGTGCGATCCTCTCCGGAGGTGCCTCGGAAGATTGGCTGCGTCGCTGCAAGCAGGCCAACAGTCACGCCGTCACCGCGGTACGCGACCAGTTGGCCGCCCACCCACTGACCACCGGGCTGCATGTCGCGGCCGCGGTGGCCGACGCTCTGGGGCCCGGGGATCAATTGGTGTTGGGGGCGTCGAATCCGGTCCGCGACATGGCACTGGTGGGATTCAACGGAACCGGCGTGAAGGTGCAGTCCAACCGCGGGGTCGCGGGAATCGACGGAACCGTGTCCACGGCGATCGGGGCCGCCTTGGCTTTTGAAGCCGCCGGTGGTGGACGTACCATCGCGCTGATCGGTGACCTGACGTTCCTGCATGACAGTTCGGGTCTGCTTATCGGGCCGACGGAGCCGACGCCGCGCAATCTCACGATCGTGGTGTCCAACGACAACGGCGGCGGCATCTTCGAGGTACTTGAGCAGGGTGACCCGAGGTTCACCGATGTGTCATCGCGGATCTTCGGCACGCCACACGATGTCGACGTCGGTGCGCTGTGCCGTGCCTATCACGTTGATTGCACACAGATCGAAACCGGAGATCTTGCGAGAGCTCTGGCCGAACCGTTCGACGGTATGCGGGTGCTTGAGGTCAAGGCCGATCGGTCGTCGCTTCGGGCGCTGCACGCATCGATAAAGGCCGCTCTGTGACCTCGGTGCGCACCAAGGCCGCCTTGACCGGATTGCAACGGCGTCTGAAAGCTCTGTGGCGCAACATAGTTCCCCACGTTTCCGGCCTTCCCGGTGAGACGCGTGGCGGCCGGATCATGCGGCGGATTCGGATCGGCATTGTGGTGGCCGCTTGCCTGGTGACGTTGCAGTCGGTGCTGCTGGTGCTCGGCGCGTGGCGCAACGACCGTCAGATCGAAAGCCGCCTCGGGGAGGCTCAAGCCAATGTGCTGGACGCGGGTCCGAGGCGGTCGACCATCGAGTTCGTGACTCCGGACCGCGTGACCTACCGGCCCGAGCTCGGCGTGCTGTATCCATCGGAACTGGACACCGGCATGCGCATCTACGTCGAGTACGACACCAACAATCCGGACCTGGTGCGGGTGAAGGGCCGCAACGCGGCGCTGGCGATCGTGCCCGCGGCTTCGATCGCGGTTGTCGGGTGGCTGGTGGCCGGTGTAGCGCTCAGTGGGACCGGCTGGGTCGAGCGACGCCTGGACCAGCGTGCTGCCGAGCCGTGATCAGGACTCGATGAGCTTGGCCAGCCAGTCTGCGTCATGGACGTCGAGCTTGTCGCCGGCTTTCAGGTCGTAGACGGTCGGCGTGCCGGTTCGGATGGGGTCGATGCCGAAGAGTAATTCGAAGTTGGCCTCTTCCATGGCGGAGATGTCGACGGCGTCCTCTCGGCGTTGAATATTATCGGCGACGGCGTTGGGCAGCCCGGCACTGATCGCCATGTCGCGCAGTTCTTTCCCGCTGAAGGCAGGTCCCCTTATCTCCTGGTTGACCCAGAGGTTCTCGACGAAACGCTGGAACTGGGTGCCGGTGGCCGCCGCCTCGCCAACCGGTTCCGCGGCCAGGAACAGTGCGTTGACAACGGCCGAGGAGTAACCGTCGTAGTCGTCGTCCAGGAACGTCAGCGGACGGTAGGTGACCTGGATGCTGCCGACGGTGATGTAGTACGCCAGTTGCTCACCGAAGTCGTATTGCAGGTCGCGGCAGTGCGTGCACTGCGGTTCGGCGAAGATTTCGATCTGCACTGGGGCGTCGTCGAAGCCCGCCACTATCCCGTAGCCGTCCGCGCTGAGGGCGAGCGGCGCCGCGGTGGGGTCGGGAAGGGCGGAGCCGCTGACCTCTTGCGTGCAACCAACGGCAGCCAGGAGCAGTCCCAGGACCCCAACGAGCAGCGCCGTCTTGGAAATCCGCATACCGAAGAATAACTGCGCGCACCCGGCAATTCGTGTGACATGTCCCTGGCGGCAACCTCGCCTTTAGCCGGCGATGTCACTGTCGCGTCATGAGGGTCGCGATTGTCGCGGAGTCATTTCTTCCAAATGTCAACGGCGTCACCAATTCGGTGCTTCGGGTGATCGAGCATCTGCGCCGCACCGGCCACGAGACTCTGGTCATCGCCCCGGACACGCCGCGCGGGCAGCCCGCCGCCGACAGGGTGCACGACGGGATTCGGGTGCACCGGGTGCCGTCGCGGATGCTCCCAAAGGTGACGTCGCTGCCGCTGGGTGTGCCTCGTCCGCGGATGGTCAGCGTGCTGAGGGGGTTCGAGCCCGACGTGGTTCATCTAGCCTCCCCGGCGCTACTGGGGTACGGGGGTCTGCACGCGGCGCGGCACCTGAATGTTCCTACCATCGCGGTATTCCAGACCGATATTGCGGGTTTTGCGAGCAGCTACGGCGTCGGGATTGCCTCGCGAGCTGCCTGGGGCTGGACCCGGCATCTGCACAAGCGGGCGGACCGTACGCTGGCACCCTCCACATCGGCCATGGAAAAGCTTTCCGCACAGGGCATTCCACGAGTGCATAAGTGGGAGCGCGGGGTCGACGTCACCGTTTTCGCGCCCTCGGCCCGGGATCCTCGGCTGCGCCGAACCTGGTCGCCGGACGGAAAGCCGATCGTCGGTTTCGTCGGGCGTCTGGCCCCGGAGAAGCATGTCGAGCGCCTCGCGGCGCTCGGCAGCCGTGACGACCTCCAGCTCGTGATTGTCGGCGCGGGAGTAGATCGGACCAAGCTCGAATCCATCCTGCCACGGGCAGTTTTCACCGGGGCGCGCTATGGCGAGGCACTGTCGACCGCGTACGCGAGCATGGACGTCTTTGTCCATCCCGGCGAGCATGAAACCTTCTGTCAGGCCGTTCAGGAGGCGATGGCCTCGGGGTTGCCGGTGATCGCGCCAGATGCGGGCAGCCCGCGCGACTTGGTCGCGCCCTATCGCACCGGCCTGTTGTTACCCGTCGACGAGTTCGAACGCCGGCTGCCGGAATCGGTCGACCATCTGCTCGCCGAACGCCCTCGCTACTCGCTGGCGGCGCGCCGCGCTGTGCTGGGCCGAACGTGGCCGTCGATCTGTGCCGAGCTTCTCGGACACTACGACGCTGTGCTGGGTGCTCGCCGCCTGCAGGCCGCCTGACTGCAGCCCTGGCTATCGCCGCGGCTCGGTCACCAAGCGATGCCACAGGCGCAGTCCTGATACGTTCGGCTGCGTGAATCGCGCGTCGCTGGAGAAGAATCCTCACGAGGTGGCGTCGATGTTCGACGGTGTCGCGCGCCGCTACGATTTGACCAACACGGTGCTCTCGCTGGGGCAGGACCGGTTCTGGCGGCGCGCGACGCGTGAGGCCCTGCGCATCGGGCCCGGGGACAGGGTGCTCGATTTGGCCGCCGGCACCGCGGTGTCGACAGTGGAGCTGGCAACCTCGGGCGCGTGGTGTGCGGCGGCCGATTTCTCGGTCGGCATGCTGCTGGCCGGTTCCGGCCGCAACCTGCCGAAGGTGGCCGGCGATGCGACGCTGCTGCCGTTCGCCGACGGCGTGTTCGACGCGGTGACCATCAGCTTCGGCCTGCGCAACGTCGTCGACCACGCGGCGGGTTTGCGGGAGATGGCGCGGGTGACACGCCCGGGCGGACGGCTGGTGGTGTGCGAATTCTCGACGCCGACCAACACGCTGTTTGCCACCGCGTACAAGGAGTACCTGATGCGGGCGCTACCGCGGATCGCTCGGACTGTGTCGTCCAACCCCGATGCGTATGTGTATCTGGCGGAGTCGATCCGGGCCTGGCCGGATCAGTCTGACCTGGCGGAGCGCATCGCTGGTGCGGGCTGGACGGAGGTGCGGTGGCGCAACCTGTCCGGCGGCATCGTCGCGTTGCACGCCGCCATCAAACCGCCTGTCTGACCATCCGCGAGCATGGCTCGCCCCCCTCAGCGCGAGCGCGCATTGCTCCTATGTCAAGCTGCGGCTTTGGTGTGGGTGTGTTGTGCGGTTTGGCGGGAGTGTTCATCGGTGTGTAGTCGTCGGTAGACGGTTCGGGCGAGGTGTCGTTTTAGGCATCGCAGGGCTTCTTTG
>JAHZJB010000104.1 GCA_022601135.1 Actinomycetes bacterium | reverse complement strand
CGCCCGTCGATCGCGTTGCGCTGACCAGCCAACTCCGCCAACTCCTCGAACAACACCTCAAGACGCTCACCAGGAGCCAAACACGTTGCCGCCGAACCCATAACCCCACCATCGCAAAGAGGTCCGACAAAACCCGGCCCCTTCACCGGTGCAACACGCCCTATCCATCTCCAGACTGTGCTCGCCAGAGAAGCTGCCGTCGAAGTGCAGGGGCCGGCCGGTGCGTATTCTGGCGTTCGGCGCGTAACGTCGCGGCGGACCGAGAGACCGAGCTTCGGCTTCGACATCCTCCGGAATCGTTGAAGTAGCGGCGCCTGCGACGAAACATCCCCGGCACGAAGGACCTTGATGCGAAACATACTCAAGACCGCCGCGGGCTCAGCCGCCGCGACCGCCCTGCTCATCGTGACTCCGATGCCGGCTTCCCATGCGTTCGGCGAGTATCCGGTGGCAAGTCCGGGGGCCCACCTGGTGAGCACCAGCCTGGCCGGCAACGGACAGCCCTACCAGTGCACGGCGGGGTTCACCGTTCGTTCCGCCAACGGAGCACCGGGGATGCTCACGGCAGGACACTGCGACCGAGACCCGGTCAACGACACGGTTCTGCAGCGGACGCCGGCGGGTGACCGGGTGATCGGGCGGTACGTGCGGTGGGAGGTGGTGCCCGGCGTGCGCGACGTGGGTCTGGTGGATCTCTCGGACAGCTCGGTTCCCCTGGTGAGCCAAGTCGATGCGATGCGGGTGTCCCGCGTGATGAGCGCCGAGGACGTTCGACGAGAACAGCCCGAGCTGTGCAAGTCGGGTGCGCGCACCGGATTGTCATGCGGCCCAATCACCGCTGTCACCGACACGCAAGTGTCCTTCCGGGCCTGGGACGACCTTGGCGACTCCGGTGCACCGGTGTACGCCCGCCAGCCCGACGGAACCGTCGCTGCCGTGGGAATCCTGTTCGCGCACAGCGACGATGTTTTCGGACGCATCGTTCACGCCTCGCTCGTCGCGCCGGTGATGGCGTCGTGGGGACTCGCCAACTGGGATTGAGTGGCTACTCAGAACCCGGGGATCAGGGTCCAGACTGCACATTCTCCACGTTGTGCCCCATGCGCAACTGACCTCGAACAGATTCGGCTCCCACACCGCAGAGGCTGAACGAAGATGTCCGGCCCGGCGCTTACTATTTCTGCGGCATACCTTTGGTTGCCAGCTGGATCACGGCCAGGGCCGGCCCTGTGCGTTTCGGTCCTCCCGACCCGGCGTTCGAAGAAAGGACGAGCAGTGAGTTACACCGCCACCGACATCACCGAGCTCGACGATGTCCAGCACACGCGCCTGCGGCCGGCGGTCAACCTCGGACTGGACGTACTGAACACCGCACTGCGCGAGTTGGTGGACAACGCGATCGAAGAGGTCGCCGACCCCAACCACGGTGGGACATGCGTGACCATCACCTTGCACGCGGACGGATCTGTCAGCGTCGCCGACGACGGACGCGGCTTGCCCATCGACTCCGACCCGGTGAACAAGAAGAACGGCATCGTCAAGACGCTCGGCACCGCGCGGGCGGGCGGCAAGTTCTCCGCTCACTCCGACGCTGCGAGCACCGGCGCCGGGCTTAACGGAATCGGAGCCGCGGCTGCGGTGTTCATCTCCGCGCGCACCGATGTGACCGTACGCAGGGCGGGCAAGACCTACCTGCAAAGCTTCGGCGGCGGCTATCCCGGGGTGTTCGAAGGGAAAGACTTCGACCCGAACGCGCCGTTCACCCGCGCTGACACACAGAAGCTGCGGGGTGCCGGCAACCGCAAGCCCGATGCACACGGCACCACGGTGCGTATCCTGTTCGACCCGGCAGTGGTCCCGGACTCAGAAGTGGACATCAACGAGGTGCTGCTGCGCGCGCACGCAGCAGCACGGATGTCCCCGGGGGTGCATCTCATCGTCATCGACGAAGGATGGCCCGGCGCTGAGGTCCGGCCCGAGTTACTTGAACCGTTCAGCGGGCCCTGGGGTACCGATAACCTGCTCGACCTGATGTGTGCTTGCGGCGGCACACCGGCGCCGCACGTGCGCGCAGCGGTCGAGGGCCGTGGCGAGTTCACCACCGGCCGGGGCCCCACCCCGTTCCGGTGGTCGTTGACGGCCGGCCCCGCCGAGCCGGCCATGGTCGCCGCATTCTGCAATACCGTGCGCACCCCTGGTGGTGGATCTCATCTGAACGCCGCGGTCAAGGGGTTGTCCGAAGCCCTGGCCGACCGGGCATCGCGCATCCGCGACCTCGGCCTGGCCAAAGGCGAAGAAGGCCCCGAGGCACAGGATTTCGCCGCGGTGACCGCGCTCGCCGTGGATACGCGTGCACCCGATGTCGCGTGGGACTCGCAGGCCAAGACCGCGGTGTCCTCGCGTTCACTGAATGTCGCGATGGCTCCAGACGTGGCGCGCAGCGTCACCATCTGGGCGGCGAACCCAGGCAACGCGGACGCGGTTTCGCTATGGACCAAGTTGGCGTTGGAGTCGGCCCGAGCACGCCGTAGCGCTGAAGGAGCCAAGGCCAGATCCCGGGCGGCGTCGAAAGGCAAGGGCCTGGGGACGAACCTGTCGCTGCCGCCCAAGCTGCTTCCCAGCCGGGAGACCGGACGCGGATCGGGCGCCGAGTTGTTTCTGTGTGAGGGCGATTCAGCGCTGGGCACGATCAAGGCTGCGCGAGACGCTACGTTCCAGGCGGCCTTCCCGCTGAAAGGCAAGCCTCCCAACGTCTACGGGTTCACCGTGAGCAAGGCTAGGGTCAAGGACGAGTTCGATTCGATCGAACGCATTCTGGGCTGCGGGATCCGGGACACGTGCGACCCCGAATCATGTCGCTATGACCGGATCCTGTTCGCCTCTGACGCCGACCCCGACGGCGGGAACATCAATTCCAGCCTCATCTCGATGTTCCTGGACTTCTACCGGCCACTCGTCGAAGCGGGCATGGTCTACGTGACGTTGCCTCCGCTGTTTGTGGTCAAAGACGGCCAGCAGCGGATCTACTGTCAGGACGAGTCCGAGCGAGATGCCGCCGTGGCCGAACTCCGTGCCAGCTCCAAACGCACAGTGGAGGTTCAGCGGAACAAAGGCCTCGGCGAGATGGACGCCGACGATTTCTGGAATACCGTGCTGGATCCGCAGCGCCGCACGGTCATTCGGGTGCACCTCGATGACAGCGAAGCGAAGTTGCACCACACACTGTTCGGCGGACCGCCCGAAGGCCGGCGAAGGTGGATGGCCGAGGTGGCCGCCCACGTCGACACCTCAGCACTGGACCTCGCTTAGGGAGGATTACTGTGACCGCCACCCTGGAAGTGCCTGAACAGAATCCCGACCTGGTGCTCGACCAGAGCGCCGATGACTACTGGAACCTCTACCAGCTGACCTTCGCGCTCTACAGCGTCAGCGACCGTGCGATCCCGTCCGCGTTCGACGGGCTCAAGCCGGGCCAGCGGCGACTGCTCTATCAGATGCACGATTCGAAATTGCTACCCGGAAACAAGCCGCAGAAGTCATCGAAAGTGTGCTCTGCGGTCACCGGCAACCTGCACCCGCATGGCGGCGCATCGATGTACGGCGCGGCGGCATTGCTGGCCGCCGAGTTCCAGCGCGTGAAAGTGATCGATGGACAGGGCGCTTTCCCACGAATCCAAGGTGACATTCCGGCCGCCGACCGCTACACCGAGATGCGGTTGTCGGCGCCCGGCGCGGCATTGACTGCTGAACTCAACGACCACGCTGTACCGATGGTCTCGACGTTCGACGGTGAATGGATCGAGCCGACGGTGCTGCCCGCCCAATGGCCGGTGCTGCTCTGCAATGGCGCGGTCGGCATCGCCGAAGGGTGGGCCACCAAGGTACCGGCACACAATCCGCGTGAGGTCATGGCCGCCTGCCGCGCATTGTTGAAGACCCCGAAGATGACCGACGACAGGTTGCTCAAACTCATTCCGGGCCCGGACTGGGGCTGCGGAGCCACCGTGGTCGGGAGCGCCGGCTTGCGGGAGTACATCACCACCGGCCGCGGCACCTTCACCGTGCGCGGCACCGTCTCCGTCGACGGTAAGAACGTCGTGATCACCGAACTCCCGCCGGGTGTCGCCAGTAACACTGTGCAGGAGAGGATCCGCAATCTCATCGAATCCGGAGAGCTATCGGGTATCGCCGACTTGTCGGATCTGACCGACCGTCGAAGCGGCCTGCGAATCGTGGTCACCGCTAAACGCGGCCACAGCGCAGAGGCCATCCGCGAGCAGCTACTCGCCCTGACCCCGCTGGAGTCCACGTTCGCCGCCAGCCTGGTTGCGCTCGATGAGGACCGTGTGCCGCGTTGGTGGTCGGTGCGTGAACTAATCGCCGCATTCCTGCACCT
The DNA here is from genome assembly GCA_022601135.1 of Actinomycetes bacterium. Classification (GTDB taxonomy): domain Bacteria; phylum Actinomycetota; class Actinomycetes; order Mycobacteriales; family Mycobacteriaceae; genus Mycobacterium. The sequence continues at coordinate 8,363 of JAHZJB010000104.1, read as the reverse complement.
TCGCGATTCGGTGGTCCTGCGCCGCAGCGAGTATCGACTGGAGAAGGTCAGGGCACGGCGCCATTTGGTGGCCGGGCTGATGACTATCCATCTCGACATCGATGCTGCCGTTGCGGTCATTCGCAACTCCGACACCGTCGACGAGGCCCGGCAGGGGCTCCAGGATCGGTTCGCGATCGATACCGAACAAGCCGATTACGTTCTGGCGCTGCAGTTGCGCCGTCTGACCAAGCTCGACGTCATCGAGCTGCAGGCCGAGGCGGAGAAGCTGGACGCCGAGTTTCTCGAACTCACCGAGCTGGTGTCCAAACCGGACGCGCGCCGGAAGGTGATCGACCGGGAGCTGGTTGAGACCGCGAAGCTGTTCAAAGGCCCCGAATACGACCGTCGCACCGTGCTGGACTTCGATGCGGCGCCGACGATGGCCGGTGCCGACGAGGAGGGACCCCGCGAACGTAAATCCAACTCCGCCTGGCGACTTGATGACCGCGGGGTGTTCTCCGACAGTCATGGCGATCTGCTGACCTCGGGTCTTGGTTGGGCGGTGTGGGCCGACGGCCGGATAAAGTTCACCACCGGAAACGGTCTGCCCTACAAGATCCGCGACATCCCGGTGGCGCCAGACATCACCGGGCTGCTGAGGTCCGGCGTGCTGGCGCGCGGTTCCCATGTGGCGTTGGTGACTCGGAGGGGGAAGGTGCTGCGGATCGACCCGGCCGCGGTGAATCCGCAGGGTGCGGCCGGCAACGGCGTCGCCGGGGTGAAGCTGGCTGCCGATGGCGACGAGGTCATCGCCGCTTTGCCACTCACCGGTGATAGCGGCGAGGCCATCCTGTCGATCTCCGAAAAGGCCTGGAAGGTGACCGACGTCGCCGACATCCCGGTAAAGGGCCGCGGCGGCGCGGGTGTCGGGTTCCATCCGTTCGTCAAAGGCGAGGTTGCGCTGATAGCTGCGGCCGTTTCGGCCACTGGGTTCGTGCGTGGCAAGCGGGCGGTTCGGGCCGCGAAGCGCGCAAAAGCGTCGATCAAGGGTTCCGGCGCAGATGTGACACCGGCAGGGTAACGGTGGGGCATCGAACTAACGCTCCCTTCAGGCGCCACTTTGACCACAGTCGCCACATTGTTAACATCACTCGGTGCCAGTCTCCCGGCGTGACGCGCTTCGCTACGCCACCGCCGCGACGGCGCTGGCCGGGCTCAGCGCGGTAACGGGCGCCCGCGCGCCCGCCGCGTCAGCCGCCGCTCCCACGCTTATCGACTTCGCGATGCGCCAGATCCCTGCACAAGACATCCGAGCCGCCGGGCACGCCGGCGTGATCAACTACGTCTCGACCTCGCGACCTGGCTCGTCCTTTGGTGCCAAGCCGATCACGCTGCCCTACGCGCAGTCGCTGACCGCCGCCGGTTTGGTGATTGTCAGCAACTATCAATACGGCAAACCTGGTGGGACGGCGCCGTCTGATTTCACCCGCGGGTATGCCGGAGGCGTCGCCGACGCTCGCACCGCTTGGAACCTGCATTCCGCCGCCGGGGGCGGCCAGAGTGCGCCGATCTTCTTCAGCGTCGACGACGACATCAACCGCGAGACGTGGGACACCCTTGCGTTGCAGTGGTTTCGCGGGATCAATTCGGTATTAGGGGTGCAGCGAACGGGGATCTACGGGGGGATCAAGGCGTGCCAATGGGCTGCGGCCGATGGTGTCATCGGGAGGTCCCGTTCGCCCGGCCACGTGTGGGCCTGGCAAACCCGGTCCTGGTCCAACGGTCAGATATACCCTGCTGCGGTGCTCTACCAGCGCATCGTCGCCACCGCGGCGAATCCCGGGCCGTTGGTCGGCGGGGTTGAAGTCGATGTCAACGACGTGCTCGCTCAGGATTGCGGCCAGTGGAACTTCCACCCGTGAGGTGTGAAGTGCACGCGATCGTCGCGGGCGGTGCCTGCTGTCACCGTCTACTCCCTACTCCACGCCGGCCGGACGGGGCCCGTGTGGGGTCGTGCTAACGCTCCTTGACGATTGCCACCGCGAAGCCGTCCCAGCCCTTGGTTCCGACGGTCTGGATGGCCGCCGTGTCCAGTCTGGGATGCGCGCCCATCATCACGAGCATGTCGTGCACCGCCTGCGCCTGTTGATCGCCGGGCTCCGGGTCCAGCACCCGACCGTTACGGGCGATGTTGTCGACCACGACGATCGTGCCCGGCCTGCCCAGGGCTATGGCCCACTGCACGTAGGCGCTGTTGTTTTCCTTGTCGGCGTCGATGAATACCAGGTCGAACACTTCGCCGCGCTCTTGCAACGTCGGCAAGGTGTCCAATGCGGCACCGACGATGACCGTCACCCGGTCGACCACGCCGGCGCGTTCCAGGTTGTGCCGGGCCACCTCAGCATGACCGGGGTCGCACTCGAGCGACACGACGGCACCGGCCGGTCCGACCGCGCGAGCCAGCGCGATAGTGCTGTAACCGGCCAGCGTTCCGATCTCGAGCACCCTGCGGGCACCGGCCATGGTCACCAGCAGCGACAACAGTCTGGCGTGCTGCGCGGATACCTCGATGGGCGGCATGCCGGCCGCCACACCGGACTCTCGGGCTGCCCGCAGCGCGTCGTCCTCGGTGCGCAGAACGTCGTTGAAGAGTTCGTCCAGCGCGACCCAATCGGGTGCGGTCACCGCACCGACGTTACCGGCATCCGAGTAGCCGGGACCCCGGGCAGCGGCGGCCGAGCCATCGTCTCCGGTCTCTACAATCGAGGGAGGGGGAGGGAAGTGAGCGCATCCGCAGTTTATGGGGCTGAAGACCAGTGGTCCGCGGTCCTCGACCGGGGCGGGCCGGTCGACTTCCACGGTTCACTTCTGAACGTTCCCATGCAGAAGCGATTCGCTGACATACCGTCAGTACAGAGGTATGTCGACGAGGTGCTGGCACTGGAGTCCATCCGCGAGAAGTACCCGAACGCCGGTTCGGTCTGCGTCAGGGAGCGCCGCGGCCAAACCAAGGCTCACTACGAGCCTGCGACCGCGACATTGGCACTTCCCGTGGATAACCGGGTGTTCGGTCGGGAGAGCACCGTGCTGCATGAACTGGCTCACCACCTGTCGGTGAGCGAGGGCCTTCCTGCACTGCACACCGGAACACGGTGGCATGGAGCGGAGTTCCGGGCCGCGATGCTGTTTCTGGTCAGCGTCGTGTTGGGGGAAGAGGCGGCGCTCCTCCTTCGCGCCGGGTATCACGCTTCCGGCGTTCGTCGCGGGTAGAGCGGATCCCCGGCGGCTGGGATATCCGCGGTTCGGGCGATCCAATCGTCAGGAGGAACGATCCAAAGACGGCACGCCGCCGTCAGCCTCCTGATGCACTCGCCGCCGAGCGCGGACACCCCACAGCAAGGCGACGCCGGCAAGGGCCACCAGGACAACGAGCAGCGGCCACGCACCCAGCATGTCGACGCGGCCGGCCAGCCAGTTCTGTACCGCCCCCGCGCCTTCGATGATGGGATCGCTCGCGTCACCGTTGGCGAAGAACAGCCGGATTTCGTAATGGCCGTAGTACGTCACGTAGAGGCCCGTGAGCAGCACGACGACACCGGCGATCCGGTTGATATGCGGCAGGATGCGACGGATTCCGCCAGCGGCCGAAGACCCCAGCAGAGCCACGGCAAAGGCGGCGACGCCCACCGTGAGGGCCATTCCCACGGCGTAGGCGAGGAAGGCCAACATGCCGGTGACCACGTCACCCTGCCGGAAGGTGGTGCCGATCACCGCCAGGAAGGGCGCGATCGTGCACGACAGTGAGGCCACCGCGTAGGCCACGCCGTAGCCGTACATCGATCGCAACCGCGCCGTCGGGTTGCCGCCGGAGATCTTCGGCATGATCACGGTGATGTCCCGGCCGGAGAGCAACCACAGCCCAAGACCCACCAGCAATATTCCGATGACCACCGTGGCGAACGGAAGGTACCGCTGCGCGGAGGCGATCAGCGGTGAGACCACCAGGCCGAATATCCCGAAGACGGTCACGAACCCGCCGGCCATCGCCAGGGTGGCCGCGCCGGCCCGGGCCAGTGCCGCAGCCCGGGTGGCGGGTTGCCCCTCACCGACGATCACCAAGCCGAGATAGCCGGGCAGGAAGGCGAATCCACACGGATTGAGCGCGGCGACCAGACCCGCCCCCAATGCGAAGCCCAGCGCCGCGGTGTCGATCATCGAGCGGACAAGGCCTTGACCCGCTCCGTCAAGTCCGGCTCCGACATCTCGCCCCGCACCACATCGACGGTTCCGTCGGCGCTGACGAAAGCGTACGCGGGTTGTTTGGTGACGCCGAATTTCGTCCAGACCTCGCCGTCTGAGTCAGCGATTTCAGTGAACGTGTCGACCGGGTACTTGTCGACGAACTCCTTCATCGCCGGAATGTCGGCCAACCCGGCGACGCCGACGAATGTGACGTCGGGATTGGCGGCGGAAACCTGACCCACCATGGGGGCTTCCCGCTGGCACGTCGGACACCACGGCGCCCAGAACCACAGCACCGCCGGCTTGCCGGCCAAACTCTCCCCGGAGAACGGCTCGCCGTCGATCGTGGTGGCGTTGAACTGCAACTGCGCCGGAACTGGCGGCGGCTCTTCGGCCGGGGCTGGACTCGCGGCCGCAGCCGACGTCGTGGTGGCGGCCGGCGGGGTGGTCGTCGCCGTCGAGTCGGATTCGCTGCTGGAACCACAGGCGGTAGCTACCGCGGCGGTAACGGCGAGCACGACGATCATGCTGCGGGTCAAGACGGTTTCCTCTCAAGATCGGTGGACACTATGCGCCGAGCGACGCGTGCGCGCCGACGGTGTGATTGATCCGGGTGACCAGATCCTGGTCGTCGTCATTATGCACGTTCGCTCGTCGTCCGGCGCGACACGATAGTCAGCTCGCTGACACTTCTTTCCGGCGGCGCGGACCGAGCGGCCGACTCGCCGAATATCGCATCAGCCGTTCGCACTCTGTCAGCGTCGTGACACTTGAGCGGCACACTGCGCCTGGAGGGCGGACCCTAGGTACTGGGAACAGCCGATCCCCCACCCAATGCCCGAAGGCGCCGAGATGAACGGCCGCAGAACCCAATTCCTCAACAGCGGGCACATGATTCGGGTGGTGTGTCGGCGATGGCCCGAAAGGTGGATGGAAAATGAGACATCTAGGCAACTCGGCACTACTCATGGCGGGTTTGGCCGTAGCGGCGGTCGCGGCGGCTTCCCCCGCCGACTCTCGAACGGGCTACGACGAAACGGACGGCACGGCAACCTGTCGGTCCAACATCAGCGGGTCGATCAATCCGGTACCCGGGCTGGTGGCGCCTCGCGCCGGTGGGATACAGATCCCTTGGCAAACCGGTGGTCGCCGAGCCTACGGTGGCCGTCGTTAGCGGTGGCGAGTGCCTGCCAGCCACCCTGAGCGCTGATGGCAACTGAATTCCTCTGCGGCAGAGACTTTTACGCACCGCGTCGGCGGTCACCTCTCCAGAGCCGAGCGCGCGCCGGCCAGCTCGGAATCCCCGCCCAGCCTGGCCCGACGGCCGGCGCGGTCACCAGCCCGCCGCGCAGCCGACGAGTAACCCGCGGTCGCGCTTGTCGCCCGCCACGTTCCCCGGGCTCTTGAGGCTTGACGGTAGTAGTCTTTCAATTCGATATCCTTGTTGCGCAACGCAATCACCGTTCCCGGGATGCTGCTCGAGCCATGAGTCGCTTCCCGCTGCGCCTGCTCACGTGCCTCCGCCAGCCTCTTACCGATCCTCGCGCCGAACGCCAGCTGGAAGTTGATGCGTGCGGTGATCGTCGGGGTTGGCCGGTGCGCTCCGGAGGCAATGTACTCCTTCGACGCGCGGACCATCTGCATGACGAGGCTGGTGTACATCGCATGGCTGGCGTCGATGTCCTCGGCGAAGCCATAGGCGTAGACGAATGTCGAGTTGGACGCGACGTCGCACTTGACATCGTTTGCCCCGGCGATGACCACGAAGAGCTGCACATAGGTGCGCAGGCCCCGAGCACCCGGATCGCCGATAGTGACGGTGCGTTGCACCGGCGTTTGCGATTTCCCGCGTCCATCCGCATGCGATCGGGCCACGGCCAGGTCGATCGACGCAGCGGTAGCCAACCGCTGTGCGGCGGTCATGAAGGCATCCGCTTCGTGCTGGTTGTCGGTGCCCTCGGCCTGGCGTAGCAGAGCTGCGATCCGGGCCAACATCTTGTCGTCTGAACTCATGTTCGCGAGGCTAACCCGACGCCAGGACTTTTCATCGACAACATTGTCCCCGATCCTCACAGCGGTTTTCATCCACAGGGTCAGGCGGCCACACCATCAGTTGCCGACAAAGTCGTCCAGTGCGGCGACCAGCTGGGGCGAGAGCGGATCCTGCTTGGCGTAGTCGGCGATGTTGTCAGTGGGGTCGTCGCGTAACACGTGGCTGACACCCTCGAACTCAACGACCGTGAGCGCGGTGTGCTGCAGCGCATCGATCAACGGCTGCATGGTGTCACAGAGGGCCTGGGTATCGGAATCCGAGCAGGTGAGCAACACCGGCGTTGCCGCGGGCACGGCCGCCGCGAGTACCAGCGGGTTGATGTCGTCGGCCTCGGCCACGGCCTTGACATTGCCTGGGTTCACGATCGATCCCAGACCGTCGGGCAGCGTGGGAGGGACAGTCCCTTCGGTGCGAATTTCCTCGACCGCGGCCTGCCATGCCGCCACCGTCTCCGGCGACCCGTCCGATGTCACCCGGTTGGTGATGATGTCGAGGTAGCGGGCCGGCAACGGCTGGAACAAACCCAGCGCGTGCACCTTCGGCGCGTCGGGATCCTTCTGGCCGGCCAGTGCCATGGCATGGACGGTCCCCTCGCCCAGCGCGTAGACCGATAGCCGCTCCGGATCGCTGGCGGGACGCCCGGCCAGGAAGCGAAACGCCGCGTCGGCGCCGGCGGTGTAGACAGCGCTCACAACGTCCTGAGGATTCCGTTGAAAAGGACCGAGCCCGGTGCGACCTGTTCCCACCTTGTCGTAGCGCAGGCTGGCCACCCCGCGGTCCGACAGCAACTCGGCAAGTTGACGCATATTGCCGATTGGACCGGCCACCTGGTTGTCCCCGTTACGGTCGGTGTTGCCGCTTTCCGAGATCAGCAACGCCGCGGGATAGGGGTGGTTCTCTGAGCGGTGCCGATACGTGCCGTGCAGGGTGAGACCGTCGGCCTGGAACGTCACCTCCTCATCGATCCAAACGGGGTTGTCGTCGGACGCGTTCGACGAGCAACCCACAAGCAGGATCGACAGTGAACAGAGCAGCACAACAACGTTTTTCACAGCTTTGCTTCGATCCAGGCCGTGACGTCGTCGAGCACCACCGCCTGCTCAGGCTCGTTGAAAACCTCGTGGTAGAGCGCCGGATACACCTTGAGGTGCACATCGGGTGATCCCACGCACTCGACCAGGGTCCGGCTTCCCCGCACGGGGATCAGACTGTCCTCCTCGCCATGGACCACCAGCAGCGGCGCCGTAATGGCGCCGGCCCGCTGCGGCATCGTCTCGCCTACCTCGATCAGGGCCCGCCCGACCCCGGCCGGAAGCTTGCCGTGGTGCACCAGCGGGTCGGACTCGTAGGCAGCAACCACGGCTGGGTCCCGCGACACCGCGTCGGCGGGTATGTCCTCCATCGGCAATCCGGGAACGAGTCGGCCCATCACCTTGGCCAGCAGCACCACGATCGGTGACACGGACCCTTGGGCGGCCACGGCGGGACCGGACAGCACCATCGCGGTGTAGTCGTCGGGGTGATCGACACCGTAGGCGAAGACGATGGCACCGCCCATGCTGTGGCCCAACACGATCCGGGGCAGATTGGGCTGATCAGCGGCGACGATGCCGACCAGCGTGTGGAAGTCACCGGTGTATTCGGAAATCTCGCGCAAATACACTCGCTTGCCGCCCGACCGGCCGTGGCCGCGGTGATCCAAGGCGTAGGTGATCAACCCCGCTGCCCCGAACCGCGCCGCGACGTGGTCGTAGCGACGCGCGTGCTCGCCATACCCGTGCGCGAGGATCACCGCCCCGCGCGGTTGAGTGTCCGGGGTCCACACGTCATAGACGATCCGGACGCCGTTTACGCCGTCGAAACTACGTTCACTGTGGGTCACAGGCATCCACGGAGACTATCGGGCCTCCGCCGATACTGGTGTTTCGTGTCCCGTGACGAGCTGACCGGCTTTGATGATGGCGGTGAACGCCTCGTCGGGTCGGGTGATCAGGGAAATGTCGGCGACGGGGTCGCCGTCGACGAGGATCAGATCGGCCAGGGCGCCTTCGGTGACCACCCCGAGGCGTCCGGGGTAGGGGTTGCG
>JAHZJB010000103.1 GCA_022601135.1 Actinomycetes bacterium | reverse complement strand
GCCCGCAGGGTCAAGTGAGTTTTCGGAACGCCAAACGTGCAATTCACGGCTCGGTGCTGTCGGTGTCCCAACAACTTTCGTTTTCGAGACGGACCAGAATTTGTCACGGGTACTCGTCTGAATCCGGTACAGGGTCGCGCCAGTCGTCTGGGGGCTCGATGCGGGCCTTGATACCGGCATGCGTTTCTAGCAGGTACAACAAATTGGCACCCTCGATGAGTTCGATGGGTTTGTTCTGCGCGAATTCGAACGATGCTGCGCCGTAGCTGCTCGTCGTGACAAGGATTCCTTTGGAAGCGCCCTCGTTTTGCAGTGTTCCATAGAGGTCACGCACTGCGGAGACGCCGACAGTGTTTTTGTACCGCTTGGCTTGGATGACGATCTTGCCGCCGACGATTGGCCGCGTGTCATATGCGATGCAGTCGACGCCGCCGTCCCGTGACGCCCGGGTCTGTTTGGCCTCGAGGCCCATCTTGGTGAACAGGTTCTGAATGAGAACTTCGAACTGAGTTGGGCTGAGTTCGAGGAGGTTCGACCTGGTGTCTAGCCCGCTGATCGCGTCTGTCGCTTCGACGAATCGTGGATCCACCATTGAGAATTCGAGAATAGGCCGCACAGGCGCTAATTCCGTGGGGCTTTTCGAGACCCCCGCGGATAGGTGTTTCAGGCAGGCCTGTGGATCGACGTGTGCCAGGTTGATCCCGGCGAACGTGTCGCGGGTGACTCTGACGGTAATGAGACAGGGACGATCGGGGTGTCCGGTTCTGGGGTCAATTGTGTCAACCACGCCGTTGAACACGACGACCGCGATGGCGCCCTGATCGTCACTTGCGAACACGGTGGCAAGGCAAAGCAGACAGGCCTGGTTCCTCTCGTTGGCCGAGCGCCGTTCGGAGAGGGTGGACAGGCCAGTGATGGGCCGCGAGCGAGCACGCTCCTATCAGGTCACACCCTTCGTGCGGACGCCCGAGTTCTTATGTGTGATGGACGCCGGACCGAGACTCGACAGGTCCTATGAAAGGCACGCGATCGGCCAGGAAATTTCGGGGTCACAACCTCGGGACGGCATCCAGAAACCATCATCACTGGAAACTTCTGACACCGAACCGCAAGCGCGGCGCCGTGCAGGTGCTGCGCGACCGGTTCGGGGTGTCCGAGCGACGAGCCTGCACGGTCGTGGGTCTGCACCGTTCCATTCCACGATGCGCGTGACACCGCCGCCGACCAGCACTGGGGGGCCGAGTTGCGGGCCTGGCTGCGTAAGTTCTCCACTGATCGGCCGCACTGGGGTGGCGACGGGCAGCCAAGATGGCCCGCCGTGCCAGCTGGCAGGTCAACAACAAACGCATCCGCTGGCTGTGGCGGGAGAGGGCCTGCGGGTGCCTCAGCGCCGCAAGAAGAAGCGGTTGACCGGTATCGGTGTCGCCGTGGGTGCGATGTCACCGATCCGCCCGAATGTCATCTGGGCGATCGAAATCTGATCTTATTGCCCGCGAGGGGCCCGCGGTTGTACGGGAGGTGTGCTGTCGTCGAAACTGTGCCTACTGTTCAAGGTGGCCTCGCGGGCTCTAAGACTTGTGCGCGCATCTTTCTCTAATGTTTCGAACTGCGATAGGAGCGGCAAGAAATCCGCGATGTTCGGATCCGCTTGGTAGCCAATTCGCGAGCCTTCGGCTTGGGGTTTCTGGCCATGCCGGCGGTATAGGGTCCGGAGGCTTCTGGTCAATCCTCCGAAACTTACAACATCCTCGACTGTGTACCCAGATTGCATCATCCCCAAATCAACGTGATCGGTCATGCGCCGTGCGACCGAGTGCATCTGATCGAGGACCGCAGCCATTTCCCCGTATCCGAGCGTTAGCTCAGCAATCAATTTTTGGCGCAAATGTAGCAGCCGGGGTCGCGCGCGCGGGCTTATCCCAATTCGCTTAAGTTGCATCAGTTGTCTATCCAACGTGGTCAGTTGATCGGCCAGTGAGTCGCACTTGACGTCCAGGTGCCCGAAGCGGTTGATCAGATCTCGCTGAGCTTCTATCGCTTGATTGATGCGGTCGGCTGTGGCTCGATAAATCTCAAAAATCCTTACCTGCGCAAGCCTGTCCAGCTCCACGTTGTAATACAGCTCCTCGCGCTCACGCGGCGAACGCGTGTTCTTGAAGAACACGCGGGCACTCTCTGCTTCGACACGGCCGAGTCTCAGTTGCTTTATCACCTGGTTGAGGGGGGCTCCCGCCTCTAGGGCAGCGCGTGCGGCCGCCATCGCGCGGTCTGAGATGCCCAACCGCTCCGACGCTGGTTTCCTCACCATTCGTCCCAGATTAGCTGCGGCTAGGGGCGTAGTGGTAGTTATTCCGCTCTCACCTGGGGTTTTGACAGTTTCTTAGCGTTGTAGCGCATGTGACTCTCGCGCGACGACGATTGGAATCGCGGTATTCAGCCGCAACGGAAATCTGTCGATACAGGAGGAATGGAAGATGCCAGAGCTATCGCGTGTCATGTTGGCGGTCGATCCCGATTCGGTGCTACTCATCAGCACTGGTGGGACGGCTCGAACCCGCGTTCAATACGAGAACGGCGTAAAGACGGACAGCAACATTCAACGGAGTGGTGCGGATGTGCATCGCCTGACCGGCGTTGCCGTGTCGGTCAACGGCAACGGCCTCGACGGCGCAACCGTGGAGACCGCCACGCCGCTGGCAGAGATCAAGGCCGGCAGCATCTTCAAAGCAGAGGGACTTGTAGAGGTGCAGATTCGCGCCGAAGGACGTGCGGGATTCGGAGATGGCGCTCCTCGTGGAGTGTTGGCAACGACGGTATTTGTCGAGCGACTGATTCCTGTAGGTAATGCTACTGACGTCATTCGGACGGCTAGCCCGGCTCGTCGATCCGGAACTGGGGAATAGATATGTCAAAGGTGTTTCTTGGTTTTGCGCTGTTCATCGGGTGGTTGCTCACAGCCCCGGTGCCTGGTCTCTCAGTCGTCTACGTGCTGGCGGTGATCGCAGGATTCTTCCTTCTGCGCCAAAAAAGTCAGATTCCTGAGGTTCCCGTGCAGCCCAGCCCCTACCTCCCAGAAGTGCAACGGGCAGTGGGAAGGTTGGAATGCGCCGCGCAGCGTTCTGATGTTCTGAATGCTGTCAGGCTCTGCGGGATGTCGGGCGCCGGCAATGCGATACGCGCGGTGCCGAGTCTAATCCGTTTGGAGCCAACCCCTTTCGGCGCACGAGCGTATCTGCACGGTTTGATGGGTCAGGAACTCGCTGATTGGCAAAGAGCCTCAGGCCGTTTGGCCTCTGCGCTTGGGGTGAAAGTGGTTCGTGTCGGTGAGCCAAATCCAGGCGTGTTTCAGCTCGATCTCCGAGTCGCCGATCCGCTATCGCGGCCAATGACCGCTCGAGAAGTCACCGCATCTGCGGACTGGTCATTGCCGCTCGGGCTGGACGAAACAGGACAGGTGCGCCGATTGGCGATTAGCAATGTGTCCGGGGTGGTTCTAGGTGGATTGCCGGGTTCGGGAAAGACGGCCTGGCTGACGAGCAGCCTGGCGAGCTTCGCCGCGTGTGACGCTGTGCAGTATCTCGTCATTGACGGTAAGGGTGGCATGGATTTGTCAGCCATCGAGTCCCGAAGCTACCGGTTCCTGAATGACGATATGGACCTTGACAGTGTGTTGGTAGCTCTCCGTGAGGTTCGTGAACTGGTGAGGGATCGGATGCGCAATCTTCATCATTTGTTGGGTACTAGCAACTTCTGGAACCACGGCCCGACCCGTGAACTACCGCTCGTGTTCGTCGTGATCGACGAATGTCAAACGTTCTTGGATCCTCGGCAGTTGATCTCCAAGGAACTGAAGATGAAGGGCGCCGAGATCCATGGCTTGGTGAGCCACCTCGTCCGAAAAGGTCGATCAGCCGGCGTTGTAACGATTCTCGCGACGCAGAAGCCAACGGCTGATTCACTGCCCACAGACATTCGAGATAACTCAACGCTAAGAATTTGCTTCGGTGTGCAGTCGAGCTACGCCGCGGCCGCGGTTCTAGGCGACGAGTGGTCTGCCGATTCCGGCGCGTCTCCATTGGGCGCTCCAGTCGGTGTGGGAGTGGCGGCTGCATGCAACTCTTTCTTCCGGTTCCGTTCACCCTATGTTCCAGAGGAAGTGGTGGCCGACTACGGGAGTAAGTACGCCCACTCACGTGAACATCCAGCGGTCTTGTTCAGCCTAGCGATGGCCGATGGCTCATGAGTTATTGGCATTCGATCAGTTGGCTCGCGGGGGACTGCCTGCGTCATTCCGGATCGGCGAGGGGGAGGAGTGTCCTATGAATTCGCGGAACGCAGCGGTTGCTGCTGGCTCGCAGGATCGTTCGGAGTTGCTCGATATAGTGGGATTGTCCCTTCGCATCAAGATCAGTGTTGGCTGCATTCGGTCTTGGCGCCTCCGGGGTGAAGGGCCCCCCGCGATTCGGGTCGGCAATTCCCTTCGCTGGGACTCCCGCGAGGTGGACGAGTGGTTGGATTCGCGCCGTGAGTCGCGACATTTGGGGCAATAGCCGTGTTGGCGTGCGATCTATTCGAGAGGTTTCGCAAGTGTGAGGTATGCGAATAGTGTTCCGGCCCGGCGTCTTGCGTGCGACGGTTGGCCGTGTCGCGTGTAGTTGGAAATCCCTCGAACTCGACCCGACAGGGATCAGAGAGGCGATGGTATGAGGTTGTGTCAACGGCTGCGCACGAGTCAATTTGCGATGCAATCGATGTCGTTGCGGGGAAGTGTCTCGGCGCGCGCGTGTGCCTCGCCCACTCCAAAGGTGCGACTCTCCGTGCTCGAGTGCTACATGTTCGAGTTCTTGGAAAATCTCGTATTGGCGTACGGCGCCGGGAGTATGGCGAAATCCGGGTCTGTGCCGCAGGACGTATCGCCAGCTGTTGAATTGGTTTCGCAGACTAAGTGATTGAGGATCGCAAGTGATTGAGGGTCGTGTGGGTGCCGGCGGCGCACGGGTTTATCGCGCAAGGGTGTACTTCCGCGGGCGCTATGTCTCATCCCGGACGTTTTCACGGAAGCGTGATGCGCAGGAGTGGGAGCGGCGCCAGGTGGATGCGCTGCGGACTGGTGTGTGGGCGGATCCACGCGCCGGCGATCGCACTGTGCGGGATTGGTGCGATGCATGGTTATCGGCTCAGCCGCCTCGACAACCAGCAACGGAACGCAAGACCCGCGGCGCGATCGTCAAACAGATCAGCGGAAGGTTCGGTCGCCGACCGCTGATCTCGGTTCGCCCGTCGGAAGTGCAGATTTGGGCGGCCGAGCTATCGAAGAAGCAGTCTCCGGCAACTGCTAGGCACTCACTTGGTGTATTGCGTCGGGTATTCGACTACGCCATTCGTGACGGTGCCATCCATAGGAATCCGGCAACCGGTATCCGACTCCCACGTGTACAGGGCAACGACCCGCGTCCGCTCGATCACGATCAAGTGTGGCAACTCGCGACTGGAATGAAGATGACGAGGGACCGATTGTTGGTCCTAACCGCGGGCTACACAGGGCTCAGATGGGGTGAATTGGCAGCATTACGGTGGTCTGACGTCAATCTACGCGATCATTCGATCCGAGTTGCGCGCGCCTACTCCGAGGAAGCGCCGCGTGGCGAGTTGTCACCCGTCAAAGATCATCAGGCTAGGACGGTTCCTGTTCCGGCTGTAGTCATCGACGAGCTGGCAGCCTTTTCGAGTGGGAAGTCGTCAGATGGCTTGGTGTTCCCGTCTGGGAGCGGTACCCCACTGCGGAACCGAAACTTCCGCCGCGACGTCTTTGATGACGCGGTAGCGGCTCTGGGGCTCAATATAACCCCGCATAATCTGCGCGACACGGCGGCTTCCTTGGCGATCAGGGCGGGTGCATCAGTCGTCGCCGTCTCGCGCTTGCTCGGTCATGAGTCTGCCGCAACCACGCTCAATCACTACGCCGGGCTCTTTCCAACCGAACTAGATGACGTGGCAGCACTGCTCGACACGGCAGCGCGCAAGACCCTTGAGAATCTGTCGGTGCCAGTTGATACAAATATTTCACCGACCGAGAGCCGACCAGGAGGGAGGCAAGAGGACTAGAGCAATTACCCGGAAAGACTGTTGACCTGTGGAAACACCCTGTGCCCCCGGCATGATTCGAACATGCGACACCGGCTTTAGGAGAGCCGTGCTCTATCCCCTGAGCTACGGGGGCGTAGCCGGTGGGAGCTTACCCGGTCGAAGGATTCTCGGCACAGCTGCGGCGGGGTCCGAGCGGCTG
>JAHZJB010000102.1 GCA_022601135.1 Actinomycetes bacterium | reverse complement strand
TCCGATATCGACCTGTTCGAGATCAACGAAGCCTTCGCCGTGCAGGTGCTCGGCTCGGCCCGCGCGCTCGGCATCGACGAGGACAAGCTCAATATCTCGGGCGGGGCGATCGCGCTGGGTCACCCGTTCGGTATGACAGGCGCGCGTATCACCGCCACGCTGCTGAACAACCTGGCTACCCACGACAAGACGTTCGGGGTCGAAACCATGTGCGTAGGTGGCGGACAGGGTATGGCGATGGTGGTGGAGCGGCTCGCCTAGGTGTTCCGCCCAGTGTGCATACAGATCGCAATTTCACCCGATTCGACGATCTGGGCGCACACCAGCGGCCCACGCCCTCGCCACCCGATCGAGCACCTCTGCGGGGCGCTGCCCGGCGACGACGCGTACCCTTTGCCAGCCGCGCTCTGCGATGAACTCGGCCCGGATGATGTCGTTACCGAACACAGCCCGTTCCCGATGGTGTTCCCCGTCGTATTCGACTGCAACCATCACCTCCTCCCAACCCATGTCGAGGTAGTAGCGCGCACGTCCGTAATCGTCTAGGACCGGGATCTGGGTGCGCGGCATCGGATAGCCGCCCCGGATGAGCAGCAACCGCAGCCAGGTCTCGCGTGGCGATTCCGCCCCCCGGTCGTGCAGTTGCAGCGCCGCACGCAGTCGCGGGATGCCCGGTGAACCGGCGTGCCGGCGCGCGACGGCGAGAACCTCATCGAGATCGAAACCGGTGGCGTGGCCGAGGGCATCGAGCCGAGCGATTCCCAGCTCGCCCGGCGTCAGCCGGCCGACGTCGAAGGCCGTCCGCACGGGCGTAGTCACCGGAAGGTTCCGCACGCGCCGGAATTCCCCATCGCCCAATCGATCCCTGCGGGTGCGGATACCGCTGGGCGGACGGGCATTCGACCACACCAGTTCGATGGGCTCGTCATCGTCAATCCACTTGGCGCCGTGGACGCCAGCCGCGGCGGCACCCGCGATCACGCCTCTGCGCCCAGACCACAACCACGCGGCTCTCGTACGCTGGGCCAGCGTCGGCTCCATCGCTTTGGGCAGGTAGACGCCCGGGAAAATTGGACGGTAGTGCGACCGCAGTTGATGTTTTCTGACCAGACCGCGGGCCCGGGCCTCACTGCCGATGAAAACCTCGTTCAGGACGTTCACAGCTTGAACTTCGCAGAGGTGTGACCCGAGAACCATGGGCAGGTCGCGGCCTGGGGATGAATCCTGTGGTGTGCACCCAGATCGCGATTTCCCCGATTCGGCGATCTGGGCGCACACTCCAGCCACGATGCTCCAGCCACGATGGCAGCCAAAACGCGAAGAAGGGCGCCCACGGTGTGGACGCCCCTGCTTCGTGTCTGCTCTATTCGCTGTTGAAGTAACTCAGCAGACGCAGAATCTCGACGTACAGCCAGACCAGGGTGACGGTCAGGCCGAGGGCGATGCCCCAGGCGGCCTTCTCCGGCGCCCCTGCCCGGATCATCTGGTCGGCGGCATCGAAATCGATGAGGAAGCTGAACGCCGCCAGGCCGATCACGAACAACGAGAAGATGATCGCCAGCGGGCCGCCACTGCGCAGGCCCAGACCTTCGCCACCACCCACACCGAACATCGCGAGCACGAAGTTGCCCAGCATGAGCACTAGGGCGCCGATCATGCCGGCGACGATCATCCTGGTGAACTTCGGCGTCACCCGGATCGCGCCGGTCTTGTAGACCACGAGCATTCCGGCGAATACGCCGATGGTGCCGAGCACTGCCTGACCGATCAGCGCGCCCGCCGAAATACCAGACACGTACAGGTTGGCGAAGACGAACGAAATCGCGCCGACGGCCATGCCCTGGAGGGCCGCGTAGCTGAGCACGATCGCCGGGTTGTCCTGCTTGCGGCCGAACGTCGCGACCAAGACCATGGCAAGGCCGCCCAACGCACCGATCAGCAGCATCGGCATGGCCAGGGCGACGTTGGAGGCCGCGACGAAGTACGACACGATTGCGACCGCTGAAAGCACCGCCAGCGTCATGCCGGTTTTGGTGACGACGTCATCAATGGTCAGCGGGCGAGAGACGCCCGCCTGTTGCTGGTCGGGGTACTGCGTGACGTACGGATCGGCGTGTACCGCCTGTGCACCGTAGCCGGCGGCTCCGGTACCGAATTGCGCGTATCCGCCTTGCCCCTTGGGCAAGCTTCGAAATACCGGGTTGCTGCTCTCGCGCACCGTCGGTTCCTTCCTGTCCTATGGGTGTCAACCTGTGACGAACAAATACTCAACGCCTGAGGCCCCCGCCGAGTTCCCACCCACCGACGGCCAGTTCGCCAAGTCCACGGAAACCATACCCGCGCCGCCCCGCCGCCGGGCTACGAACTAGATTGCATTCCGTGGACGAAAACGAGGATGTCCTAGTTTCCGTGGACGGGCCTGCCGATGCCGGCGTCGGGTTGCTCACCCTCAACCGGCCCCACGCGATCAACTCGCTGACTCATCCGATGGTCCGCCGGATTTCGGCGGCGCTGCGCGATTGGGAGCACGACGACACGGTGCGCGCGGTCCTCATCTCGGGTGCAGGCGACCGCGGCCTGTGCGCAGGCGGCGATGTCGTCGCCATCTATCACAGCGCAAAGGCCGGCGGAGCCGACGCTCGGCAGTTCTGGGCCGAGGAGTACCTACTCAATGCCTACATCGGGCGCTACCCGAAGCCGTATGTCGCGGTGATGGACGGCATCACGATGGGTGGTGGTGTCGGGATCAGCGCCCACGGCAGCGTCCGGGTGGTCACCGAGACGACCAAGATGGCGATGCCCGAGGTCGGTATCGGATTCGTTCCCGACGTCGGCGGAACCTACATTCTGTCGCGAACCCCCGGCCTGCTCGGCATCCACGTCGCCTTGACGGGCGCTCCATTCACCGGCGCGGACGCCATCGCAATGGGGTTCGCCGATCACTACGTACCCCAGGAGCGCCTGGGCGCATTCACCGACGCGATCCTGGCGGACGACATAGGTGCCGCCGTCGCTGCCTATGCCGAGGAGCCCCCGCCGAGTCCGCTGCTTGCCGAACGGGAGTGGATCGACGATTGCTATGCGGGCCAAACCGCGTCCGACATCGTCGCGGCGCTGCGCGTCCACGATGCCGGCCCCGGCCGAACTGGCGGCACCGCCGCCGGCAAGGCGGCGGACCTCATCGCCTCGCGCTCACCTGTTTCCGTATCGGTGACATTGGAGGCGGTACGCCGTGCCGCGTCCCTACCCACCCTGGAAGATGTACTGCGCCAGGAATTCCGAACATCGTGCGGCGCGCTGCATTCGCACGACTTGGTCGAGGGTATCCGCGCTCAGCTCATCGACAAGGACCGCAACCCGCAATGGTCGCCGGCGTCACTGTCGGCAGTCACCGCCGAGGATGTCGACGGGTACTTCGTTTGTGCCGATCCCGACCTGACGATCCCTACCTGACGTGAGAAGTGGACGTTAGAAGCTTGTTCAGACCGGGCGCAGGGCCGCGCAAGACCAAAGAGGACCGCAGAGGACCAAAGAGGAGTAGCCGTGACAGCAACCGATTACCAGACGATTCTGGTCACTCGCAAGGGCCGGGTCGCCACCATCACGTTGAACCGGCCCAAAGCGCTCAACGCACTCAACAGCCAGGTCATGAAGGAAGTCACTACCGCCGCAGCCATACTCGACCACGATCCCGGTATTGGCGCGATCATAGTCACGGGCAACGAGAAGGCGTTCGCGGCCGGGGCGGACATCAAGGAGATGGCGAACCTCTCGTTCGCCGACGTGTTCGCCGCCGACTTCTTCGCTACGTGGAACCAGTTCGCCGCAACACGCACACCGACCATCGCAGCCGTGGCGGGGTACGCGCTGGGCGGCGGCTGCGAACTCGCGATGATGTGCGACATCCTGATTGCGTCGGACACGGCGAAGTTCGGTCAGCCCGAGATCAAGTTGGGGGTGCTGCCCGGCATGGGTGGTTCGCAGCGCCTGACGCGCGCAATCGGCAAGGCCAAGGCCATGGACCTGATCCTGACCGGGCGCAACATGGGCGCCGAGGAGGCCGAGCGCGCCGGCCTGGTGTCTCGTGTCGTGGCGGCCGACTCGTTGCTCGAAGAAGCGGAGGCAACTGCGGAGACCATAGCGGGCATGTCGTTGTCGGCGTCGCGGATGGCCAAGGAGGCGGTCAACCGGGCTTTCGAGTCCACCCTCGCTGAAGGCCTGCTCTACGAGCGGCGACTGTTCCACTCCGCCTTCGCCACCGACGACCAGACCGAAGGGATGAATGCCTTCACCGAGAAACGGGCCGCGAACTTCACCCACCGTTAGAGTTCGAGCGTGACCGATAGCCCAGAGACGCCCGTAGGCACCCAGGACCGCCAGGACGCCGTAACGGAGCACGCGCTGCCGACCGCCAGGCATGCGTGGTGGGTTCGGCACTACACGTTTACCGGTTCGGCGGTCGGCCTGGTCATGCTGTTTTTCTCGTTGACACCCTCGCTGCTTCCGCGAGGACCGCTGTTTCAGGGGCTCGTGAGCGGTGGTGCAGGCGCGATCGGCTACGGCATAGGCGTTTTCGCGGTGTGGTTGGTGCGCTACATGCGCTCAAAAGACTCCAGCCCTCCCGCGCCGCGCTGGGCGTGGCTGGTGCTGGTCGCGGTTGGCGCGGTGGGGTTGCTCCTGATGGTCGTCTGGTTTCACCGCTGGCAGGACGATGTTCGCGACCTGATGGATGTACCGCGGCTGGGATTCTGGGACTATCCGCTGGCCGCAGCACTGTCGCTGATCACCCTTTTCGTATTGGTCGAAATCGGCCAACTGGTGGGCAGACTGGCGCGTTTTCTCGTTCGTCAGCTGAATCGCTTTGCTCCCCCGCGGGTTTCGGCCGTGGTGACGGTTGTACTGCTGTTCGCGCTGACGGTGGCACTGCTCAACGGCATCGTGGTGCGCTTCGCCATGAGCACGATCAACAGCACGTTCGCGGCGGTCAACGACGAAACCGATCCCTATATCGCCGAGCCCACCTCGACCCTGCGCTCCGGCGGGCCCGAATCACTGGCCAGTTGGGAGTCGCTGGGCCACCAGGGGCGCATCTTCGTCAGCGCCGGCCCGACGGTCGAGCAACTCACCGAGTTCAACGGGAGCCCCGCGATCGAACCGATCCGCGCCTACGCGGGCTTGCACTCGGCGGAAGACATCAAGGAGACAGCCGAGTTGGCCGCCCGGGAATTGCAGCGCACCGGCGGACTGAACCGCGCCGTGGTCGCGGTGGGCACGACGACTGGGACCGGCTGGCTCAACGAAGCCGAGGCCTCGGCGTTGGAGTACATGTACAACGGCGACACCGCGATCGTCAGCATGCAGTACTCGTTCCTGCCCAGTTGGCTGTCATTCCTGGTCGACAAGGAGAACGCGCGCCAGGCGGGCCAAGCGCTGTTCGAGGCGGTCGACAAGCTGGTCCGCGAGATGCCCGAGGCCAAACGGCCCAAGCTGGTGGTATTCGGCGAGAGCCTGGGTGCGTTCGGCGGTGAGGCGCCGTTCCTCGCACTGAACAACCTCATCGCACGGACCGATGGGGCCCTGTTCAGCGGTCCGACCTTCAACAACACCATCTGGACTGACCTGACCCGCAACCGCGACCCCGGGTCGCCGGAGTGGCTACCGATCTACGACAGCGGCGACAACGTCCGGTTCGTGGCCGAACCCCGCGACCTCGAACGACCCGACGATCCGTGGGGTCAGCCGCGAGTCGTCTACCTGCAACACGCGTCGGATCCGATCGCCTGGTGGAGTCCCGATCTGCTGTTCGCCGAACCAGACTGGTTGCGCGAACCGCGCGGCTACGACGTATCGCCGGACACGATGTGGATTCCGATCGTCACTTTCCTTCAGGTGTCGGCGGACATGGCGGTGGCGATCAACGTTCCCGACGGCCACGGCCACGTCTACGTCAGGGACATCGCCAACGCTTGGGCGTGGATCCTCTCTCCGCCGGGCTGGTCCCAGGAAAAGACCGAGAAGTTGCGTCCGTTGCTGTGGAGCGACGAGAACTCTTAGCCCGGCAGCTGACTTCGAGTGGGCCCTCGCGGGCGGCCGCGACTACGGTTCCTGCGCCAGCACCGGAGTGTCTTTGCGCAGGGTTTCACCGCGGAAGAACGCCGGCTGACGTGCGCGCATGATCAGCATGAACGCCACCCCGATCACGATGAGCCCAAGGCCGAGAATGAGGACCAGGCCGACTCCGCCGATGCTGGCGCCGCTGCCATAGTCGGGTGATGCGCTGTCGCGCAGGGTGATCACGAACACCGTCAGCAGGCCAAGCCCACCGAGCATTGGGAACAGCAGCTTGAAGACGAAGTTGGCGGCGGTGGCGAACAACTCGTCGCGGAAGAACCAGATACAGCCGAAGGCAGTGAGGCCGTAATAGAAGCAGATCATGATCCCCAGTGAGTAGATCGTGTCGGTGAGCACGCTCTCGCTGAGGAATGTGAGTGCCGAATAGAACACCGCTGCTCCAACACCGGCGGCCACGGTCGCGAAGGACGGCGTCATGAAGCGGGGATGGATCTTGGCGAAGGAATCCGGAAACGCCTTGTAGGTTCCCATCGCCAACATCGTGCGTGACGTGGGCAGAAACGTGGTGATAAGGCTTGCGGCGCTCGACGCCAACACCGCCAGAAACAGGAACAGGTGCAGCGGCTCGCCCAGAATCGGCTCTGCAAGCGCGCCGAACACGTTGTCCTCGATCTCCTCATTGCCCAGGCCGACACCCTCGGTGCCCACCCCCGCGTACATCTGCGTCGCAATGGCCACTAGCAGATAGGTCAACAGAATCGACACCACACAGAGAAGGGCGGCGCGGCCGGGTGTGCGATCGGAGTCGCGTGATTCCTCATTCACCGTCAGTGCGGTATCCCAGCCCCAGAACGCGAAGATCGAGCCGGACAGGCCGGCGATGAACGCCGACATCGTCAGCCCGGCCGGGCTGAACCAGTCAAAACTGAACGGGATGCCGGTGTCCGACGACTGTGACTTCACGATCGCGATCACCGCGAAGGTCAGCAACACGGCCATCTGGAAACCGACCAGAACGAACTGCACGCGTTCAGTGGTGGTGATCCCGCGATAGGCGATCGTGGTCGCCACCGCCAAGAAAGCCAGACATGTCAGGACATTGATCACCGGGTTCTGCCACATCGCGGAGACGCTGCCGCTTCCGAATACGTCGCCGACGAACTGATAGAAGAACTGGACCGCAACCCCGGCAAGGTTGGACAACACGATCACGGTGGCCATCACCGCCGCCCATCCGCCGATCCAGCCGATGTAGGGACCGAACGCCTTCGTGGTCCAGGTGAACGATGTCCCACAATCGGGCGCCACCTTGTTGAGTTCACGATATGCATACGCGGCAAAGAACATTGGTAAGAAGCCGGCGATGATGACAACGACCATCTTCGATCCGGCCTCGGCGACCAGAATGCCGATCGTCGCCGTGAGCGCATAGGCAGGCGCCACCGACGAAATCCCCAGAACAGTGCCGCCCAGCAGGCCGACGGCATTGCGCGAGAGCCCCTTGTCCCGTAGATCGGGCTCGGCAAGGTGATGTGGATCGTGTGCCTCGATGTGCATGGGACCTCGCTCAAGCCGATGGTGTGCCAAGACTAAAGTGCCCTTGAGCGGTCTGCTGCCCCTTCGCGCACAACGTCTCGGGCACCGTGTCAGGCACCGACGTTCCCTGGCGCCCCGAGGATAGGCCGGAACTCGACGCGGACCTCTAGATCGGCGACCGGCAGGTCGGCCGAAGCGCCCGCCGAGCCTGCTCTAGCTGCGGAAACCAGCCCTGACAGCGGCGCCCCGAGCATCGGTGCATAGATTGGCGGCATGCGCGGTTACCCGCTTCACTCGCTGTGCGCCGCCGCGGCGGGGCTGGCGATCCTGTCGGGATGCTCGTCGGGCACTGAGCCGACTGCGCCCTCCGCGACAACGTCCACCACTTACTCGACCGGCACGGCGAGCCCCTCGACATCTGTCGCGCCCGGCGACGTCGGGGTGTCCCCCGGCGGGGTGACTACCGCCGTCGGTGCCCCCGCCGAATCCACCGAGGACGACTACTTCCAGGCATGCCGAGCTGCGAGGATCTGGATGGAGCAGCAGGGTGGCGAGCCGCGGGCACAGATAGAGCCCTACCTGAAGACGATCCAGAGCACGGAGTCGGCCGGCCCCGGCACCTTCGGCAGTCCCTGGTCGGAGCTCTCCCCCGGGCAACAATCCGCGGTCATCGTAGCCGTGGATGCGGCCGTCGAAGGGCTGTGCGGCTAGCCCGCAGTCCCTCCACCATGTGCGTCACGCAGTCGCGGACATTGAGCCGGGAGAACGCCAAGGCGTTACCCAAGTGTCGGGATCAGCTCCGCTGACGGCATCCCCGCGTTCCGGCCCGAGGTAAACCGCGGGGCGATCGCGCGGACGTCGCGCCACAGGGAACCACAGAGGCGCAGAATGGGATCCATGCGGGTCGCACTGGCACTGGGCAGCGGTGGGGCGCGCGGTTACGCGCACATCGGGGTCATCAACGAGCTGCACGAGCGGGGCCACGAGGTCGTCGGCATTGCCGGGTCTTCTATGGGCGCATTGGTCGGTGGGCTGGAGGCGGCCGGCAAGCTCGATGAATATGTTTCGTGGGCAAGCTCGTTGACTCAGGGCGCAGTACTGCGTCTGCTGGACCCGTCGATCACCTCGGCCGGCGTGTTACGCGCGGAGAAGATCCTGTTGGCGGTGCGCGAGATTCTCGGCACGGTCACCGTCGAGGAATTGCCCATACCGTTCACGTCGGTGGCCACCGACCTGATTGCCGGCAGATCGGTGTGGATGCAGCGCGGCCCGGTGGACGACGCGATCCGGGCGTCGATCGCGATACCCGGTGTCATCACGCCCCACGTGCTCGACGGCCGGCTACTCGCCGACGGTGGCATCCTCGACCCGATCCCTATGGCGCCGATCGCGGCCGCCAACGCCGACGTCACGATCGCCGTGAGCCTGTCCGGTAAGGATCCGCAATCGGGACCGGGTATGGGCGAGAGTCTTACCACGGACTTGCTGAACCGTATGTGGCGCAGTACCTCGTCTCTGCTCGATTCCAAGACTGCCCGGTCACTTCTCGAAACCCAAACGGGTCGTGCGGTATTGGGCCGGTTCAGCACCAACACCGATGACGACGGTGACGCGGATGACGAGAACCGAAGCCTGCCTGCGGCCCCCAGACTAGGCGGTTTCGAGGTGATGAACCGAACCATCGACATCGCACAGAGTGCGTTGGCGCGCCATACGTTGGCTTCCTATCCGCCCGACCTGCTTGTCGAGGTTCCCCGGACGGTGTGCCGCAGCCTGGACTTCCATCGCGCGGCCGAGGTCATCGAGGTCGGGCAGGAACTCGCCAGCGTGGCACTCGACGCACTTGACGACCTCGACACCCTCGAAGAGGGTGCGTCACAACCTTAAGAAACTGGCTACCCGATCCGCCACGCGGCGACCCTGAACCCGACCGGCCTGTGCGGACGGCCGGCGGCAGGCTGGATCCAGCGAGTCGGGTCCGAAGGCCGTGAGCGACTCCGGATCGGCGAACACCGCCAGCGTCCTGCCGGGAAATGCGTCAATCTCCTCCGCCGCGGGGGTCCCCCATGGCGAAGGCGCGTCCACTCCGGCAGGCACCAGGACTACTGCTTCGGCGCAGTCATGCGCCGCCGAGATGTTTACCGCGCTGCCCACCCCGCCATCCATGAACTGTCGATCGCCGATCAGCACCGGAGGCCACGCCCCGGGCACCGCGCAGCTGGCGGCGACGGCGTCGACCAGTTCGACCCCGGATTCGTTGTCGAATACCACCAGTTCACCTGTGGCAATGTCGATTCCGGTAATGCGTAGGGTCCGCTGTGGCCAGTCGTGAACGGGCAGCCGCCATTCGATCACCGATCTGCGCCTTGCGGCGGATACGGCCCCGGCGCGCCTCGAGACATCCAAGGCCACCGCACCGATCTGGCGCAGCCGCTGCGTCCTGGTCTTGCCCGGGGTGAGCACCGCCGGCAGGAACAACTCGGCGATGGCGTCTACGGACACACCCGGATGGATCTCGCGGCTCTCGCCTGCCGCCACCTGCTTTTCGAATAACTCGTCCAACGACAGGCCGCTGCAGATCTGCGCGGCGACCGCCGAACCGGCGGAGGTTCCAAGCAGGACGTCGGAGTCGAGCAGTATCTGGCACGCCTCGGCAGACTCCTCCGAAATCCCCAGCAGGACACCGGTCTCCCAGGCGATGCCGGCCAGTCCACCGCCGGCGAGCACCAGCGCACGTTTGCCAGCCGTCATGAACCGCCCACCGGTTGGTGATCTTCGTCCGTCACTCGTGCCCGGTTCACGATCACCAATGCTAGTCAGGGCGTAGGGGCGGTGTTCAACGGAGGCGGGGCGCTGCCGTGCCGCTTATCAGCGGAAGGTCCAGGTAGGTGGCGATGCCGGGCGCGGCCGCGCACACCGCGGGGATCGAGTTCACACAGTGCGCCGCTGTGCCGACGACGCCGCACTCCGGGCCCTGCTCCCCGACCTGGGACTGGAAGCCTTTGACCGACACCGTGACGGTGGGGTTCCCGCGCACCTCAATCTCGTAACGCTGCCCCTCCGGGCCGAACGACCACGCCGGATCCAGGTTCTGCTCGCCCATCAGCCAGTTCACCGTCACCCGCACCACGGTTTCGCCGTCGGCCAGCGCCTCCCAATTGAACCTACGGCCCGCGACCTGCCCGGGCTGGATCGGCCCTATCGGCGAGTCGATCACCGCGGTGGCGACCGCCACCTCCTGGGATGCCCGCACCTGGGGTTCGGCGGCAAAACCCAACTGGTCCACACACATTCGTACGGCTTGGATGAATCCAGCGTCCAACATCTTCTGCATCGGCCCGGTCAAGGCCTGATCCGGCGATCCACCGAAGCCCATCACGTACCTCAGCACGTCGGGCGCTTCGTAGGTTCGCAGGTCCGAGTACTCCTCAGCCCGGACAAACGTGACACCTGTAGCCAGCGCCGAAAACATCAACGGGAACTTTTCGCTGATCCCGCCCGGTGCAATACCGGTGCCGTGCAACGTAACACCGCCTTCGAGCGCGGCGTCCCGCAGCGGGGCGCCGCTCCGCTCACTCGGGTACAGCCAGCCCACCGGGGTGACGACGTTCTTACCCGACCTCAGCAGCGACGCGACCTCATCGGGGTTGGCCAGCAACGGACTGTAGATGACCGCATCGGCGTCCAGTGCCAGGATCTCCTCGATGCTGCGGGTCGCGGTGACCCCGAGCGGATCAGTGCCGACCAGCTCGCCGACATCGCGGCCCGCTTTGCCTGCCGAATGCACCCAACACCCGACGAGCTCCAGTCCGGGATGTTCCAGCACAGCCTTCACGGCAGCCGTGCCCACTCCACCGGTCGCCCACTGGACCACACGTAGGGCCATGCCCTCTCCTCCCCGCGCGGAACGAGAACGTGTTCTCATCGGGTCCAGACCAAATTACCTGGCCGCACGGAGGGTGGCTGCGGTACGGCTGATCACCGCCCCGCAGTGGAACCCTCCAGCGCCCTTCGGGCGCTCAGCGCGATTGGGTCGGTAGCGAGGAACTGCGAGCACAGCATCTCGATTGCCGACTCGACCGAGAACCCGTGCACGGCGCCGGAGTAGTCCGCGACATGAAGGTGCGATCCGTCCGAATCGAGCACCACGCAGGACGGGCGGGCGTCAAACGCCAGCGAGTCGTCGATTTCCAGGCTGAGCGTGCACAACACTGCGACCCGGTCGTAATCAACGATGTACGCGCGGGCACGATCGGGGCTCACCACCAACTGGGTGGGCGCACCCCCGACTATCGCCGTGTCGGTGATCCTGTTGGTGGAGAGGTCGATGACGTGAACCGCCCCGCCGACCGCGCGGTCGGAAGTAAGCACATAGACGGTGCCGTCGGTGTGGGCGATGTCCCGTATGGGTGAGCCGATCACGACAACGCGCTGCACCCGTGCCGTCTCGCTGTCGAGAATGACTAATCGGCTTCCGCTTTCGTCGGTGACCGACGCGTACAGGCGCTTGCCGCTCGGATCGACGCAGAGTGCGTCCAGGCTGGCGGCCGGGCCGTAGCCGATGTCGATCGCTGAATCCCGCTGGGCAACGGTGTCAATCACGGTGACGCCGACGCCGTCCCGCGCCGTCCGGCCCACATAGATGCGCTTCCCGTCCGGGCTTGCGGCCAGTGCGGTGACGCCGAACGCCACCGGGTAAGTCGCGACGACGGATCTCGTCTCGAGGTCGATCGCCGACACCGCGTCATGGCTGGCGGAACCGGTGGCCACGTACGCGAGGCCATCGGTGACGGCGAGGGCGACGGGATCGCCGGCGACTGCGACGTTGTGGCATTCCGACTGGGCCGTGGAGTCGATAAGCGACACGCTCTGGTCGGCGACGTTGGCCACCACGATGGAGTCGGTTGGGCCGCCGGCGGCTATGTCACCGATCGGGCCGCGGCCCACTGCGATACGGCGCTCGAGGATGATGTCGGCATCGACGGCCTCCACCAGCGCGTCCTCAGCCGCCTGCAAAGCAGAATTGTCGTCGGGCGTTGCGTGCCCCAGGGGGGCCAATAGGTTTGCCATTGTTGTCGCACCTCCGCCGGTGTCAGCGGCACCGGAATTGAATTCAGTGTCTCAGCAGTCTGTTCGGACGCTGTGTTGGGCCTGAGTGTAGCCGTGGAAATCCGCGGTCAGAAACGACAGAATCGGTCCTGTTGCTCTGCACCGACTACGCTTCTTAGGCGGGGCTAAGGAAATTCTTGGTTATCTGATCGTTACCTTTCGATGGCAACCAAAAGGCAGCCCCTGACGAGGGGCTTCATACCGATCGGCAACCTTGCCGAAGGGGTGTGACGTAAACGTCAGCCAATAATCTTCTCAGCATGTGCAGCCAAACGTGAGTGGCAAATCACATTGAAATACACCGACAACTTGCCGGGCCGGACCTGGATCGAGACTTCCGATAACTGGCCCTTTGTGGCGTGCCAATCACCTGATTCAGTGGCGACCGCCACTATTATCCGCACAAATGGCCCGGAGGAGGAGGTTTCATGTCCACGCGCCCAGCATGGCTGACGAGCATCGGTGCCGTATCGGCGGCTACGACAGCGATGCTCATCCTGTCGCCGAACGCGCATGCCACCGAAGCCGACGATCAATTTCTCTCCGTGGTAGCGAGTTTGGGTCTTGAGTTCGGCACGGTGGACCAAGCAATCGCGGCGGGAAACAACATCTGCGACATCACCGCCGAGGGGAGCGCGAACGGGTTGGGTGTCTCCGTTATCCAAAGCAGCATCATCGAGTCGCTCCAGGGCGAGGGCCTGGACCCAGCCCGAGCGCGGCAACTGATGCGGGGCGCCGTCGACGCATACTGCCCGCAATATAACGCCGTCGTGAGTGACTGACGCCGTTCCGATTTCCTCCGCGCGCCTCCCGCAGAAGTCTCAACCTTGACTTTAGCCTTGGTAGCCGTGACCACGATGCTCGAACCGTCAATCGCCGAACTGGATTTCGAGCACGACATTCTCTGCGTCTGTCATAAGCTGTGCAGCCCCGTGTCCCATCCGGCGCAGTGGTGGGTCACGCTGTCATGCGGATGCCCCTACCCGATGTGCCAACGAGCGCTGCGGTTTGCGAATGTGCGCCTCAAAGTCCGGAAGCTGAGTTGCCGATTGTGCAACGCGGACCAGATCGCAATCCGCCGCGTGGTTCGCATATGAGCACAGCGTAGCAACGCTTATCAGAGTGTTGAGATTTCGCGATGGCAGCGCGAATACCCAACGCACGATCAACGCTGATGTGCATGTGAGGATTTCGCGCAAACAACCGCGCGCGCGCGACCACAGACGTACGGTGACGCCATCACCAACCTAGCGGGAGGGTAGAGATGCGCGGCACGGGCATCCTTTCAGCAGTCGCCGTTGCTGCTGCCCTGGCCGGCTTAACGGCCACACCGGCGTTCGCGGACGAGACCGACGACATCTTCATCGCGACACTTGAGCGCGAGGGAGTCCCGTTCGCCACATCCTCGGGTGCTATCGCGCTCGCAGAAGCGGTGTGCGAGTACGTGAAAGAGGGCCAACCGCCAGAACAGGTGGCTGCGGAGATCACCGGACCTACGAATTGGTCGTTGAAGCAGAGCGGATTCTTCGTAGGTGCAGCGACTCAGTCCTACTGCCCATCGTAACGCAAAAAGCCGGAAACCAGCTGCGGGCGCAGGTGCGCTTGCCTCCCACCTGTCCATGCAGGATCTTCTAGCGCACAGTGCATTTGGTCGACGAGAACCAGCGAAGGGAGCCAGTCACAACCCAACGACGCGCGCTAGGAACAGATGCCGGCGCCGGCGTTGCATGCCGCCTGGCCGGCTTCAGCGGCGGTCATCCCACGGCTTCCAGACAGAACAATGCAATGAAGCCCACGAAGAACAGGGCCGCCATCCAGGGGCGCTCGGGCGTCTCGTGCGCCTCCACCAACAGCTCCTCGACAACCAACCACAGCAGCGCAGCGACGGCGAACGCGAGAACCAGGCTCAGCACGGCGTCCCCGGCGCCACCCAGTGCCAACGCGCCCAGGATCGCTCCTCCCGCCACCAGGAGGCTCAAGCCGGCGGTGACGGACGCGGCCATGAATCTGGACGATCCCGAGCTGACGAGTTGCAGTGCCACCGACAACCCGAGAAACAGCACCTCCACCGTGAGCGCGATGGCGATAACGGTCGCCGTCTCGGTGGACACTGCCGCACCGGTTCCTACGAGTAGGCCGTCGATGAACAGGTCGACTCCGACGACCACAAGAAAGCCCACCGGCAGAGCCCCGGAGACCTGTGCCGCCTCCCCGCCCGAGAGATAACGCAACCCGACAAGCAGAGCGACACCGGCAGCAAATCCGATGACGACGAGTCCCAGAGGTCCACGATCGCGCAGTTGCGGGAGGACCTCACCGGCGACGGCGGCCAGCACGACCCCCGCCGCGAAGTGCTGCACCCCACTGACAACCGTCGGAGCTGGCGGGCGCAGCACTGCCACCACGCCGCCGACGACTCCGGCCAAGACCGGGAATGCGACCAGCCCGGCCGCCGTCATCACCACACTGATGTGGACCACCCCGTGCCATCTCGGAAACCTGCGCGACCGTATGCATTGTCGGTCTCTCCGCATCGCTTTTCTGGCAATCGCGCGATGTTGCGCGGCGCTGGCAGCTGAGCCGAAGAATCGGTAGCGGAATCACCGGAGGGCAGCGGCCGGAGATGCGAAAATCGAGAGATGGCGACAGGGCGTCAGTGACGGACTTGCCCGGCTGCATCCGCCCGCCGTTGACAACGAGAGGACGGCACGGCATGCCTGAAGACAAAGCGAAGGATCACGGTCCGGTCGGTCTGCTGAGGGTGGCGGTGGCCGTAGTGGGCGTGATCTTCGTGGTCGGCATCTACCCACTCACCAAGTTGTGGCCGTCCGGGTGGTCGTGGGGGGAGGGCTCGTCGCATTACCTGCCCATGATCATCGGCCTCTACGCCACCCTCGGGGTCTTCTTGGTGATGGCGACCCGTGATCCGCTCGCCAGCCGCACCCTGATCTGGTTCACCGTGGTGTCCAGCGTCGTCCACGCCGTGATCATGGCGGTCCAGGCGCTCTCGGATGCCAACGAGCGCGGCCATCTGCTGGGCGATGTGCCGGCGTTGCTGATCGTCGCGGCGGTTCTCGCCGTGCTGTTACGACGGGCGGAGGCGCCACGCACCGCGGGCACCGGCTCCCGTTGAGGCAAGCGTGAGATGGTCGGTGGCTCCGGCATCGGTGGGTACACCGCGTCCGGGTGCGGTACCCCCGGCTACGCTCCTTCGAGGTCTCGCACCTGCACCGAACGGCGAAATGCGGGGAATTCAATGGCGGCGAAGGAGACGGTTGCTGGTGCATCGACGGAGCAGAAACGACCAGATTCAGAACCGACTGGCTGATCCGGCAGGATGACGCAATCGGAAACTGGCCCGGTCCAGTCAGACGACTCGATGCGGGGATCGGTACTCATCTGCTGCACCGCGATCGTCGCAGGTGTGGTCATCGGGTTCGTCGGCGGCGCCTTCCGATGGCTGCTGGCAGCGGCCGATGACCTCCGCATCGATCTGGTCGATTGGGCACGCCTGTTGCCGGGCCCGGGCTGGCTGGTGCCGGTGGCCGCTGCGGCGACGGGCGCCACCCTCGCGGCCTTGATCGTCCGCTGGATGCCGCTGGCATCGGGCAGCGGAATCCAACATGTCGAAGCCGTCTATCGGGGGGAGGCGAAACCGCCGTCGATTCGTCTGCTGCCGGCGAAGTTCGTCGGCGGAGTGCTGGGGATCGGGTCGGGGTTGGTGCTGGGCCGCGAGGGTCCGACCGTTCACATGGGGGCCGCGATCGGTGCCGAAGCGGCGCGGCGCGCTCGCTTACCCGACTCCGAGGTCCGGATGATGCAGACCGCGCTGGGCGGTGCGGGGTTGGCGGTCGCCTTCAATGCCCCGATCGGGGGCACCCTGTTCACACTCGAAGAAGTGACGAGGTCGTTCCGGGTCAAAACGGTCTTGGCGACCATCTTTGCCGCTGTGACTGCGGTGGCCTGTTCGCGGTTCGTCCTTGGGAACCGTCCGGACTTCTTGGTGGAGCCGATACACGCCCCGGCGCTCTCGTGGCTTCCGCTTTTCGTGATTTTCGGTCTGCTCACCGGATGTCTGGGTGCGGTGTACAACGTGCTGGTGCTGTGGTTCCTCGACCACGTCGGCAGGGTGCGCCGGATTCCCAAGGTCGCGAAGGCGACCATCATCGGCGCGATCATCGGCTTGGCGATGTTCGTCTACCCGCTCGCGGTCGGCGGTGGGGACACCCTCACGCAACTGATCCTCGGAGGACACCGCATCGTTCTGCCGGTCGTCGTCGGCTACCTCATGGTGCGTTTCATCGCCGGACCGCTGTCGTATTCGGCGGGGGTGCCCGGCGGATTGTTCGCGCCGCTGCTTGCGGTCGGCGCGCTGTGGGGCTTGCTGTTCGTCGGAGTATTCAACATGGTGTGGCCGGGAAACGCTGCGTCCCTGGCAATTCCGATCGCACTCGTGGGCATGGCAGCCTTCTTCGGAGCCACAGTCCGTGCCCCCGTCACCGGAATCGTGCTGGTCATCGAGATGACGGCGACAACGTCGGTGGCGGTGCCGATGATGGCCGCCACTGCCGCAGCCGTGCTGACCGCCTACGCTGTCGGATCGCCGCCGATCTACGACAGCCTTCGTAAGCGAATGCCCCCTGAAGAACCCCCGACAGAGAAGGTCTGAATCTTGCGTCGTCCCCTCGTGCTCGCCGGAATCGTTGTCGTCGTGATCGCCGTCGCCGCCGGCGCGTACTGGTTCCAGCCCTGGAAACTGTTCACCAACACCACAGTCGATGAGGCTCCTCCCACGGTCGCCACCGGTGCGGCGTCGCCCGACGGGCGCACCGCCACCCCGGAAACCCAGGTGGTGGCACAAGGGGACTTGGTGAGCCAGGAACACCACACCACCGGGACGGTGCAGCTGCTGCGTCTCCCCGACGATTCTCTCGTCGTGCGGATCGCCGATCTCGACACCAGCGACGGTCCGGAACTCAAGGTGTTGCTGACCGACGCGCCCGTCACTCCCGGCGTGGAAGGTGCGCGGGTCTTCGATGACGGCCGCTGGATCGACCTCGGCCCGCTGAAAGGCAACCGGGGAAGCGCCAACTATCCCGTGCCCCCGGACGCCGAGGTGCAGGGGCTCACCAGCGTGAGCATCTGGTGTGATCGATTCAATGTGTCGTTCGGCGGAGCCGAACTTGCCGCTGTGGGCTGATCGGCTCATCCTCGCCGACACGCGGTGCCGCCACACCGGGAACTGTCTCCCTGCCGGCCGTCCGGCCTGCTGACCGCCGACGTTCACGGCCGGTCGGTCTCCTAGGCTCGACGTGATGGCACCAGAAGACGAGCGACGGCAACTCTGGTCGCGGCTATCGGAGCCGGCCCGGTCGGCCCGGTCGAGCCTGCACAAACGTAGCGCCGACAGATTCGCCCGCCTGCCCCAACCTGTACAGCAGGCCGGCAGACTGGTCGAACGTACCCGCCGCGGCACACTTGAGGACCGGGTTCCCGGGCTGGCGGCCGAAGCCGCATTGTTCACCTTGATCTCTCTACCGGCGTTACTTCTGGCCGTCATCGGATCGCTCGGGTTCGTCGCGGCGGCCCTCGGCCCCCAGGGACACCAAGAGCTACGCGAACTCCTGCTCGGAATCCCGGAACCGTTCCTGTCCGAACCGGCTTTCGCCTCCTACGAGAGGACTTTGGATGCCATGCTCGCCCAGACCCGGGGCAGCGTGGTGTCCATCGGCATCGTGCTCAGCCTCTGGACCGGTTCACGAGCTGTGAACCGGTATCTGGAGACGATCACGATCGCCTACAACGTCGAGCCGCGGCCGGGTTGGCGACGACGCCTGCTGGCTCTGGGACTGACCATCGGCTTGCTTCTCGGCGCGGTAGCGGTGCTACCGCCCATGGTTTTCGGCCCGCGCATCGTGGAGTGGTTGGCTCCAGACCCGATCGCCGATACCACGTTGCGGATGCTCGATCTGCTGTTTTGGCCGAGCATAGTTCTTCTCGTTTTCGTGGGTCTGGTCACGCTGTACCACGTCGGGGTTCCGTGGCGGACTCCCTGGCGTCGCGACGTGCCCGGCGCACTGCTGGCGATGCTGCTGTGGCTGTTGGCCTCGGCCGGATTGCGGATCTATCTGACGCTCAGCGTCAAGGATGACGCCTTCTACAGCCAACTCGCGATGCCGATCGCGATCGTTCTGTGGCTCTATATCACCGCGTTCGCCGTACTGCTGGGCGCCGAGTTCAACGCCGAAATCGAGCGGATGTGGCCCCACGAGAGCCATCCCTGGCGATTGCGCCGAAACACACACCGAGCCGAGACCGGACCCTCCGGTGACGGCCAGCAGGCCTGAACGGTCCTCGGCTACTTGTACGCGACGGCCGCGCTGGACGGACCGTCCAGCGCAATGGTGTCGAACGTCCGAAAGCCAGCCACCGCGCACCACTGCCGAAAGTCCGCGGCGGTGTAGTCGAACGCATCACCAAACTCGATCAACATGTTCAGCGACATCGTGAGCCCGAACGTGTTGGTGCGACGCGCATCATCGATCAGCGACTCGATCACGATGAAGGCGCCGCCGTCCGGCAACGCCTGGTAGGCCTTGGCGATCAAGGCACGCTTATGGTCAAGGTTCCAGTCATGGAGGATCATGCCCATCGTGATGACGTCGGCAGCTGGCAGCGGGTCGGTCAGGAAGCTGCCGGCGACCGCCTCGACCCGGTCCGCCAGGCCGGCTTCGGCGATCTTGCGGTCGGCGATCTCGGTCACTGCGGGCAGGTCGAAACTCACACACCGCAGGTGCGGGTGCGTTGCCGCCACGGTGCGCGTCAGAAGTGCATCTGCTCCGCCCACGTCGCACAGCCGCGCATAGCGCTGGAACGGGAATTCGGTGGCGAGCAACTCGAAGTTCCGCCGCGAGGAGGCGTGCATTGCCGCCATGAAAACCTCGAGCCGCTTCGGATCCTCGTAGAGCGTCTCGAAGAACGGTCGACCGGAATGCTTGGTTTCGCTTTGCGCTTGACCTGTCTTCAACGCCTCGGTGAGATCCGCCCAGTAGCGATAGTTGCGGTCGTCCCAGATCTTGAGAAGACCGCCTTGATACGCAGGGCTGTTCTCGTCGAGGAAGTGCGCCGTCTCCGCGGTGTTGCGATAACGGGCCTGCGGCCCGTCCCCGTCGCGACCGAGCAGATCCACTGACACGAGAGTGTCGAGAAAATCCGTCGCAGGCCGGGGCACCAGGCCCAGCCGCTCGGCGATCTCAGCTGCGGTCATCGCTCGCTCGCCCAGCAGCGTGAACAGCCGGAGCCCCACCGCGGATAGCAACACCTTCGCCTGGCAGTAACCGCCGCCGATCGCCATGATGCGATCCGGTCGCAACTCACTCATCGTCCAAACCCCGATCGGTAGACAACGGACAGACTGAACACCCACCGTAGTTGTCGGGCCCGCGATGGTCGCCGTCAGAATAGCTAGGGTTGTCGACATGCGGCTAGGGCTCAGCACGGTCACCGCCACGTTGCTGATGATGTTGTCGTGCGCGCCGGCCGAGGCCGAATCGACACTTACCGGCACGAGTTGGCGGCTGACCGAAATCCGGTCGATGGACGATGTGCAGGGCACCGTGTTGGTGCCGGAGGCGCAGCGATACACCGTCACCCTCGAAGGCCGCTCGGACGGGGAAGGCCGCGCATCTTTTCAGATCGACTGTAATCGAGGTTCCTCCTCGTGGCGGGCGACGCCGAGCGAGTCCGGAGAGTCCGGCCTGCTGAGCTTCGGCCCGCTCGCCACGACCCAGATGGCCTGTCCGCCAGGCTCACTGGACCAGCGGGTGACTACGGCGCTGGCCAGCGTCCGCACCTACCTGATCCAGGACGGCCGATTGCACCTCTCACAGTTCGCCGACTCCGGAATATTGACCTGGATACCCGCCGCCTGACGTAACGCTGCAGGGTGGCGGCCAGTTCGCCTCACACGCCGTTCGGCGGGTGAAAAGGACCGTGTACACAGTTATCGATGAGGTCCCGGGTGATCCCCGGGATGCGGCGGAATCGAGCCCAACCCGGGCGCGGTATCCGGCCAGATCAGCAACACCGCGCAGGGGGCGTGGTCGACGACGAACCGGGTCGCGTGACCGAGACTGTGCGGGCCCAGTCGGGATCGGTCGCCGTCGCGTGCGCACACCAAAAGGTCGGCTCCCGTGCAGGCTGCGACGACTTCGCGCTCAACACGACCCGCCCGGACGATGCTCTCGGCCGGCGCCCCCAACCGCCGGTGCGCTGCGTCCAGCAGCGCCGAAGCGGCTGTCCGTGCGGCGTCTGTGACCGCGGCCCCGGGGTCACGCTCGGGCATACGCCTGCCGAGAAGCCCGGAGAACGCACCCTGCACCGCTTCGCCGATCTGGCTGTCAAGCACGTAAAGCAGGACGACATCGGGTACCGAGTTCATCGAATCCAGCGTCGTCGCCACGGTGTCGACAACGGCCTGCCACGTTCCTTCGGATAGCCAGGCCACCACTCGCGCGGTCATTGCGGTCCTCCTACGTTCAGTCCAAGCCAGAGTGCAGCCACACCCGCCAACAATCCGATGGGCACCGTCAGTACCCCCAGGCGCAGGAACTCGGCCAGGGTGGGTGCCGCATCACGCCCCGCCAGCACCCGGCGCCACAGCAAGGTGGCCAGAGAACCGACAAAGGTGAGATTTGGACCCACGTTGACCCCGATCAGCATGGCGAGAACAAGTCCCGGGTGCGGATCGAGACCGAGGACGCCGAGCATCACCAAGGTGGCGGGCAGGTTGTTGACGACGTTGGCCAGGACCGCTGCTACCAGAGCGACTCCGAGAAGACCTGCGAACGAGGGCTCAGTCGGCAGCAGCGCACCCAGGGCACGGCCCATACCGTGGCCGGTCACGCCGGCTACGACGACTCCCAACGCAAACACGAACAAGCAGAAGAACGGCGACGCCTCCCCGACCAGCCTGACAAGGGTGGTTTCCCCGTGACGTAGAGACCGCGCTGCCAGCGCGCCCGCACCTCCGACGGCCACCCAGACCGGTTCGACGCCGACAAAGCCGGACACGCCAAAGCCGACCAGAGTAAGCGCCAGGACCGCAAACACGAAGGGGGGCGGAGCGGGAGTTGAGTCGACGGGGGCAACGAGACCGCCTACCGTGCCCGGGCGCGCTGGCGACGGTCGCAGGTCGTCACGAAAGAACCAACGGAACACCGCATACTCCACGACGATGACGGCCAGCCACGGTAACCCCATGAAGGCGGCAAACTGCAGAAACGACAGACCGGTAGCCGAAAACGCCAGCAGGTTGGTCAGATTCGACACGGGCAGCAGCGTCGACGCGGAATTCGCGAGGTGGGTGCACGCGTATACATGGGGTTTGACCCGCAATCCCAAACCAGCGGCGGTGCGGTACACCACCGGAGTTAGCAGAACCACAGTCGCGTCGAGACTGAGCACCGCGGTGGTTCCGGCCGCGGCGGCGAACACCAACCCGAGCAGCCGAACAGGTCGTCCGGCCGATGACCGGCCCAGGACTGCACCCAGCCAGGTGAACATGCCGGCATCATCGGCCAAGTACGCCAACACGAGGATGGCGGCCAGAAAACCGACCGTGGGCCCTAACGTCTGGACTTGGTGCAGCGCATCCCTCGGAGGGAGGATCCCCAGCGCCACGATGGCCGCCGCAGCGGGCACCGCGACCGTCGCCTCCGGTAGCCCGCGCGGCTGCAGCATCGCGAAGAGCAGCACTCCCGCAAGCAAACCCAGGGCCAGTACCTCGGCCGCCGCACCGCTTACCACCGGCGAATCACGTCAGAGATACTCGCATGCTCTCACGGCGTCTCGTGTCTGGTTGACTGACGCTGCCCGACGGCGGGCCGAGGCTCCGCTCCTGCCGCGTGGCGCTAAAACGCCGCGGTAGATCGCGAGTATCGCCAGTCCTCGAACAACAGCTTGCTGCCGAGTAGGCCGAATATGAGGGGAAAGACGAAGTACTGGTACTGGGTCCACACCAGCGCCAGCAGGGTATCGGCGACCCCGCCCGGCATGTTTTCGAAACCGCCGAACACCTCGCTCAACGAGAAGATGAAGGTCGCCACGACGGGCTCTCCCGCCCCGAGCACCGGGATCAGGTAGCGCAACGAAGAACGTGCCTTGTTGAGTCGCCAGAAAGCGACCGCGGCGGCGACATTGACGAAGGCATACATCTCCAGCGTGAAGAACGTCGAATTGTGGTTGACCGTGCGCAGGTCGACCGAACCGAACGAGGCCAGGTTCCACCAGTACATGTGCAACACGTTTTCGCGTATCCACGGGGTGTAGGCGACGATGTCGTTCAGTGTGTTCAAATCGTGGAAGATGAAGGGCGAGAAAATTACCCAGGGAATCTCCCAGAGCAGGTTCGTCATTACGTAGGAAACCATCCATAGCACCAGGCACTCGTGGAAGAGCTCCCTCCTGGGTCTCTTCCTGGCCCCCGGAAGCAACAGCGGAATGATCCACCCGTTGAGCCAGATACTGATTCCATAGAGGGAGGCCTTGGTGCTGGCGGTGAAGTCGAGTGCGCCCAGATAGAACAGCGTCGCGAACACCGCGACGGCGCCCCAGAAAACCGCCGTCCAGATGCCGAAGGCCCGCCAAACCGGCGACGACACCCGGCGCTCTTCGGCGTTGGCGCGCATCGGTTCTTCCACATCCAAGCTAGCGAGCCCCGTCATCGTTCCTCCCCTGAACCCTTGCCTGTGTCGAAATATCGACATACAGTTCGATATTATGACGCCAAAGGTAGCCCTGCCTGCAACGCCAGGTCAAGGTTCGCCCCCGACAGAGCGAGTGGTCTCGGTACTGGAGTTGCTGGGACGAGAGCCGGCCATGCAATTCTCACTGGCCGAGATCTGCCGCCGGCTAGGGCTCAGCCGGGCGACCGCACATGCGATTCTGACAACACTCGCGGCTCGCGCCTGGGCGGTGCGGGATCCAGCGACCGCGGGCTACTCGCTCGGGCCGGCCGTCGCCGCTTTGGGCAAGCCCGCGCACACGCAACTACACCGGGTCGAGCTGCAGGCGCTATCGGACACGACCGGCACCCAGGTCTCGCTGGCCCGGCGGGAACGAGACGCATTGGTGGTCATCGACACCGTGGGCGAGTGCCTGACCGGGCCGAGGATCTGGCGTGGAATGCGAACACCGTTCGTTGCCCCGATAGGCCGCGACTACGTTGCCTGGTCCAGCGTTGCGGGTCAGAAGGCGTGGCTGGAAGCACTGGGGACGCCAAGCCGACGGTTTCGACAGCGAATTACCTTAGTGCTAAGAGAGATTCGGCAGCGCGGCTTCGTCGTTGAACGTCTCACCCGCGACTACCTGCGCGTCTACACAGCCCTGCGGGCACTCACCGCCGATGGCGAGATCGACGAGATCACCACGCAACTGGCGCGCGCATACACCGAACTGGCAGCCGTCGACATCCTTGATGACGAAATGTGCAACGGTGCGGATCACAGCGTCGCCACGGTATCCGCCCCGATCCGCGACCCGGACGGTGTAGTGACAATGACGCTCATGGCCTCGGTCTTCGCCAGCCTCGATGGTGCCGCTATTCGCGCGCTGGGCGCGCAGGTGCGCTCGGCAGCCGATGCCATCGAAGTAAGTATTGCGCGCTACCCCAACACAGACGCTCAGGTCGTCCACTGAGAGCAACGCCAAGTCTGCGAAAAAGACCCTTCCGAGGAGCTTCATCGACAGATCCAGACCCTCCGGGATGCCGTCGACGGCGCCGGCCAGCCGGGCCTGGAACATCTCGCGCACTGCCACCTGATTGCCCCAATCCAGGGCAGCCTCGCACACTACGTGGTCCTTTCCAGCCGAAAGCTGTCCCGCAGAAACGGCACCTGAACAGGGCCGCCCTACCTACCATCTGAAGATGGCTGATACCCGAAACCGGATGCGCCGCTGGGCCGCCAGCCTGACGCTCACCGTTCTACCGATGGCCGGACTCGCGCTCGCACCGACCAGCCTCGCCCAAGACAATTGCACGATGGACCCGAACGCGTCGCCGCTGTGTCCCCAGGCCGGATGGACTCAACCCGGCGATCTCGTGATCCCAGCCACCGGGGGGCCGCCCCAGGTTGCCGTTGCTCCCGCACCCCCCGGCGCGCCGGTTGTCACGGCAGAAGGTGGCGACCCCATCATCCCCGCGGCACCGCCTATCCCGTAATAGGCAAACCCACCAACCTGGGCGATCACCGACGGCGGCGACACCGAAGCGAGGCCGGTCGCCGCTGCACATTCTGCCCCGGACAGGCCAGCCGGGATATCGCAGCGGCTCCGGGTGACCCTGGCCAACCACCGGTCTCACCAGGCTCCGGACATTAGTCTGGTTATTCATGACGGCGCTGACTGAGCTGTTGGGCCAGACGGATCCCGACCCCTATCAGCGACCGCGGGTGGGACTGGGACCAGATCCCTTCAGCGCTGCCTGGGTCGCGTGACGAGGGGGAGTTTGCCGTGACCGAACCGGGCCTCTACGAGCGACTCCTTACGGAAGTGCTGCGCAGAGAACTCGACTCAATGGATGCTCGTCTCGAGACAAGTTCGCGATCCCTGCGCGCTGCCGAGGCTGCCGATCGCATCGCCCTGCACCTCAGCCGGCGTATTCAGCGGACCCTGGAGTCCGTCGGGGACAGTGACCGTGTCCAGGTGGGTATCGAGGTCGCCCGCGACCTCATCGCGAGGCTCGCGAAGATCGTCGACGGCGAGCTCGAAGAAACGCCTGTTGAGCCCGGGACGATTCTGCACGCGATCCTCGAGCGCCGGCCCGATGGCACATCACAACCGATCGCCGAGCCGCTCATCCCGCTGCTGGACACCACCCTGCTCACCAACGCACCCGGTGAGCCGGGCCTGCTTCACCAACTCGATGCCGAGATCGAGTCCGCCGACGGTATTGACGTCCTCATGGCCTTTATCCGCCGCAGCGGCATCAACCCGCTGATGTCCTCGCTGCGCCGGCATTGCGAACGCGGAAAACCGCTGCGCGTCCTGACCACCATCTACACCGGCTCCACCGAGCGGGCTGCCCTCCAGCAGCTCACAGAACACGGCGCCCAGGTCCGTATTTCCTATGACGTCAGCACAACCCGGCTGCACGCCAAGGCGTGGATCTTCCAACGACGCAGCGGTTTCTCGACTGCCTACGTGGGTTCTTCCAACCTCACCCATTCCGCGCAAGTCACCGGCTTGGAATGGAATGTGCGGGCCTCGGCCGCACGCAACCCCGACATCCTCGCCAAATTTGAGGCGGTCTTCGAAAGCTATTGGCAAAGTCCCGATTTCGTCCCCTTTAATGCCGCCGAGTTTGACGCGGAGAGCCAGCGGGCCGGCCGTATCGACACCGGGCCGGACGTCATCCTCAGCCCTATCGAGCTTCGTCTGGAACCCTTCCAGGAACGCCTCCTGGACAAGATCTCGCTATCGCGCCGCCGCGGTCATCACCGCAATCTGCTTGTTGCTGCCACCGGCACCGGAAAGACCGTCATGGCTGCCGTCGACTACGCCCGCCTGCGCAACGAACTACCCAGGTCGCGACTGCTGTTCGTCGCTCACCGCAATGAAATCCTTGATCAGAGCCTGGCCACCTTCCGGTATGCCATTCGTGACGCCTCGTTTGGTGAGAAGTGGATCAGCGGTTCCCGGCCGCAAGGTTTCGAACATGTCTTCGCCTCGGTCCAGAGCCTCAACGCGGCCAACCTCGAGGACCTCGCGCCCGAGCACTTCGACTTCGTAATCGTCGACGAGTTCCATCATGCAGCCGCCCCGTCGTACCGGAAACTGCTCGACCACGTCCAACCCCGTGAACTCCTAGGGCTGACAGCAACACCCGAACGCAGCGACGATTTGTCGATCCTGCACTGGTTCGACGACCGCATCGCCGCAGAGCTTCGACTCTGGGACGCCATCGACCAGCAACGCCTGTGCCCCTTCATGTATTTCGGCATCCATGACGGGCTTGACCTCACCGGCATCCCATGGCGCCGCGGTCAAGGCTACGACGTCGCAGCCCTGAGCAACCTGTACACCAGTACCGACGCCTGGGCCCGCACCGTCATCCAGAATGTGACCCGTCTCGCCGATGATCCCGCCACCATGCGCGCTCTCGGCTTCTGCGTCAGCATCCAGCACGCCCAATTCATGGCGGCCCACTTCACCAAGCACGGTCTGCCTTCCGTCGCCGTCTGGGGAGACAGCTCGCCGGCCGACCGGTCCGCAGCGCTAAAAGACCTCGCCGCCGGGACGATTCGGGCCGTCTTCTCGGTCGACCTCTTCAACGAGGGCGTCGACGTCCCCACGGTGGACACCTTGCTGATGTTACGGCCTACTGAAAGCCCGACACTTTTCCTCCAACAACTCGGCCGCGGACTGCGGCGCTCCAATGACAAGAGCTTCTGTGCCGTCTTGGACTTCGTCGGCACCCACCGTCGGGAGTTCCGCTTCGATCGGCGCTACCGCGCCCTACTGGGAGGCACACGTCGCGACATCGAACGCTCTGTGCAGCAGGGCTTTCCGTTCCTGCCCGCAGGGTGCTACATGCACTTGGACCAAAAGGCCTCCTCGATCGTACTTCGCAGCCTGCGGGATGCGATTCACTCGCGGTGGCCAGCCCGCGTTGAGGAACTGCGGATGGTGCACGCCAACTACCCCGACGTGACACTCTCGCAGTACCTCGAGGAGTCCGGGCTCGACCTGCCCGATGTGTACGATGGGAGCCGGGGCTGGTCGGATCTATGCCAGGCGGCGGGTGTGGCGGTTGCCCCCGCGGGCCCGCACGAAGCGCCGCTGCGCAAAGCACTCGGACGGCTATTGCACGTCGATGACGACGAACGTATCGAGACCTACCGCCGACTCCTGGAATCGGCCGTCCCGCCCAACATTGCGGCGATGCCGGAGCGTGAACGTCGTCTGGTACGGATGATCGTCGCCAGCCTCGGCGACCAGGTGCTCACCAAGGAGCACTCATTGCGGGCTGGCGTCGATCTATTGTGGTCACACCCGCAGGTGCGTGCCGAATTGGCGCAATTGCTGGTAGAACTCGACGAGCGGGTGGACCACCTGCACGGCGATCTCC
Source organism: Actinomycetes bacterium (assembly GCA_022601135.1). Classification (GTDB taxonomy): domain Bacteria; phylum Actinomycetota; class Actinomycetes; order Mycobacteriales; family Mycobacteriaceae; genus Mycobacterium. The sequence goes on along the minus strand of JAHZJB010000102.1, from coordinate 6,966 downwards.
CGATGCACCCCGATGTTCCGCTCCAGATCCATGCCCGCTACTCGCGCATCGAGATCATGGCCGCCTTCGGAATTGGCGATCGGGCCAGGGTCGCCCCCTGGCAGACCGGTGTCTACGAAGCCAAGGACGCCAACGCCGAGTTGCTGGCGTTCACCCTCGACAAGAGCGGCGGCAACTTCTCACCGACCACCCGCTACCGCGACTACGCCATCAGCCCGCGGCTCATTCATTGGGAAAGCCAGTCCATCACCCGGGCCGACAGTGAAACCGGTCTGCGCTACCGCAACCACGAACGCGACGGCCACTCCATCATGCTGTTCACCCGGCTGCGCACCGACGATCGCGCGTTCTGGTTCCTCGGCCCGGCTACCTACCGCAACCATGTTGGCGAGAAGCCGATGGCCATCACCTGGGAGCTGCACACCCCGCTGCCCGGAGATCTCTATCAGTCATTCGCCGCCGCAGTCGCGTGATTCGCGCCTGGAGGTGGCACAAACCGCTCTGATGCCGGCGATCGTGGCCCTCGGCAGTGAGAAAGTCGGGCAGCTCGTCGAGTCTAGCGCGGGCAAGATTCGCAACTAGCCAGCCAACACGGCCTCGGGCCCAGCCGACATCCCGGCGGGCTGAGCGAGCCCGACGCAACGGTCGAAGATGGCTTCCACGAACAACGCGTCACCAAGCGCCGTGTGGCGGGAGTACCGGCGGGGGTCGATGCCCAGTCGATGGGCGACCCGGTCGATGCACACCGGAAACTCTATAGGCTCACCCTGAGCGCGAAGCCGGCCAGCGGCAAGGGCGCAGACGTCGACGACGGTGTACAGCCAGCAGGGTGTGCGCATGTGGTGGCGATCGAACAACACCGCAAGACGTTGACTGTCATACGCCGGTACTGCGCCGACCACGATGGCGTCGTTACCAATAAACTCCATGATCTTCCTGACCGCCTCCGGCTGAGGCACGAGATCGCCGGGGTCGACCGGGCAGCGCGCGTCATAGTCGGAGTGGAACGGTTCGGGCAGACGGTGCGCCTTTGCTGTGTCGTGTTCCACGAACAGGTGAAGACGTGATTGTGACCCGTCAGCGTGACGACGTATCGCGGCGAGTTCCCAGATTTCGGCATCGAACTGCAGACCGGTGCATTCGGTGTCGAGGAATACCAACTCTCTCATGAGGGAGCGCCCTCCTTCAGCCACGTCCTCTTTTCTTCCCGGGTCTACTCTGCGATAGCGATCTGAACGTTGACATAGCCAAAGCTGTGCGTCTGCTGAACGTCTCGCCGATGCTGCGACGGCGGAAAGCGCCTGCCGAAACTGAACTTATGCGCGAAGTCTTGCCGAATTTTCGAGCACAACCTCAGTTTCGGCAAGAATCGCACTTCAGGTAGGGAGGTTGGGCCGTGGTCAAGTTGGGTTGCTTGCTTAACGAGGGATCTGTGGGCGGCGATTCGACCGCACTGACCTACCAGGGCAGTAGCTGGAATTACCGGGATCTCGGGGCAGCAGCTGACGCATTGGGCATGGCGATGCGTGCCGATCGGTTGGCCGGCGAGCGCGTGGCGCTCTTGCTGCCAAACTGCGTTGAATTAGTGACGTGCTATCTCGCGTGTTTTTCCGTTGGCGCGATCGCGGCCCCGCTCAATACCCGCTACGCCGCACCTGAGCTGGAGCGGGCCCTGCGTAGCGCCGGCCCCCGATGGTTGGTGACTCACGCAAGTCAGGATGCCTTGGTCAATGCCGTTGACGAGTCGGTGTTGCGCGACGTCAGAGTGATCACCGTCGGCCATGGCGCCGCCGCCCCTAACAGCGAACCGTACGACTCACTGCTTGAACAGCCTTACCCAGCGGCTGGCTCCACGCCGGATATCGCACAGCCTCCCGCCGTTATCTTCTTCACCTCCGGGTCGAGCGGCCGGCCGAAAGGTGTGGTGCACACCCACCGCTCCGCATTGGCCATGTTGACCAGTACTTCCGAGGCACTCGGCGATATCCGACCCGATGACGTGGTGCAGGTTGTCGAACCACTGGTGCATGTCAGCGGATACATCGCCACGTTCGCAACCCTGCTGGCGGGGGGCACTGTCGCGCTGGACTCCGGATTCGACGCCCAGCGCTATGTGCACGCTCTGACTACTAATCGACCTACCTTGATCTGCACCCACATCGACGTGTTGGCCCAGCTTTTGCGCCTGCCCGGGGTGAGCCGGGACTGGTTCACTTCGCTGCGCGGGGTCTACACCGGAGGCGACACGGTTCCCGCGGGAGTGCACCGCGAGTTCCGCCGTATCAGCGGGTTACCGATCGGCGTTGGATACGGCATGACCGAGGCGATCTGGCTGACCGTGCAACTCGAACCCGGGACCGAGGGGCAGGGCTGTATTGGACGGCCCGTCGGCGGCGCGCGGCTTCGAGTCGACGAACAGACCGGTGAGCTGCTTGTCGCCGGGCCGATGGTCATGCAGAAATACTGGCGGGACGAGGAGCTCACTGCTGCCACGCTGGCAGATGGGTGGTTACGGACCGGCGATCTCGGGACCCAAGACAGCGACGGAGTGTGGTGGTTCACCGGCAGAATTAAGGACGTCATCGTTCGCCGCACCTCCAAGATTTGGCCCGGCGAGGTCGAGTCCGCACTCAACCACCATCCCGATGTGGCAATTGCAGCCGTCATCGGTGTGCCTGACCCCGACGAGGGTCAGGTTCCGGTCGCATTCGTGGTGCCACGCTCTAAACGCTCGGTTTCGGTGGTTAAGCTGAAAGAGTTTCTCGCACAACGCATCGCCGAGTACAAGATGCCCGCTCGGATTCACCTGCGCTCAGCGCTCCCACTGACCGACAGCGGTAAGCTCAAGCGCGCCGACCTGCTCGAAGACGAGACTGCTCATTGATGGGTGCAACCAAGTGAGCCGGATGAGAAAAAGGACGCCACATGGTCATCGACTACAACCAGAGCGACACCGCCGAGCAGTACAAGAAGACCAAGGCGATACCTGTGCGATCCAGGATCGAGGCTTACTCGTTCTTGAAACGCATCGGCGACGTGACGGGCAAGAAAGTCCTCGACGTCGCCTGCGGCGCCGGCGACTACACCCGCATCCTTCGGGGTGCCGGCGCCGATCCCGTGGTGGGCTTCGACATCTCAGCGAAGATGATCGGCCTGGCCCGTGACCAGGAAGCTCGTGAACCGCTGGGCATCGAGTACTCGGTTGCCGACGCTCGGGAAACAGTGCCGCAGCAGGACTTCGACATCGCTGTCGCGGCTTACCTGTTGGTGTACGCGCGAGATCGTGATGAACTCGCCAAGATGTGTCGTGGCCTGGCATGCCGCGTCAGGCCTGGCGGCCGGTTCGTCAGCATCACGACCAACCCGGATCTTTACTCCTTTGGGCGCGTTCCCGATTACCGCAAATACGGATTCCGGATAACGTTGGCCGACACCGCCTACGACGGAGCACCAATCGAGCTGACCGCCCTGCTCGACAATGGACCTCTGGTAATCGAGAACTACTACCTGCCGTTCGAGGCGTACGAATCCGCGCTCCGGGAAGCAGGGTTCCGGGACTTCGTCGTCCACATGCCGGAACTTTCCGCCGCACCCGAGGCCTGCGACGAGGGTGACTACTGGGACGACTACCTGAACTACCCACCTGCGGTGATCATCGAGTGCATCCGATCCTGATGGGTCCGGGAATGTCTTCCTCGCCCGATGCCGAAACCGCTAACAGCGGCAAGCAATCTGCACTGCCAGCATCGCTAGCTGCACTTTCCCTGTGCCCCCAGTGGGACTCGAACCCACACTGGGCGGATTTTAAGTCCGCTGCCTCTGCCAATTGGGCTATGGGGGCGTTGCAGATCAGAGGGTACTTGAGCCCGAATCTCCCCTCCCGCCGTCCGGCGCATGCAACCCAGCACCGCCTGCGAGCGGCTTGTACGTCACACAGCCACGCCCGCTTGCGTGATGGGGAAACGAGAGGCGCTCGACCCGCGTGCAACTTATCCAAAGTATCGGTTCTACAACGAATTTGCTTAACACTCATAGGTTTTCCACAGGCGCAGGCGAACAGTCTCTTAGCCAGTGCCCGCACCGTGGAGTCATGGCCGGACAAAGAGAAACACCGCAACGGACCAGCGATCGGATGCTGCGCAGCTCCCGACGCACTGCGCTTGCCGTCATTTTTGTAGTCACCGTGGGGGTATTGCTGTTGGCCTCACCCGGAGTCCATTCAGCGTGGGCATACTGGACGGCCTCCGCGGGCGCGCTCGTGGGCGCCCTGGCACTGGTCGTGGTCGGCGAACGTATCTGGGATCAAATGCTGGCCAGCGCCCGTGCAGCCGGCGTCGTGGCCCCGCCCATTACGTAACCCGCCTCCGTGCCGCACTGTGGCCACCGAGCGTTGAGCGGCGGCAGCGATCAGGGTTTATAGCTACACCGAGCAAGTCTCCCGCCGCCCGCAGGGTCTCGTGCTATCGAACGGCGGTCTCCTCGGCGAGGGCGATCACTTTGGCGCGAACCAGGTCCGGGCGCTCGTCGGCGATGAAGTGCCCGGAGTCGACGTATTCCACGGTGTAATCGTCGGCGAGCGCCGTCTCGGCCGCGGCCAGCTCCGGGGCAATCGCGGCGTCGTCCTTGCCGAACAGAACGCGCGTTGGCACGGTCGACCGCCGTCGCTCGCCGGCGCGCACCATCCGCGGGATCTCGCGGAACAGGAACGTCCGGTAAGTGTCCCGGGCAGTTCGGGCCACCACGGGATCTCGGAAGCTCTCGGTGTACACCCGCGCCGTCGTCGCGTCGATCTCCGAGGCTTGCCGATAGGCACGCTCCAGAAAACCGGTGCGCCGCTGGACCGGTACCCCGGCGATCGCGATCAGCGGCTGGTACATCAGGAACCGCCAGGCATGCCGCGCCATCACTTTCGGCGGCACCCACGGATGTGCGATGTTCAGAGCCAGATAGCCGTCGATGCGCTCAGGCACCCGCAGCGTCAACAAGTAACCAAGAAAGCCGCCCCAATCGTGGCCGACGAGAAGCACCCGGTCCAGACCAAGGGCGTCCAGTAACGCGACCAGGTCGGTGACGACGTCTTCTTTCGCCCAACGGTGCGGAGCCGGACCTGACCACCCGTATCCCGGAAGGTCGGGCGCAATGATGCGCAAGCCGGGCGGCGGGTCGGCCAGGAGATCCCGATACACCCAGTGGTGCTGGGGCCAGCCGTGCAACGCCAGCACGGGGCGGCCATCGGCCGGGCCCGCCTCCGTCACATGGAACCGGACCCCTCGCGCGTAGACATGACTTCTGCGGACATCATTGATCGGCGGAGGTTGGTTCGTCATGCCCCTGAGACTAATCGGAAAGGTCTACGGTGCTGCTATGCCCAGGTACCGCGATCTGTTCGACGCCAGCATCACCGGCCCCGAGGCCTTCTGGGCCGAAGCCGCCACCGCCGTCACCTGGACCCTGCCTCCTGAGCGAATCCTCGACGACAGTAATCCACCGTTCTACCGCTGGTTTCCCGATGCCGAGCTCAACACTTGCGCCAACGCGCTGGATCGCCACGTCAACTCCGGACGGGCCGACCAAGCCGCGCTCATCTACGACTCACCCTTGACCGACACCGAGCGCACCTACACCTACGCCGAATTACTCGACCACACGGCGCGGTTCGCCGGCGTGCTGCGCGGCCTCGGCATCGGCAAGGGCGACCGCGTCATCATCTACCTGCCCATGATCCCCGAGGCCATCATTGCCATGCTGGCCTGCGCTCGGCTCGGCGCGGTGCACTCCGTGGTCTTCGGTGGATTCGCCCCGCATGAACTGGCGGTACGCATCGACGACATCGGCCCCAAGGTGATTGTGTCCGCATCCTGCGGGATCGAACCGAAGCGGGAGGTCGAGTACAAGCCGATGCTCGATGCCGCGATAGGCATGGTCGAGCATCCACCGCAGTATTGCGTTGTGGTGCAACGCGATCAGCTTCGTAGCGACCTCATCGAAGGGCGCGACCTGGATTGGGCCGAGGCGATGGCGAGCGCCAGCCCCGCCGCGGCTGTGCCCGTCGCCGCGACCGACCCGCTCTATGTGCTCTACACCTCGGGAACCACCGGCAAGCCCAAGGGAATCGTCCGTGACAATGGCGGGCACGCAGTCGCATTGTTGTGGAGCATGCGGCACATCTACGACATCGCTCCCGGCGAAGTGTTCTGGGCCGCCTCCGATGTCGGATGGGTGGTCGGCCACTCATACATTGTGTACGGGCCGCTGCTGATGGGCGCGACGACCGTGCTCTACGAAGGAAAACCCGTCGGGACTCCCGACCCCGGCGCGTTCTGGCGAGTTGCCGGCGACCATAGGGTGAAGGCATTGTTCACCGCGCCAACGGCGATCCGGGCGATTCGCAAGGAGGACCCGGAAGGCACGTACCTGGCCGACCATGACCTCTCGGCGCTGCGGTATCTGTTCCTGGCCGGAGAGCGCCTCGATCCAGACACCTACCAATGGGCCACCGAACAACTCGACATTCCGGTGATCGACCATTGGTGGCAGACCGAGACGGGCTGGCCGATCGCAGCCAATCCCATGGGCACCGAAAAACTTCCGATCAAAGCAGGATCTCCCTCCGTTCCAATGCCGGGCTACGACGTAAGGATCCTGCACGACGACGGACATGGCTGCACAGTCGGCGAAGAGGGCGCCATCTGCATCAGATTGCCGTTGCCACCCGGCACGCTGCCCACTCTGTGGAATGCCGCGGAGCGGTTCGAGGCCTCCTATCTGTCCGAACACCCCGGCTACTACCTGACCGGCGATGGTGGCCGCTTCGACGAGGACGGTTATCTGTTCGTGATGGGCCGAATCGACGACGTCATCAACGTTGCCGGACACCGGTTGTCGACGGGCGCGATCGAGGAAGTGCTCGCCTCCCACCCGTCGGTGGCCGAATGCGCGGTGATCGGGGTGGCCGACGAGATCAAG
>JAHZJB010000101.1 GCA_022601135.1 Actinomycetes bacterium | reverse complement strand
CGTCTGCAAGAGCCAGACACCGGGTGAGAAGACCCAACCACCGCACCAGCGGCACGTCCACCCTCACACTGAGTGTCTGCCCGTCGACGCGCCGCAAACCGCGACATTTTCCGCGCGTTCGCCGGACGTCACCACCGGACGTCAACAAATGTAGGCTCGCGGGATGCCTCTGAACCTGTCCGCCGACGAAGTCCTGACCACCACGCGCTCGGTGCGCAAACGGTTGGATCTCGACAGGCCGGTCCCACGCGACGTGCTGATGGAATGCCTCGAGATCGCGCTGCAGGCGCCCACCGGGTCCAACAGTCAAGGCTGGCAATGGGTGTTCGTCGAAGACCCGGATAAGAAGAAAGCACTCGCCGACATCTATCGGACCAACGCGACGCCTTACCTCGCCGCGCCCAAGCCCACACACGGTGACATCCGCGACGAGCAACTGCCCCGCGTCCAGGACTCCGCTATGTACCTCAACGACCATTTCCATGAAGTCCCGGTGATGCTGATTCCCTGCCTGGAAGGCAAGCCCGACGACACCCCTTCCGGGCACAGCGCGGGGTTCTGGGGTTCCTTGCTGCCGGCGGCGTGGAGCTTCATGCTGGCCTTGCGTTCTCGCGGGTTGGGGTCGGCCTGGACGACACTGCATCTCCTCGGCGATGGCGAGCGGCAGGCCGCCGAACTGCTCGGCATCCCGTTCGGCGAGTACAGCCAGGCGGGACTGTTCCCGATCGCCTACACCAAGGGCACCGACTTCCGTCCGGCCAAGCGGTTGCCGGCCGAGCAGCTGAGCCACTGGGATGCCTGGTAGCCGCCCGACGAGGTGCAACACGCAGTACCCGCCCGGCGATCACACCGCCCCGGGGAACCCGTGCTGTCGCCAGGCCTCATAGACGGCGACGGCGGCGGCGTTGGACAGGTTCAGTGACCGTCGGCCGCTCAGCATCGGGATCCTCACCTGCGAGGTGATGTGTGGGTCGGCCAGCGTCGCCTGCTTGAGGCCGGTGGGTTCCGGGCCGAACATCAGCACATCACCGGGGTCGTAGGCGATGTCGGCGAATGACGTTGTGGCGTGTGCGGTGAAGGCAAAGACTCGGGCCGGCGTGAGCGCCGCCCAGGCTGCGGTCAGGTCGGGGTGCACGGTCACCGACGCGAGGTCGTGGTAGTCGAGTCCGGCGCGGCGCACCTTGGGTTCGGACAGGTCGAAGCCGAGCGGTTCAACGAGATGTAACTCGCACCCGGTGCCTGCCACCAACCGGATCGCGTTGCCCGTATTGGGGGCGATGCGTGGTGAGTAGAACATCACTTTGAACACAACGGTCATCCTGCCCGTCGGCGGTTGCGCGAGAGTCACGACTGCCCGCCTGTCCCGTGGCCCGCCTCGGCGACCTCTCATCGGTTTCTCTTGCGATAATGGGGCCGTGGTCGAGCAGAGCATCTGGATGCAGAAGGTTGCTGCCGATCCCGGGCATTCGCACTGGTACATCGAGCGTTTCCGGGCCATGGCGCGAGCCGGCGACGATCTGGCCGGTGAGGCTCGTCTCGTGGATGCGATGGCGCCACGTGGTGCCCGCATCCTCGACGCCGGCTGCGGGCCTGGCCGGCTGGGCGGCTACTTGGCCGGCGCGGGTCACCACGTGGTCGGGGTCGACGTCGACCCGGCACTCATCGAAGCTGCCGGGCAGGACCATCCCGGTCCACGGTGGCTCGTCGGCGATCTGGCCGAGCTCGATCTGCCGGCACGCGGCATCTCCGAACCGTTCGACGTCATCGCGTCGGCGGGCAACGTCATGACGTTCCTGGCTCCCAGTACGCGAGTTCAGGTGCTGGGCCGGCTGCGCGCCCACCTTCGCGACGACGGTCGAGTGGTGATTGGCTTCGGCGCCGGTCGCGACTACGAGTTCGCCCAGTTCCTCGCCGACGTCGCAGCCGCTGGTCTCGCCCCCGATTTGCTCTTGTCCACCTGGGATCTGCGACCGTTCGACGACGATTCCGACTTTCTCGTCGCGGTTCTTCGGCGGGCCCACCATGGTTGAGGCTCGGGCACTACCCGGCCTGCGTCCGGCCGACGGGGTGGGCGGTCGATGAGGCGGGACAAGCAGCCGGCTCGGCTGGCGCTTGCCAATTGGCCGGTCCGATGGAAAGTGTTCGCCGTGGTCGCGGTGCCGCTGGCGCTGGCCGTGGTGTTGGGTGGCGCGCTTGTCTATTCCAGCGTGGCAGCGGCGGTGGATCTGCGGGGCGCCGCCGAGCGCACCGACATGGCGCCTGCCGTCGTCGACTACCTGGCCGCGTTGGAGGACACGATGTTGGCTGCGACGGAGGGCGTCGACGCCCAGCCCGCGCTGACGACTTTCGATTCGCGCCGGGTTGACCTGCAACGGAAACTGGCCGAGACCGAGATCCCCGACAGCGTCCGGCTGGCCACCAACACCTTGCTCGACGATGGGCAGGACCTGCTCGGCAGAGTCATGGGTAACGCCGGCGACTTGCGGACCCGCGTAATGGCTTATGTGCCGGTACTGAACACCGGCGCGACCGCCATCGCCGGACTGATGGCCGACGGCCAGGGCATCCGGCCCGCACGGGATGCGCTGACCGGCGCCGTGGGCGTCCGAGGCCGGATGGTGATGCAGCAGATGCTGGTCACCCGGGGCGGTGAACTGCCCGAAGCGGTCCTGCGTTGGGCGATGCTCGCGGTAGCCGGCGCCGAGTCGTCCATGGTGTCGGCGGTGGATACCTACCTCGGTGCCGCGACCGATCGGGCAACGGCGCTGCGATCGCAAATGGACAACCGGATTCTGGTGATGTCGGATCCGGAGTCGGTGCTCGTCGGTAACCCAGAACTCCTGGCGTCCCAACGGATCACCCACGGCATCGTCGACGGTGTGATCACAGAGGCCGGCAACGCCATCTCGGCCACAGTCGACCGGCAGGCCAACGACGCTCGCTCGGCCGCGATCCGTGACGCCGCGCTCATGGCCGCCGCGATAGCGATCGCGCTGCTATCCGTCGCGGTGGTGGGCCGCTCGCTCACCCGCCCGCTGCTTACCTTGCGCGACAGTACGCTCAAGCTGGTCCGCAACGATCTAGCCCGAGAAGTGGACAACGTGCGCAGCGACGGTAAGCCCGTCCCTGTGCAACCCATCCCCGTCCACACGTCCGAGGAGACAGGGCAGGTTGCGCGGGCCGTTGACGAATTGCACAAGCAGGCACTGCAGCTGGCCGCCGACCAGGTACGGCTTCGGCTGCGGGTGACCGAAATGTTCAACACCGCGTCGCGACGCAACCGGTCGCTGGTCGATCAGCAGCTGGCCCTCATCGCGGGGCTGGAATGTGACGAGGAAGATCCAGAAAGGCTCGCATCGGTTTCTGTCACCGCGCTGGTCGATGCGGCGACCGCCGGTTTCCAGGACTCCAGCCGTGTCGTCGCCGGGGGCCTGCCCGACAGCGAGGTTTCCGGCGCCGCCGCCGCAGCTGATCTGGCGCGCTTGCTCACGGAGCTGGTGGACAATGCACTGCGCCATTCGCCGCCTACCGCGCAGGTGACCGTATCCGGGGTGCGGACCGTCAATGGCGGTCTGGTCCTCGAGGTGGCTGATACCGGGCTGGGAATGACCGAGTCCGACCTGCGGGTCGCCAACATCCGGCTGAAGTCCAGTGGTGCGGACAACGCTCACACCGCGCGCCAGGTGGGCTTGGCCGTCGTGGGGCGGCTGGCTGCCCGGCACGGCCTGGTGGTGCGGCTGCGTAGCACTGTCGCCGGCGAACCTGGTTCGGGTATCACCGCAGGCGTGTATGTGCCGGCTGCACTGCTCGTGGCCGCTGATACCGCCGGGCATGCCTCTCGCTCCGGCCCCCGCGAGACCGGACGAGCCGACTCCGAATGACCGACTCGGACCAGTGCGATGTGGGTCGGCTGACCGGGTGAACGCTCATGAAGTCGACCGGGAATTCGACGGCCACGATTTTCGCGACGACGATCTCAGCCGGCTGCGCACCGAACGTGTGGTGTTCACCGGATGCGATTTTTCGGGTGTCGACCTGTCCGAGTCCGAGCATCTCGGCTCCGCATTTCGCAATTGCACGTTTAGGCGTACTGTGTTGTGGCACAGCAGTTTCCGACACTGTACGTTTCTCGGCTCGACCTTCATAGAGTGCAGAATGCGACCGTTGACGCTGGTCGAGGTGGATTTCACGATGGCCGTACTCGGCGGTGCCGATCTGCGCAAGGTGGACCTGTCCGACTGTCGGCTGCGCGAAGCCAGCCTGGTGGGCGCCGATCTGCGCGAGGCGGTGTTGCGGCGTGCCGACCTGACCGGAGTGCGGGTCTCCGGCGCTCGGCTGGAAGGTGCCGATCTGCGCGGCGCGAACGTCGAGCCGACGTTCTGGACCACCGCGAAACTGCGTGGCGCCAAAGTCGATATCGATCAGGGCCTGGCCTATGCGGCGGCCCACGGACTGGCCATCGGCGGTTGAGGAGCCCGTCGTAGCTGGTCAAAAAACCGCACGCTACGGGGTGTTTAAGGCCACACTGCGAAAAGTCGTATTGAGGATGCGCAATTTACTAGCGTCAGCTCCGTGCAGCTGACCCGTTTCACCGATCTCGGACTGCGAGCCATGATGCTGCTCGCGGCCGGTGAGGCCGACGGCCAGCGGATTACCACCGCTTCGATCGCGGCCGGCGCCAACGCCTCCGAGAACCACATTGCCAAGGCAGTGTCCCGGCTGGTCGACCTGGGCCTGGTGCACGCACGTCGAGGCCGCTCCGGTGGACTCACACTCACCGACCGGGGGAGGTGCGCATCAGTCGGGTGGCTGGTGCGTCGGCTCGAAGGAGACCGGGAAGTCATCGAGTGCGGCGGGGAGAACCCGTGTCCGCTGGTGCCGGCTTGCCGGCTGCGCCAGGCCCTTGCCGAGGCCAAGGACGCGTTCTACCGCGAGTTGGACCGTCACACCGTCGGCGACTTGGTGACTGATTCGAACCTCAACCTCCTGCCGCTGATTCCTACGATCCACGAGCCGCCGCTCCAGCCATGCCTCGCACCAGATATCACCACCGAAAGGAATGCCCGATGACCCTGAACGCCAACACTTTAGCCCCCGCTGAACTGGAGCCCGCGCACGCGCAGATCGTGTCGGCGACGCTGCCGCTGATCGGCGCTCGCATCGGCGAGATCACCACCGAGTTCTATCGACGGATGTTCGGCGCGCACCCCGAACTACTGCGAAACCTGTTCAACCGCGGCAACCAAGCCGAGGGTGCCCAACAGCGCGCGCTCGCGGCATCGATCACCACGTTCGCCACCCACCTGGTCGATCCCACTCTGCCGCATCCGGCTGAATTGTTGTCACGCATCGGGCACAAGCACGCATCGCTCGGGGTCACCGCCGACCAGTATCCGATCGTCCACGACAACCTGTTCGCCGCTATCGTGGCGGTACTCGGCGCCGAGACCGTCACCGATGAGGTCGCTGCGGCCTGGGAGAGGGTGTTCTGGATCATGGCCGACACCCTGATCGCCCTCGAACGTGACCTCTACCGTGCCGCCGGCGTTGCCGACGGCGATGTGTACCGTCGCGCACGCGTGGTCTCCCGCGTGGATGACCCCTCGGGCACGGTGCTGCTGACCGTTCGGTCGGCCGACCAACCGTTCGCCGACTTCCGTCCCGGGCAATATGTTTCGGTGGGTGTGACGATGCCCGACGGTGCCCGCCAGCTGCGCCAGTACAGCCTGGTCAACGCCCCGGGCGGGCATGAGCTGACCTTCGCGGTCGGGCCCGTGCCGGCCGTCGCGGATCAACCCGCCGGCGCTGTCTCCGGCTGGATCGCGGCCAACGTGTGTGTCGGTGACCTGCTGGATGTCACCGTGCCGTTCGGTGACTTGCCCGTCCCCAGCGGCGGCGATCCACTGATGTTGATCTCAGCCGGCATCGGGATCACCCCGATGATCGGAATCCTGGAGTATCTCGCCGTCGCAGCGCCCGACGCCACCGTGCAGGTGCTGCACGCCGACCGTTGCGACCTCAGCCATCCGCTCCGGGAGCGCCAGCATGAACTGCTCGCCAAACTCCCCAAAGCCAGCCTGGACGTCTGGTACGAGGACGGCATGACCGCGGGTGCGCCCGACGCGCATCCGGGCCTGCTCAACCTTGAAAAGGTTGAACTGGCCGCTGACACCGAGGTTTACCTCTGCGGCAACAGCGGCTTCGTGCAGGCGGTTCGTTCCCAACTGGTGGACCGCGGTGTTGCCGCGGAACGGCTGCACTGCGAGCTGTTCGCGCCCAACGACTGGTTACTGGGGTAGACGCCAGGTCCTAAGGTGCGGCGATCGCGCGTGTCACCAGGTCGGCGATAACTCGGCAAAAGTCCGGTTCCACGGGCCGGTCGGTGTACAGCGCGATGGCATTCAGCGGCGAAGTCAACAAGTGCATGGCGGTGACGGGGATGACGCCGCTGCGCACTTCGCCGCGCTCGGTGGCCCGCGCGAAGACCTGTTCGATGGCTTTCTGCCGCAGGGCCCAGAACTGCATCCGGGTGTCGGAGTCGACCAGCAGGGACTTGGTGTCGACGACGAACATGCGCGTGATTCTGCGGCCCACGGGCTCGTTGAGGTACCTACCGACAGAAAGTGCCAGTTCGGTGAGATCACCGCGCAGGGAACCGGTGTCGGGAAGGGTGACCATCATCGCGGTGTAGTTGTGCAGCGCTTCGACGATCAGCTCTCGTTCGCCTGTCCAGGTTTCGCGCACGTACTCGGGAGGGATCTGAGCGCGATGGGCCACACCCTCCAAGCTGAAGCGGTCCACTCCCCATCGTTGCAGTTCAGCGAGCGCGGCATCCAGTGCTCTGGCGCGCAGCGGCGCGTCAACGCCGGAATCGGACGGTTCCATCGGCATCCCCTTACCTGCGCCGAGGGTACGCCGGCTCGTCCCTCGCCCGCATCGTCGTCACGCGGTGTTGGATGGCGCGACTCCTCGCCGGCTCGTCCCTCGCCCGCATCGTCGTCACGCGGTGTTGGATGGCGCGACTCCTCGCCGGCTCGTCCCTCGCCCGCATCGTCGTCACGCGGCCGCGAGCCTGATTCGCCAGCGCACAAAACCGACGTAGAAGACGCTGATCGCCGCCAGCATCGCCATATCGAACATCCACGCCTCAGAGGTGTGTTCCCAGTGCCGGTCCTTTGGCGTCAGCGGGCCTGGGACCAACCTGATCAGATCCACAGTTGACGCCGACGACGCGAACCCCCACCGGGCCGGTGTCACCCACGACATCTGGTCCAGGACGATGCGGTCGGTGACGGGAATCATCCCGCCGGAAAACACCAGCTGGCTCATGATGGCCACGACCAGCAGCGGCATGATCTGCTCGCTGGACTTGGCCAGCGCGGACAGTGCCAGGCCCACCATGGCCGCGGCAATACACGTGGCCGCGATGTCGACGAACAACTCAAGGCTGCGGTTGCCGAGCACCGCACCGCTTTCGACCGCGCCCGGACCCCATCCCTTGCCCGCGATCGCGATCGACGTGACGATCGCGGCCTGCACGATGGCGAAGGCGGTGAATACCACCACCTTCGCCATCAGGTAGGCCCACGTTGACAGGCCGACAGCCTGCTCCCGTTTGAAGATGGCCCGCTCGCCGATCAAAGCCCGGATGGTCAAGGCGGTTCCCATGAAGATCGCGCCCACGTTGAGCATCACCAGGATCTGTCCCGGCTCATTGGGTGCCGCACCGCCCCGTTCGGCGGGAACCGGAACGCCGAACCCGACATCGCCGGGCACCGAGAGCGACAACACGCCCATGATGAACGGCAGCAGCATCAGGAACGCGAAGTATCCGCGGTCGGAGATCACCAGCCGTATCTGGCGCCGCGCGATGGTGGACAACTGCCTTCGGACGCTGGTACGCGTCGGATTGCCCAGATCGGAGGGGGTGAGTGCGGGCGGCGGCGGTGGCGGCGGCCCATGCTGAGCGAGGAAGCGCTGCGCTGCGCCGTCGGGATCTCCGGCGACACCGGAGAAGATGTCGGCCCAGTTCGTCGTACCCATCGACGCGCCGATCTGGTCGGGGGGGCCGCAAAACGCGGTCTTTCCGCCCGGGGCAAGCAGTAGAACCTGATCGCAGATGTCGAGATAGGTAAGCGAGTGGGTGACGACGAGCACCACGCGGCCGGCATCGGCAAGCTGGCGCAACATGGTCATCACCTGGCGGTCCAGCGCGGGGTCCAAACCCGAGGTCGGCTCGTCGAGGATCAGCAGCGACGGGCCGGTCAGCAACTCCAGCGCGACCGAGGCGCGTTTACGCTGCCCGCCCGACAGCTTGTCGACGCGGGTGTCGAGGTGCTCGGTCATCTCGAGCTCTTGGAGCACTTCGTTGACCACTTGGTCGCGATCGGCCTGACTGGTGTCGGGCGGCAGCCGGAGCTCGGCGGCGTACATCAACGCCTGCCGAACCGTCAGCTGACCGTGCACCACATCGTCCTGCGGCACCATGCCGATCCGGGAGCGGAGCGAGGCGTATTCGTTGTGCACGTCGTGGCCCTCGAACGACACCTGCCCCGTCGTCGGATGGGTGTAGCCGGCAACGAGGCGGGCGAACGTGGACTTGCCGGCGCCCGAAGGGCCGATCACGGCGGTCAGCGTCCCCGGCCGCGCCGAGACGGAGATGTTGTCCAGCAGTGTCTTGTCACCCTCGATGGTCCAGGTGATGCCGTGGACATCGAGGCCGCCGGTCGCGACGTCGGCGGTTGTCTGGGTACGACGGGCCAGCGTGCCATCGCGAAAGACCAGATCGACGTTGCCGATGGTGACGGTGTCACCTTCGGTGAGCCTCGCGGAGTCGACGCGTGCGCCGTTGACGAAGGTGCCGTTGATGCTGCGGTTGTCGCGGATCTCGGCGGTCCCGGAGCCGTCGGCAGCCGGGATCAGGGTCGCGTGGTGCCGCGAGGCCAGCACATCGGGGATGACGATGGCGTTGTCGCTTGCGCGGCCGATCTTGATCGAACCCGCGGGGAGACCGGCGGGACGGCCGGGCCGCAGAATCTTGAGCATGCTGGTCGCGACGTTGCCGTCACCGGACCGTGGCTTCGCGGCAGGGCCCATCACGGTGGCGGACTCCAGGCCCGGCGATGAGGCGGACTGCGGCACTGGCGCCGGCCGCGACGGTTGCGAGCTGGGCGGACGGTGGCCTGGGCCAGCCGCGGGCGGGTACGGCCCGGAGTGCGCGCGTCCCCCCGCCGGCGGCGGGGGCGGTGACGGACTGGGCCAGTTCGGGCGCGGGTGACCACCGACCGGGGGAACCATCGCAGTCGTCGGCGGTGACCCAGCCAACCCCTGATGGCGTCCAACCTCGAAGGTGAGCAGCGGCCCGTCCGGATTGCCGAGGTGAATCTGCTGGCCGTCGGCGATGTCGATGGCCGGCACCCGGCGGCCGTTGCTGAACATCCCGTTGAGACTGCCGTTGTCGACAGCGATCCACCGGCCCTGCTCGAACCGCAGCACCAGGTGGGCGCGGGAGATCAAGGGATGGGCGATGCGGACGTCGGCCCGCAGATCCCGGCCGACGACGACGTCGTTGCCGGCCGCGAAGGTGCGTGGGGATCCGTCATACCGAACTGTCAGCGCGGGGGGTGCTGATCGGCTCATCGGGGGCAACTCTATCGGTATACCCGCAGGCGGGGATCCGCTGCGTGCGGGGTGTCTGAGATCTGTTTCGACGCCGTTGGTGTGCGCTATTGTCGCGCACCGACCGGTGATCCGGTGATGACGCAGTGGGTGCCGGTGTAGATGGTGGCCATGCACTGATTGCAGTGGTTGCACACCGACCGTACCGAGTGCTGCGGTCCGTCGGCCTGGATCCTGCTGATCAGGTCGGGCTCGGCGAGCAGCGCGCGACCCATCGCGACGAAGTCGAAGCCCTCGGCCATCGCCAGGTCCATCGTCTCGCGGTTGGTGATGCCGCCGAGCAGGATGAGCGGCATCGACAGCTCCGAGCGAAACGCCGTGGCGTCCCGCAGCAGATAGGCCTCGCGGTAGGGGTACTCACGCAGAAACTTCTTGCCGGTCATCCGGATGCCCCACCGCAGTGGGGGTTTGAAAGCCGCCGCGAACTGCTTGACCGGCGCGTCCCCGCGGAACAGATACATCGGGTTGACCAATGAACTGCCGGCGGTGAGTTCGATGGCGTCCAGGCCGCCGTCGGACTCGAGCCACTGAGCGGTCTGCAGGGCCTCCTCAGTGGAGATGCCGCCGCGAACCCCGTCGGACATATTGAGTTTGGCGGTCACCGCGATCGGTGTTCCCGCCCTCTCCACCGCCCGGCGCACCGCCAACACGGTGCCCCGTGCGACCTTGGCGCGGTTGGCCAGGGACCCGCCGAATTCGTCACCGCGACGGTTGATCAGCGGCGACAGGAACGAGCTCGCGAAGTAGTTGTGCCCCAGGTGGATCTCGACGGCGTCGAAGCCGGCCTCGATGGCGCAGCGGGCGGCGTGGGCGTGGGCCTCGATGATGTCGGCGATGTCCTCGCGGGTGGCACTCTTTGCGAAGCGCATCGCCAGCGGGTTGAAGAACCGCACCGGCGCGTAGGCCCCGGCTCTGTTGGATCGGGCGTTGGCGACCGGGCCGGCGTGGCCGATCTGTGCGCTGATTGCCGCGCCTTCGGCGTGGATGGAGTCGGTGAGCCGGCGCAGCCCCGGCATCGCTTCCGGGCGCCAGTAGATCTGCTTGCCCTCCGTGCGCCCGCCGGGCGATACGGCCAGATACGCAACCGTGGTCATGCCTACCCCGCCGGCGGCAGGCAGCCGGTGGTAGGTGATCAGGTCGTCGGTGACCAGGGCCTCCGGCGTGGCCCCCTCGAACGTGGCGGCCTTGATGATGCGGTTGCGCAACGTCAGTGGCCCGAGTTTGGCGGGGGCGAACACGTCGCGGGGGGCTGTCATGTCATCCCAGCTTGCCACGCCGGTTATCCGAAGCACGCCGTTGACGAAATATCGGGCCTGACAGAATGACCGTTGTGGGTGCGATCACATTGGACGGTAAGGCCACGCGCGACGAGATCCTCGTCGACCTCGCCTCGCGCGTGGGCCGGCTCGCCAAGGCAGGACGGACTCCGGGTCTCGGCACCGTGCTGGTCGGAGACGACCCCGGCTCCCAGGCCTACGTGCGCGGCAAGCACTCGGATTGCGCCAAGGTAGGCATCACCTCGTTGCGCCGCGACCTGCCCGCCGACATTAACCAGGCCGCGCTCGACGAGGTACTCGACGAGCTCAACGCCAACCCCGACTGCACCGGTTACATCGTGCAGCTACCGTTGCCCAAACAGCTGAACGAGAACGCGGCGCTCGAGCGGGTGGACCCGGATAAGGACGCCGACGGTCTGCACCCGATGAACCTGGGCCGGCTGGTGCTGGGCGAGCCGGCTCCGCTGCCCTGCACGCCGCGGGGCATCGTGCACCTGCTGCGGCGCTACCGGGTGGAAATCGCCGGCGCGCACGTCGTGGTCATCGGGCGCGGGGTCACCGTCGGGCGCCCGCTCGGACTGCTACTCACCCGCCGCTCGGAGAATGCGACGGTCACGCTGTGTCACACCGCGACCCGTCACCTCCCTCAGATCACCCGCGAGGCCGACATCGTCGTAGCTGCCGCTGGGGTGCCGCATATGGTGACCGCGGAAATGGTGCGGCCGGGCGCGGCCGTCGTCGACGTCGGGGTCAGCCGTGACGACGCCGGCAAGCTCGTCGGCGACGTGCATCCCGATGTTTGGGAGGTGGCTGGCCACGTCTCCCCGAATCCGGGCGGCGTAGGCCCGCTGACCCGGGCGTTCCTTCTGACCAACGTCGTTGAGCGCGCCGAAGCCACCGTGTCCTCGTGACTATCAGGGAATTTGTCCGCAAAGTGTTCAGCGGGCAGTGGCCGATCCTGCTGGTCGGCCTGTTCATGGTGGCGGCTTTCGTGTTGGTCGCCTTCGGCTATTGGCGGCGTGGGGCAGCGGTGATGGCGATTGGCATCGGTGTGGCTGCGGTACTCCGGTTGACCCTCGCCGAGGATCGGGCAGGATTGCTCGTGGTGCGCACCCGGACGTTTGACGTCCTGACCACCGCGTCGGCCAGCGCCGCTGTGCTCTACATTGCGTGGACGATTGACCCGCTCGGGACCAGCTGACCCGCCGAGATCGCAGTTACCCAGCGAAGGTTCGAGTAACCCCCTGCATAGCTGCCGTTTCGACGAGCTGGATGCGGGGATCAGGCCAGGGTGGCACGAATGCACACCGTGACGTACGGCAGCGCCAAGCCGCTGACGTTGGCCAGGGCAGGATGGTCGGCCAGCAGTTCCCGGACGCGATCCAGCGTTCGGGCGCGCACCCGTTCGGGGGAGGTGATGCAGTAGCTGCGCGAGGCCACCAGATCGATCAACGCCTGCGGCGTCAAGTAGCTGGTCCACTCAACCTGGTTGCGCTCGACATCGGTGAACGGGGCGGGCAGGTCCGCCGATTGGCTGAACGGATCTTTTTCGTGGCCGATTATGTGGCCGAGATCCTTGACCCAGCCCAGCCGTTCGTCCCGGTTGTTCCACACCAGCCCGAGGCGGCCGCCGGGGCGTAACACGCGCGCCACCTCCTTGATCGCCCGCTCCGGGTCGAACCAATGCCATGCCTGGGCCACCAGGACGGCGTCGACGCTGTCGTTGGGCAGCGGGATTCCTTCCGCACTACCCAGCAGCGCCGGCGTCTCGGGCAGCGAGGTGCGCAGCAGTTCCAGCATCTCTGGGATTGGATCGACAGCGATGACGTTGAGGCCGCGCTCCACCAACCGAGTGGTCAGCTTGCCGGTGCCGGCGCCGAGGTCCAGGACTTCCGGAGCTCCACTGCCGCCGCCGGGCAGCAACCAGTTGATCGCCTCCGGCGGGTAGGACGGGCGTCCACGCTCGTAGGCCGCGGCCTCCGCACCGAACGACAGCGAACGCCGGTCGCGCGGGCTGCCGCTCACCGCGAGGCCAGATCCAGCGTGCGGCGGATCAGTTTACCGACGGCATCGATTTCCACCAGGAAGCCGTCGTGACCGCACACGGAGTCGACGATCTCGAGCCCGTCGCACCCTGGCAGCAGGTCGGCCAGTTCCCCCTGCAGTCGCAGTGGGTAGAGCCGGTCGGAGGTGATTCCGCCGACCACGGCCGGCACCGGACAGTTTCGCAGCGCGGCTGCCACGCCGCCCCGGCCGCGCCCGACGTCGTGGCTGGACAACGCGTCGGTGAGTGCGACGTAGGTGCCGGCGTCGAATCGCGCGAGCAATTTTCGGCCCTGATGCTCCAGGTAGCTCTGCACGGCGTACTGGCCGCCGGCACTCGGATTCTCCTCGCCCTGTGGGGCATTGCCGAACCGGTCGTCGATCTCGGCCTCGCCGCGATAGGTAAGGTGCGCGAAGCGCCGAGCGATCTGCATGCCGACGTCGGGGGAGTGTCCGGTGCCGTAGTAGTCGCCCCCGCACCAGTTCGGGTCGGAGGTGATTGCCGCCACCTGGGTGCTCTGGGTCCCGATCTGGTCGGCAGTGGCCCGCGCTCCGACTGCGAGCACCAGCCCGGCGCGAACCCGGTCCGGATGTGTCACGATCCACTCCAGGGCCCGTGCTCCGCCCATCGAACCACCGATCACCGCGGCGACCTCGGTGATGCCCAGTTGGGCCAGCGCGGCCACGTCGGCCGCTACCTGGTCCCGGATGGATATAGTGGGAAACCTTGAGCCCCAAGGCTTTCCATCGGGAGCCGGGGAACTCGGCCCGGTCGAACCGCGGCATCCACCCAGCACGTTGGTCGAAATCGCGCACCAGCGTCCGGTGTCGATGGGCGCGCCGGGGCCTGCAATCCCGTCCCACCATCCTGGCGTCGGGTGTTCCGCGTCGGCCGGTCCAGTGATGTAGGAGTCACCGGTCAGTGCATGCAGCACGACGACGACGTTGTCGCGTTGGGGTGACAGTTCCCCCCAGCGCTGCACCGCGATCGAGACATCGTCGATGATGCGGCCATTCTCCAGCTTCAGAGCGCCGATGTTGACGAAGGCGACCTCACCCTCGGGCGGCAGTGGCGAGCGCTCGTCTCGGGTTGTCTGCTCCTCGCGCGAGCGCTCGTCGGTGGCCCGCATGTCCATGGTTGTCACGCCACACCCCTCAGGACGACACCGCAGTCGGTGAATCGGTGCCCGACGGTCCGGAGAGAGCCGCAGCCGCGGCGAAGCCGTGATCGAGGTCGGCCAGGATGTCGTCGATGCCCTCGATGCCGACGGAGAGCCGGACCAGGCCAGGCGTCACGCCGGAGGCGAGGCGCTCCTCGGGGGATAGTTGCGCGTGCGTCGTCGACGCCGGATGGATCACCAGCGATCGTACGTCGCCGATGTTGGCGACGTGGCTGTGCAGCTTCAACGCGTTCACGAAAGCCTTACCCGCCTCGACGCCGCCGGTGAGCTCGAACGCCAGCACGGCACCGGTTCCCCTGGGAGCCAGCTTCTTTCCCAGCTCGTACCACGGTGACGTGGGCAGGCCCGCGTAGTTGACCGAGAGCACGTCATCGCGTTCGGTGAGGTACTCGGCGACCTTCTGGGCGTTGGAAACGTGGCGCTCGACACGAAGGCTGAGCGTCTCCAGACCCTGGGCGATGAGAAACGCGTTGAAGGGGGCCGCGGCGGTGCCGAGGTCCCGCAGCAGTTGCACGCGGGCTTTGAGGGCGTAGGCGGGCGGGCCGAGGTCAGCGAACACCACGCCCTGATAGCTCGGATCGGGTGTGGTGAAGCCCGGGAACCGCCCGCTGGTCCAGTCGAAGTTCCCGCTGTCGACGATGACGCC
Organism: Actinomycetes bacterium; assembly: GCA_022601135.1. Lineage (GTDB taxonomy): Bacteria > Actinomycetota > Actinomycetes > Mycobacteriales > Mycobacteriaceae > Mycobacterium. The sequence continues at coordinate 4,665 of JAHZJB010000101.1, read as the reverse complement.
TGCGATTGCAGTGCCGTGCCCGCCCAGATACTTGGTCGCCGAGTGCACGACGATATCGGCGCCGTGCGCGATGGGCTGGATCAGGTAAGGGGTCGCGATGGTGTTGTCCACGATCAGCGGCACCCCGACGTGATGGGCAACCTCGGAGACCGACGGAATGTCGAGCACATCGATCTGAGGGTTCGAGATGGTCTCGGCGAAAAACGCCTTGGTGTTCGGCTGGGCGGCGGCCCGCCAGGACTCCAGATCGTCGGGGTCCTCCACGAAGCTCACCTCGACACCCAGCTTCGGCAGCGAGTAGCGGAACAGGTTGTAGGTTCCGCCGTACAGCCGGGGGGAGGAGACGATGTGATCCCCGACGCCCGCAATATTCAGGATGGCCAACGTCTCGGCAGCCTGCCCGGAGGACAGGAACAGGGCCGCAACGCCGCCTTCGAGTGCGGCGATGCGCTGCTCGACGACGTCCTGCGTCGGGTTCATGATCCGGGTGTAAATGTTGCCCGGCTCGGCCAGTCCGAACAGCGCTGCCGCATGGTCGGTGCTGTCGAACGTGTAGCTGGTGGTCTGGTAGATCGGCAAGGCGCGCGCGTTGGTGGCGCTGTCGGGCGTCTGGCCGGCGTGTACCTGCTTGGTCTCAAACGCCCACGTGGCGGGGTCGAACTCAGGTTCGTTGCTCATGGGCGTTCTCCTAATGGCTGCCGGGCACCGGGGGTGGGGCAGCGGCACACCGCACTGTGTACTGCTGACCTCGCCATCAGGTTTCCCCGTCTACTCAGGGGGCCCGTTTCACAGCGGACCCGCGCTTGCCTTGCAGCCGCGAGTGGCTACTCAACCTGGTCATCACCCGGGGCACCCCACCGCGGTTGGAGGGTTGCCGGCCAGCGAGCCGGGGCTTGACGCTGGCGCTCATGACCGAAATGAAGACTATCGCACCGTGGCCAGATGGTGCCAATGGGACTGCTCAGCCGAGCGCCTGCTCCGGCCGGTCGATCTGATCGTCGAGGAAGTCGCGGATCAGATCCGCGACCAGCTCCGGCGCCTCGAACATGGGAATGTGCCCCACGCCGTCGAGTTCGGTGTAACGGGTGCCCTCGGGCAGGTGCTGGCGGAAATGCCTGGTGAAACGCGGATGCGGAAGCACCCGGTCCTTCCCGCAGATCACCATGTAGGTGGGGATGCTGTTGTCGGCGAGCTCCATCAGCCCAGGCAGCAGCAGCACCTTCAGCAGCAGCTGGTAGTAAGCCGGGCAGTGCGTGACGTCGTCGATGATGCCGAGCAGATCGGCCTCGCTGATGCCGTCGCGGGTGGCGCTGACCGGCACACTCGCCGCCGCACGGGCCATCGGCAGCCGGGCCGCCCGGGAACCGAGCACTTTGGCGGTCAGCCACACCGGTAGACCCGCAGCGAACTTCAACACGATCTCGTACTTGGCTGCTGACCACCGGTGCCACCCACCGGCCGGCGCGATCGCGGTCAGCGAGCGAGCCCGGCCGCGGCGCTCCAGTTGGAAGGCCACCCAGCCGCCCAACGAATTGCCGACGATGTGGGCGCTCTCCCAGCCGAGTTCGTCGAGGTACCGTTCGACGTCATCGGCGAGGGTGTTGCTGTCCAGCAGCCAGGATGTGCTCTTCCGCCCGCCGTTGTGACCGGCCATCGTCGGGGCGAATACCTCGTAGCGGCCGGTGTCGGCCAGCCTCGGCGCGACATTCCGCCACACGTTTTGCGACATCATGAACGGGTGCAGCAGCAGCACGGGCTCCCCGGATCCGAGGTGGATCGGCGCGCGGTGGCCCATGAACCGACATTAAGGCTTCAGCGCATCGAAACTGAGCTCATGTGCGAGATTATTGCGATTGATCGCGCAAACGTTCAGATTCGAGGTCTGGTGAGCAGGTCGGTGCAGTCGCCGGGCGACGATAATCACGCCGAACCCGCCGGGGCAATGGGAAACTAACGGCCATCATGACCCCAAACACCAGACCAGTCGTCTTCTCCGGCGCGCAACCCACGTCCGATTCGCTGCACCTGGGCAACGCGTTGGGCGCGGTCAGTCAGTGGGTGGAGCTCCAGGATGGCCATGACGCCTACTTCTGCGTCGTCGACCTGCACGCGATCACCGTCGCCCAACAGCCCGAGACACTGCGCAGGCGCACCCTGGTTACCGCGGCGCAATATTTGGCCCTGGGTGTCGACCCGGCTCGGGCGACCGTGTTCGTGCAGAGCCAGGTACCGGCCCATGCAGAATTGGCCTGGATCCTGGGCTGTTTCACGGGTTTCGGCCAGGCCTCGCGGATGACGCAGTTCAAAGACAAGTCGCAGAAACAAGGCGCGGATGCCACCACCGTCGGGCTGTTCACCTATCCGGTGCTGATGGCTGCCGACGTGCTGCTCTACGACACCGAGCTGGTGCCCGTGGGTGAGGACCAGCGGCAGCACCTTGAGCTGGCGCGCGACGTCGCGCAGCGGTTCAACGCCCGCTTTCCGAACACGTTCGTGGTGCCCGAGGCGATGATCGGAAAGGCCACCGCCAAGATCTACGATCTGGCCGACCCGACGGCGAAGATGAGCAAGTCGGCCGCCACCGAGACCGGGCTGATCAGCCTGCTCGACGATCCCGCCAAGACTGCCAAGAAGATTCGTTCAGCAGTCACCGACAGCGAACGGGAGATTCGCTTCGACCCGCAAGCCAAGCCGGGGGTGTCCAATCTGCTGACCATCCAGTCGGCGGTGACCGGCGCCGACGTCGACAAGCTGGTCGAGGGTTATGCCGGCCGCGGATACGGGGATTTGAAGAAAGAGACCGCCGAGGCCGTCGTCGAGTTCGTCACGCCGATCAAGGCGCGGGTCGACGAGTTGCTCGCCGACCCGGCCGAGCTGGAGAGCGTGTTGGCCGGCGGGGCCGCTCGGGCACGCGAAGTGTCTGGACGTACCTTGCGGCGGGCATATGACCGGCTCGGGTTTCTACCGGCGCACCAGCCACGAGGTGGCCGATGACCGCGCCGGACAGTCTCACCGAATCCGACGACAAGCCCGGCATGCTCGACCGGTTGCGTGCGAGGATGCCGTGGTTCGACCACGTGATGCGCGCCCAGCAGCGCTACAGCGACTGCAAAGGCGACTTCTACGCCGCCGGGATCACCTACTTCACCATTTTCGCGTTGTTTCCGTTGTTGATGGTCGGCTTCGCGGTCGGCGGCTTCGTGCTGGTGAGCCGGCCCGAACTGCTCGGGAGAATCAAGAACCAGATCGAAATCAGCATCAGCGGTGACCTTGGCCAGCAGGTGATCCAGTTGATGGATTCGGCGATCGACTCGCGCACCTCGGTGGGCGTCATCGGGCTGGCGGCCGCGGCGTGGGCCGGTTTGGGCTGGATGAACAACCTTCGTGAGGCGCTCAGCCAGATGTGGGGCCGCTACCGCGACGAACGCCCGGGGTTCGTCCGGACCAAATTGTCGGATCTGGTGCGGCTGCTGTCGGTGTTCGTGGCGAGCATTCTCACCGTCGCGCTCTCCGCATTGAGCAACACCTCGGTGCTGAAGAACGTCTTGGCGTGGCTGGGGATCGATGACACCGTCGGGCTGAACCTGCTTCTGCAGGCAGCTTCCCTCCTTGCTTCGCTGACGGTGTCCTGGCTGCTGTTCACCTGGGTGATCGCGCGGTTGCCGCGGGAGTCGGTCACCTTGCGCAGCAGCGTCCGTGCCGGACTCATCGCTGCCGTCGGGTTCGAGATCTTCAAGGCTCTGGCGTCGGTCTATCTGAAATCGGTTCTCACCGGTCCGGCCGGCGCGACCTTCGGCCCGGTATTGGGGCTGATGGTGTTCGCCTACATCACCGCCCGGCTGATCCTGTTTGCCACCGCGTGGGCGGCGACAACACCGGAGAACATGGACGAAGACCCCGTCCCCGCACCCGGTCCGGCCGTCATCAGGAACCGGATCATCACCCGGCCAGGTTTGGCACCCTGGCAGGCGGCGGTCGCGGTGGGGGTGGGAGCGCTTGGTGCGCTGAGTCTTTCGCGACGGCGCCGGCGCTAGTCAGTACTGGGGGCGACGGTTGAGTGCGCGCGCGCACATGATCAGGACGAACACGATAATGGCCCCGACCACGCCTACTCCGACCCGCACGGGAAGGGCGTTGACGTCGGGTACTGCGGCGTTGGCGGTGTTGATGGTCTGCGCGGCGGCAGGGTCGGGCCCTGTCGCGAGAAGGGAAGGATCGGGTTCGATCAGGGTGCCCACTCTGGTGCCGGGTTCGGTGGCGTACCCGTAGTCGAGCAGACGGGCGGCCTGTTCCCAGGGCGCGATCGGTTGCCGGGTGCCGCGCAGCAGGACTGCCACCAACCGGCGGCCGTCTCGGTCGGCGGCGCCGACGAACGTCTGCCTCGCGTCGTCGGTGTAGCCGGTCTTTCCGCCGATGGCGCCCGGGTAGTTGTCGAGCAGCTTGTTGTCGTTCTCAATCGGATAGCCGGCGCCCCCGCGGCCTGGAAATGGGAACGACTGGGTGGCGACGATATCGGCGAAGACCGGGTTCTGCCATGCGTACCGATAGAACAGGCCCATATCGTAGGCCGAGGTGCTCATGCCGGGGCCGTCGAGTCCCGACGGCGTCGCCACCCGGGTGTCGCGTGCTCCCAGCTTGCCCGCCAGGACGTTCAACTTTTTCAGG
>JAHZJB010000011.1 GCA_022601135.1 Actinomycetes bacterium | reverse complement strand
TGCGAGCGGCGTCATCTCGAGAATCTCTTGGTCGGCCGGAAATGCACTCCACACGGCAATTCGACGTTCACTGACCGCCCTACCTAGGGCATCGAGCAGTTTCCGCGGTGAGGCAACCCCCGCCGTCATTTTTTCGACCACTGCGTTAGAGATGTCCTGAAGGTAATTCTTGCGGGCGGTCTTATCGGTGGGGAAACGGATATATGCAGTTGACTCCGTCAGTTCGACTACGTTGTCCTGCGTGACTATCTCACCGTCAGGCAACGTCACCGACCCCACGGCGCCAAGGATATAGCTCAGAGCGATCGGGTCGATAGCGATTGCTCCGTCGACATTAACTCCCGTTTCCTGTGCCCAAATAGACTTCCAAATCTGTGCGGCGTACGGAAAGTGCGAACTCTTATTGCTGTTGCGAAAGTCGCTAGTAGCGTTGGAGTTTCCGTACTGCTGATCGAATTGCGGACCGAGATCGATGGGAGCGTACCGGCCCCAGAGTTCCTTGTTCGATCCCAGGGTGTCCACTGCCGCAGTACCGTTGTCGAATCGAAGAATTCCATATCCTCCAAGGAGGCCCCCGGTACCACGGGCTTCGGCATTGGTCTGGAAACCCATAAAGTATGTGCGCGGCCCATCAGCACCCATCATCGGTGGCGCTAACCGCGCGGCGAGTGCCGTGTTCTCCACTAACTTTGCGATTTCAGATGTCTGGTTCTGCAGCTCCGCCCGAGCGTCGCGAAGAATGGCAAAATACCGTGGTTCGGATATCGCGCTGGCATCAGCACCGAGCCGGGCCGCTTCCGCCGCTATCTTGCTCAGCTTGGGTTCCGCCGAACGAAGCAACTCCACGTCCACACGGTTGCCTATTAAAAGCCGGTCTGGTGATAATGCTCCGCCGACCTCTGCCGACGGCACAAGTACATCGGTTGCCAGTCCGAAGACTACATCGGTTAGCTGTTGACCAGTCTTGAAGGGACTACCGAGCCACGGCACAACCGAAGCGATATTCCATGGTAACGAGTGGGTCGCATCACGGGCCGCCTCCGCGTGGAACTGTGCGTTATCCGCGAAACGCGAAGCATCCGCGGCGTTCCCCTCTAGCAGCGCATCTCTGGTCTGCTGAGCGCTTACCCGTGCCTGCTCAAGACTGGACTTCGCCTCAAACGCTCGAAAGCCCAGCCAACACCCGAACCCGACGATGAATAGAAGCAAAACCACAGAGGTGACTACGCTGCGGCGATGTAGAAACCTGCGCAGCTGTCCAACATGTCGTTCAACCTCAGAGTTTTCCGAGGTGTCGCTGCCCGGGTCACCCTTCAGCAGACGTCGAATAGATACTGGCACTCAGCGGCTTTCTCGTAGTTAGCCCGGCGGTGGACTTGATTGCTGTCCTTCGTCGGACTGCCGCGATCAGACTACAGCTAGATCAAGTCCCAGCGCCTACCTAGCCGCAGATTTTGATCACGTCGTCTTATTAAGCGCCGCTGCAGCCTTTGGTGAATCCGACCGTGAGGGTGCTGTAGGAGTCAATCTTCGCAGTAGCCCCAAGTACACACGCATTAATTCCGTTGGGAATCACTGACTCCCACCACGAGTAGGCCGCGGCCTGGATTTCTGGTGTGAACAGGGGAATGATGTTGTACTCAAATACTGCGATGTTCTCCGGTACATCTTCAGGAATCGGACCGAACCACCAGAAGTCATTTTGGATGATCGGATTCGTAGCAGCATTCGCCGACGCCGTAGCGAATTCCACGCATTCCGTATCGGCCTCATCGCACAGCGCGTCAGCTGATGCACCCAGACCCGCCAAGGGCATAGGAGCCGAAGGGGTCGCGTGAGCCAGGGCCCCCGGCGCCAAGACGGCGGCTCCGGCCATTGCGCAAGCCGCAGTACCCACCTTCAACTTAGAAACTTTAGACATGTCCCCCACCCCTCAGAGCATTTATGTGTTGCTGAGAGCTTCTCAGGATTGGTGCACCTTGTCAACGCAATCGCCCAGAAAGGCGAGAATTTCTCGGAATAGAATTCGCGCCCGCCGGCGAGCACCGATTCGGGCCACCAGAGCCACCCCACAGCCGAAGCGATGACCAGCGCGTTCACGGGGAGCACGCCACACCAATCCCGCAACGCCGAGTCCGAGCTGCCACCGGATAGCTTGTGGTCACAACCTCTGGAAGTATTACTGACGCCGATAAGCGATACTTGGGCGCCGTCAGGGTCGAGTCTAGTCAGGATGGCCGGGCGTCTTCTCCGACACCGTCACAACATCCGCAATCGCCCGCGCCAAGTTGGCGCATGACATCCCAGCCAACTGCATTAGAGACAATCGACAGCGGAGAACACTGCGCCGAATCTCCTGTCAAATGCCTTGGAAACGTCGGACAGGCACGGAATCCTCCAAGGCCAGACCATCGGATGGGCTCACACCGCCGCCAGACTGGCGAAACCAAGTAGTCCGAACAGACCTAGCACTTGTGGCCTCGGTTTCGGAACCGTCCTGTTACGCGTCGCCGCTGCAGCCCTTTGTAAACCCGACCGTCAGGGTGCTGTAGGAGTCGACCTTCGCCGTAGCCCCGAGGATGCACGCGTTGATGCCATCGGGATTCACTGACGCCCACCACGAATATGCCGCAGCCTGAACTGCCGGGCTGAACAGCGGGATGATGTTGTATTCGAAAACAGCGATGTTCTCTGGCGCTGGATCGGGGATGTCACCGAACCACCAGAAATCATTTTGGAAAGGACCCTCAGCGACAGCGTTCGCCGATCCCTCGGCAGCAGCTAGCGCACCCACGCAATCGTCTGAATCAGCCTCGTCGCAGAGGGCGTCCGCGGAGGCGCCGAGGCCAACCGTCGGTAAGGGAGCAATCGGGCTCGCGTTAGCCACCCCGGGCATCAAGACAGACGCGCCAGCAATCGCGAAAGCCGAAGCCCCGACCTTGAACGCCGTACCGACGTTCGGCAGCTTTCCCGTAGTAGACATGATCCCCCACCTTTGCCTGATTGTGATACTGAGAGCTTCTCAGGTTTGGCGCACCGTGTCAACGCGAACG
>JAHZJB010000100.1 GCA_022601135.1 Actinomycetes bacterium | reverse complement strand
TCCTCGTCACTCATGTTGAACAGGATCCGATCGCGTGTGATCCCCGCGTTGTTGACGACGATGTTCAAACCGCCGAGCTGGTCAGCCCGCCGGACCAGTTCGTCGGCTGTGGCCCGTTCGCTGATGTCGCCGGCAACCGCGACGCCCTTGGATCCCGCCGCGGCGATCTCGTCGAGGACGTCGGACTGCCCCAGCGCCGCAGCTATGTCGTTGACGACAACCAGTGCTCCGGATTGGGCCAGTCCGATGGCCTCGGCGCGGCCCAGCCCGGCGGCGGCACCGGTGACGACCGCGACGTATCCGGACAGATCGATGTGACTCGTGGAGCCCTCTGTAGGGGTCAAGGTACGAATACCTCTAGTCGTGGCGGATCAGCGCGGCGCGCGGGCATTCGGCGATGGCCTGCTCGGCCACCGCTTCCTCCTCGACAGGCACCGGGTCGGCCTTCACCACGGCATAGTCCTCGTCATCGAGGGCGAACAGGTCCGGGGCCACCCCGACACAGATTGCGTTGCCCTCGCAACGGTCGTGATCCACTTCCACTCGCATGACGTCCTCCTGTCCGTAGTTTGACACCCGCCTGGACCCCAACACTAGAACGTGTTACAACCGGGAAAGGCTTCAGGTGTCCCTTGGTGCCCGTAAGCATCCCTTCCGGACACAGATTAAGACCCGCAGAGAGGCGAGGACAGGTCGATGCGAATCGGTTACACCCCCGAGCAGGAAGAGCTGCGCCGCGAGCTTCGCGCGTACTTCACCAAGCTCATGACGCCCGAGCGCACCGAGGCGCTGGCATCCAGCGACGGCGAGATGGGGCGCGGAGACGTCTACCGCGAGACCGTCGCTCAGATGGGCAAGGATGGCTGGCTGACGCTGTCCTGGCCCACGGAGTTCGGCGGCCAGGCCCGTCCACCGATGGACGGCCTGATCTTCAACGACGAAGCCTCGATCGCCAACGTCCCGGTGCCTTTCCTGACCATCAACAGCGTGGCGCCGACCATCATGGCGTTCGGCACCGAGGAACAGAAGACGTTCTACCTGCCCAAGATCGCCGCAGGCGAGCTGCACTTCTCCATCGGCTACTCCGAGCCCGGCGCGGGAACGGACCTGGCCGCGCTGCGGACCACAGCCGTCCGCGACGCCTCCGGAGGGGGCGAATACATCGTCAACGGGCAGAAAATGTGGACCAGCCTGATCGCTTACGCCGATTATGTCTGGCTCGCCGTACGCACCAATCCCGATGCCAAGAAACACCGCGGGATCTCGGTGCTGATCGTGCCGACCTCGGCCGAGGGCTTCTCCTGGACGCCGGTGCACACGATGTCGGGAGTCGACACCAGCGCCACCTACTACCAGGACGTACGTGTGCCGGCGAGCAACCTGGTCGGCGAGGAGAACGCCGGCTGGAAGCTCGTCACCAACCAGCTCAACCACGAACGGGTGGCCCTGGTCTCGGCGCAGCCGATCTTCTCGGCGCTGGGCGGTGTTCGCGAGTGGGCGCAAAACACCAAGGACGCCCACGGCAAACGGCTCATCGACTCAGAGTGGGTCCAGCTGAACCTGGCCCGGGTACACGCCAAAGCCGAGGTGCTCAAGCTGATCAACTGGGAACTCGCGTCCAGCGACGCGGCTCCGTCACCGGCTGACGCCTCGGCGGCGAAGGTTTACGGCACCGAACTGGCCACCGAGGCCTACCGGCTACTGATGGAGGTGCTGGGCACCTCGGCAACGCTGCGCAACGATTCACCCGGCGCCTTGTTGCGTGGCCGCGTCGAGCGCATGCACCGATCCTGCCTGATCCTCACCTTCGGCGGCGGCACGAACGAAATCCAGCGGGACATCATCGGCATGGTCGCGCTCGGCCTGCCCCGGGTCAATCGGTAAGGGAACAAGGAGACTTCGCGTGGACTTTTCGCAACCGGAAGCATCAGAAGACCTGAGTGGCCTGGTTCGCACCATCACCGAGGCGGTATGCACGCCCGAGCATCAGCGTGAACTGGACGGCGCCCAGACCCGCTTCGACCGCGAGCTGTGGTCCAAGCTCATCGCCGCAGACGTCCTGTCGGCCGCCGCGCCGGAAGCGCTGGGGGGCGGCGGTTACGGCGTCCTGGAGCAGACGGCCGTCCTCCAGGCACTTGGCAGGCAACTGGCCGCGGTTCCCTACCTCGAATCGGTCATGGTGTCGGCATGCGCGTTGGCGCGGTTCGGTTCCCCGCAACTACAGCGCGAGTGGGCGGCACCGGCCGTGAACGGTGACACGATTCTCACCGTCGCGCTGGCCGGGGAGATGGGCGGCGGGCCGGTCCACGCTCAGAAGGCCGGCACCGGGTATCGGCTGACCGGTACTCGTACCCAGGTTCGGTACGGGCCGGTGGCAAACGCGTTCCTCGTTGCGGCCCAAACCGATGCGGGAACGGAGGTTTTCGTCGTGTCCGCCGATGATCCAGGCGTCACCGTCAAGCCGCTGAGCACCACCGGACTGGGGTGCGTCGGGCACCTCGAACTGCACGACGTCGAGGTCGCCGAGCAGCGCATCATCGGGTCCGACGGGGCCGCCCTGCGCGACTGGCTCGAGACCCGCCAGATGCTGGGGCTGTCGGCTTTCCAGTTGGGCGTGGTGGACCGGGCTCTCGAACTCACCGCGCAATACGCCCGGGAACGCGAACAATTCGACCGGCCGATCGGCAGCTTCCAGGCCGTGTCGGCACGCCTGGCCGACGGTTATATCGACGTCAAGGGATTGCGCATGACACTGATCCAGGCCGCCTGGCGTTTGTCCGTCGACCAATCCGCCGATATCGACGTTCGCTCCGCCGCGTTCTGGGCGGCCGAAGCCGGCCACCGGGTGGCCCACACGGCGGTGCACGTACACGGTGGCGTCGGAATCGACACCGACCACCCGGTACACCGCTACTTCCTGGCCGCCAAGCAGTCCGAATTCGCGTTGGGGAGCGCCACCGGAGCCCTCTTGGAGATCGGTCGTGAACTGGCCGACAGTCCGGCCTGATTCGCCCTCGTACCGTGGCTACCCCAGTCGTTCCGACCGTGAACGGTCTGCTGACCGCCCTGGTCGAGGTCGACGACCGAGGTGTGTACGCAATCGAAGCCGGCGAGTTTGGGGCGCCGCCGGTGGCTTTTGTGAGCTGGCGCAACCACATTCAGGGCGGCGCCAATCTGGCGGCGTGGTTTCGAGCCCGGCTGGATTGGGAACGGCCTCCCCACGTGGGAGTACTCGCGGGCAATACACCGTTCTTCAGCACGGTACTGGTAGCCGCCGCTCTGTCCGGGATCGTGCCGGTCGGACTGAATCCGACCCGTCGGGGAGTTTCCCTGCAACGCGATATCGAACACGCCGACTGCCAACTGGTGCTGGCCGACCGCTCCGGGCTACGCCACAGCGTTCCCGGCGGTGTCGCCACACTGGATGTCGAATCAGCGGAATTCGCTGAAGAACTCAGCACGTTCGGCGATGCGCCGGTTGAGTTCCCCCCTGCCGAAGCCGACGACTTGTTCATGCTCATCTTCACATCAGGCACCAGCGGAGATCCGAAGGCGGTGCGCTGCACTCACGAGAAGGTCGCGTTCCCAGGGATCATGCTCGCGCAGCGTCTCGGCCTCGGCCCTTCCGACACCTGTTACCTGTCGATGCCGCTGTTCCACTCCAATGCGATCATGGCGGGTTGGGCCCCCGCGGCAGCAGCGGGCGCTTCAATCGCATTGCGGCGCAGCTTCTCAGCGTCTCAGTTTATTCCCGATGTTCGGCGTCTCGGTGCGACCTACGCCAACTACGTCGGGAAGCCACTGTCGTACATCCTGGCCACCCCGGAAAGGCCGGACGATTCGGACAATCCACTGAAGCTCGCCTACGGCAACGAAGGAGCCCCCCGCGATCTGAGCCGATTCGCGAAGCGTTTCGGGGTTCAGGTGATCGACGGCTTCGGTTCGAGCGAAGGCGGCGTCGCCATAGCCCGAACACCAGATACTCCCGACGGGGCCCTGGGTCCGTTGGTGGACGGGGTGGCGATCCTGGACGTCGACAGTGGCCTGGAGTGCCCCCCGGGAGTCGTCGGTGAGCTGGTCAACACCGAAGGGCGCGGACTCTTCCGGGGCTACTACAAGGATCCCGAGGCCGATGCCGAGCGGATGAGGGGCGGCGTGTATCACAGCGGGGACCTGGCCTATCGTGACGAGGATGGCTTCGCCTATTTCGCGGGCCGACTGGGTGATTGGATGCGGGTGGACGGTGAGAACCTCGGCACCGCACCGATCGAACGGATCTTGATGCGCTACCCGGGAGTCACCGAGGCGGCGGTATACCCGATTCCCGATCCTTCGGTTGGCGATCAGGTGATGGCCGCCCTGGTCCTCCCCGAAGGAGTCGTGTTCGACCCGGAGGAGTTCACCGGGTTCCTGAGCCGGCAAACCGATCTCGGCCCGAAGCAATGGCCGGTCTACGTGCGCGTCGGGACCGAGCTGCCTCGCACCCGGACCTTCAAGGTTCTCAAACGGCAGCTGTCGGCTGAGGCCGCCGACTGCGCCGACCCCGTCTACCGGATAGCCCGACGATGACACGCCGCGACACCATCGCCGGCATGCTGATGGACAGGGTCGGAGACCAGCACCCGGGGCTGCGAACGCGCGACGGTGACTGGACGTGGGACCAGGTGGTAGGCGAATCGGCGGCCCGCGCGACTCTGGCCCGCGCGCTGCGGGATGAGCACTTCAGCACCGCCCCGTTTCATATCGGCGTGTTGCTCGACAACGTCCCGGACTTTGCATTCTGGCTCGGCGCAGCAGCATTGACCGGCGCAACCGTCGTCGGGTTGAACCCCACCCGCGGCGCGGACGGGCTCGCAGCCGACATCCGGCACGCAGATTGCCAATTGATCGTCACCGATGCACAAGGCATGGGTCGGCTCCGGAAGCTCGACCACGGACTTGACTCAGTCCGTTTCCTACTCATCGACGAACCTGGATACCGGAGCCAGATCCAGGCCTGCCGGACCGAAACCCTTTTCCCCCCAGACGTGGTTTCGCAATCCTTGTATCTGTTGCTGTTCACGTCGGGCACGACTGGTAGTTCCAAGGCCGTCAGGTGCAGTCAGGGCCGCCTGGCCCGGATCGCCTACGCGGCTTCCGATAAGTACGGCCATCACCGTGGTGACGTCGACTACTGCTGCATGCCGCTGTTCCACGGCAACGCCATCATGGCGCTCTGGGCGCCCGCCCTGGCCAACGGTGCCACGGTGTGTCTGACTCCGAAGTTCACCGCCGCTGGATTCCTCCCGGATGTCCGGTATTTCGGTGCCACCTTCTTCACCTACGTAGGCAAAGCGCTGGCCTACTTGATGGCCACACCGGAGAGACCCGACGATGCCGACAACACCCTGACGCGAGGGTTCGGCACCGAGGCATCACCGGAAGACCAGAAAGAGTTCCGCCGCCGATTCGGGGCCAAGCTGTTCGAGGGTTACGGTTCCAGTGAGGGCGGCGCGGCGGCCGTCGCCGATCCCGCCGCGCCCGCGGGTGCGTTGGGCAGGCCGGCACACGAGGGCATCGCCATCGTCGATCCGCAGTCTCTGAACCGTTGTCCGGCTGCGGTTGTCGACTCGCAGGGGCGGGTGCTCAACCCTGATGAGGCCATCGGCGAGATCGTGGACCAGCGGGGCGCGCGCGATTTCGAGGGCTACTACCGTAACGATGCGGCGGACGCCGAGCGAGTACGCAACGGCTGGTATTGGTCTGGCGATCTGGGATACCTGGACGCCGATGGATTCCTCTATTTTGCCGGGCGACGGGGTGATTGGATTCGGGTGGACGGCGAGAACACCTCGGCCCTGACGATTGAACGTGTCGTCCGTCGCTACCCTCACGTGATCACCGCAGGGGTCTATGGTGTCCCCGATCCACGGTCGGGAGATCAGGTGATGGCCGCATTGGAGGTCGCCGACCCAGGCGCTTTCGACGTCGGTGACTTCGCGGCATTTCTGGCGGTACAGGATGATCTGGGGGCCAAAGGGATTCCGCGGCTGCTCCGCATATCGGCGAACCTGCCGGCAACTGGATCCAACAAGGTGCTCAAGCGCGACCTGCAGGCCCAGCGTTGGCACACCGACGAACCGGTGTACCGCTGGGCGGGCCGCGGGCGCCCTGAATACCGGCGGATGACCGATGAGGACCGCCAAGCGCTGGACGCGGAGTTCACCGGTCACGGCAGGAGCACCTATGTCTGACTGGGACGAGGTGACTGATGTGCTGGTCGCCGGCTCGGGCGCGGGCGGAGTCACCGGTGCCTACACCGCAGCACGGGAAGGCCTCGACGTCATCTTGGTGGAGGCGACCGAGAAGTTCGGCGGCACCACCGCGTATTCGGGCGGCGGTGGAATGTGGTTCCCCTGCAATCCCGTTCTCCTGCGGGCGGGCACCGACGACAACATCGACGACGCACTGGAGTACTACACCGCCGTGGTCGGAGACCGCACACCGCGGGACCTGCAAGAGACCTATGTTCGCGCTGGCGCGCCGCTGGTCGAGTATCTGGAGTCTGACGAGCTGATCAAGTTCTCCCTCTTGCCATGGCCCGACTACTTCGGCAAGGCGCCCAAGGCGCGTGCCGACGGTATGCGGCATATCGCGGCCAAACCGCTCAAGGTGGCGGTCGCGCCCGATCTGCGCGATGTCGTTCGCGGACCGTTGGACTCCGACCGGCTCGGGAAACCCCAACCCGAGGACTATTTCGTCGGCGGCCGCGCCCTGATCGCCCGGTTTCTGGCCGCCACCCGCCAGCGCCGGGCCAACTCCGCCCGGCTGAACAGCCCGCTGACCGAATTGGTCGTCTCCGAAGGAGCCGTCCTCGGCGCCGTCGTCGAGACAGCTGCGGGGCCCAGAAGGATACGCGCGCGGCGAGGGGTTTTGCTGGCCGCCGGCGGCTTCGAGCAAAACGACGAGATGCGGGCCCGGTACGGCGTCCCGGGTATCTCCCGAGATACTATGGGGCCGTGGGGCAATCGCGGTCTGGCCCACCTGGCCGCAATCGCCGCAGGCGCCGATACCGATCTGATGGATCAAGCGTGGTGGTCGCCGGGCCTGACGCATCCCGACGGTGCCTCAGCCTTTGCGCTGTGGTTCACCGGCGGGATTTTCGTCGACGACAATGGGAATCGATTCGTCAATGAATCGGCGGCCTACGATCGCCTCGGCCGCGCGGTACTGGCGGCAGTGGACGACGGCGCGGTGACGCTGCCGTACTGGATGATCTACGACGACAGCCACGGCGTGGTCCCTCCGGTGAAGGCCACCAACGTCTCGATGGTGGAACCGGAGAAGTACGTCGCTACCGGGCTGTGGCGTACGGCCGACACCCTTGAGCAGCTCGCGGTCAAGATTGGTGTGCCCCCGAAGAACCTGGTGGACACCGTTCGCCGCTTCAACGATTTCGTGCAGTGCGGTATCGACCGGGACTTCGGCCGCGGCGACGAGCCGTATGACCGCGCCTTTTCCGGGGGCGCACCACCGCTGTACGCAATCGAAAGGGGCCCCTACCATGCCGCGGCATTCGGTCTCTCCGATCTGGGCACCAAGGGGGGGTTGCGTACCGATACGGCAGCCCGGGTGCTTGACTCGGCAGACACGGTGATTCCAGGACTCTACGCAGCGGGCAACACCATGGCGGCGCCCAGCGGCACCGCTTACCCCGGCGGCGGCAACCCGATCGGCACCAGCATGGTCTTTGCCCACCTGGCCGTACTGGACATGGTGAGACGGACTCGATGAACTACCCCGCAAGCGACGGGATGACGGCATCGATCAGGTGCGGACCCGATTCGGTGAAGGCGGCGGTCAATGCGTCGACCAACTCCTCGACCGTGGTAGCTCGCCGCGCGGGTATGCCCATTCCTTCGGCGATTTTGACGAAGTCGATTGTGGGGCTACCCAAATCGAGTAATTCCAGCGCCTTGGGGCCCGGCGGGGCCGCACTCGCGGCGCCGACGCGCTGGAGCTCGATCCGCAGGATGTCGTACGCACCGTTGTTGAAGATGACTGTGGTCACATCGAGGTTTTCGCGCGCCTGTGTCCACAGGGCGGAGATGGTGTACATCGCCGAGCCATCCGCCTGCAGGGAGAGCACCGGGCGGTCGGGGGCGGCGATCGCAGCGCCTACCGCAGCGGGAATTCCGTAGCCGATCGCACCCCCGGTCAGCGTCAGCACATCGTGGGCCTTCGCGCCAGCCGTGGCGGCGGCGAGACCTACTCCCGCGGTGTTGGATTCGTCGACGATGATCGCCCCTTCGGGCAGCACTGCGCCCACCACAACGCAAACCGCGAAGGCATCGAGGTGTCCTGTCGGGAGGGCCGGCGATACCGGTGGTGCGACCGCTGCGGTAGTTCCGGGGGCCAGTTCATCGGCTAGACGCTCAAGTGCCGCCGCCGCCCCGGCAGGCGGGGCGAGCACGTGCACCTCACACCCGTCGGGTGCCAAGTCGCTCGGTTTCCCGGGGTAGGCAAAGAACGACACCGGGGAGTTCGCGCCAGCCAAGACGAGGTGCTCGGCACCGGCCAGCTGTTCTTGGGCAGCCTCGGCGAAATACGCCAGCCGCTCGACCGCCGGAATTCCCGCTCCCCGTTCCAGCCTGGTCGGGAATGTCTCGCACAACACCCGGGCACCGGTCGCCTCAGCGAGGCGGACAGCCGACGCCAGACCCGGGTTCCGGGTCGCGTCCCCACCGATGAGGATGACCGTCGGAGCCCCGGACCGCAGCGCACTCAACACCGGTTGTACTACTTCTTCGGCGACACCGTTGACGTCGATCGCCGGAATCGCAGCTGCCGTGTCCGCACCCTCGGTCCACGACACATCAGCGGGCAGGATCAACGTCGACACGACACCGGCACGGCTGGCGGCGACCGCCTCCGCGGCATCGGCGGAGATGTCGCCGGTATGGATGGTGCGGCGCACCCACCCGGACACAGTGCCGGCCAGCGCATCGATATCGGATTCCAAAGGTGCGTCGTATTTTTTGTGATAGGTCGCATGATCACCGACGACAACAACCATCGGGGTGTGGGCCCGGCGCGCGTTGTGCAGATTGGCGAGGCCATTACCCAGGCCAGGGCCCAGATGCAGCAGCACCGCGGCCGGCTTGTCGGCCATCCGGGCATACCCGTCGGCCGCGCCGGTGGCCGCACCCTCGAACAGCGTGAGGACTCCCCGCATCTGCGGTACCGAGTCCAGGGCGGCCACGAAATGCATCTCCGAGGTTCCGGGATTGGCGAAACACACCTCGACCCCGTTGTCGACGAGAGTGCGCAGCAAGGCCTGGGCTCCGGTCACGGGCGGGTCTCCTCCAGCTTGGCGAACACCCGCGCGGCGTTTGCGTGCAGGTAGTCGTGACGAGCGGTATCGGACAAGTTCAAATCCTCAAGTCCGTCCAGGGCATGACGATGGCCGATCATCGGATAGTTTGTGCCGAACAACACCTTTCGTTGCCCAGTGCCGGTCTTCATGAAAGCGATCAACTCGGCGGGCAGGCGCCTGGTCGTATATGCCGATGTGTCGATGTAGACGTTCTCGTGCTTACGCGCCACCGCGATCATCTCCTCCGTCCACGGGTAGCCCACGTGTCCGCACACGATCACGAGTTCCGGAAAGTCAATCGCGATCTCATCGATGTACGGAATGGGCCGGCCCGTCTCGGAGGGGCGCATCGGGCCGGTGTGACCGACCTGGGTGCAGAACGGTACGTCCAGTTGCACGCACTCGGCGAACAACGGGTAGTAACGTCGGTCGGTCGGCGGCGACCGCCACAGCCACGGCAGCACTCGCAGCCCGACAAATCCGTTATCGGTCACCCGGTGGCGCAACTCCCGAACCGCATCCATCGGGCGGTCGAGGTCGACGGCGGCCAAGCCGGCGAAGCGATCGGGGCGGGCATGCACCCAGCCTGCCACCTCGTCATTGGACACCAGGTTGAGCCCATTCGGCCCGCTCCATGCACTCAGCAGTCCGATATCCACAGCCGCGGAATCCATTGAAGCGACGGTAGCCTCGATGGGCACTTCTCGATCCGGAAGGTCACCGCCGGTCCACCGCCGTAGCGGCGCCCACATGTCGTTGGCCAGGAAACGCTGAGTGGGATGCTGCATCCAGGCATCGATGGTCATCGCGATCGACTGTAGCCTGGGGTGAGCGGCTGACTATTGAGGTTGGGCCGCTGCGTGCTTGGTGTGCACGTCGTCGGCCGACCGTTCCGCGGTCGTGTCCTTGGCCCATCGGTAGTCCGGTTTACCCGCCGGTGAACGTTGGACCTCGTCAACCAGCCACAGGCTGCGCGGCACCTTGTAGCCGGCGATCTCGCGGCGCACGAAGGCGTCCAGCTCGGCGAGTGTTGGCCGGGTGCCTTCACGGGGCTGGACGACGGCGGCGACATGCTGTCCGAACCGTGGATCGG
Organism: Actinomycetes bacterium; assembly: GCA_022601135.1. Taxonomy (GTDB): domain Bacteria; phylum Actinomycetota; class Actinomycetes; order Mycobacteriales; family Mycobacteriaceae; genus Mycobacterium. Next base: position 33,209 of record JAHZJB010000100.1, on the reverse strand, counting down.
GCACTCCGACGACGAGCGCGTCAAACACGTCGGGGTGGCCCTTGAGCGCGGCTTCGACCTCTTCGGGATAGATCTTCTCGCCGCCACTGTTGATCGAGACCGAGCCCCGCCCCAGCATGGTGACGCTGCCGTCCGCCTCGACCTCGGCATAGTCACCCGGAATCGCGTACCGCACGCCGTTGATGGTCTTGAACGTCTCCGCCGTCTTCTTCTCGTCCTTGAAATAGCCGACCGGGATGTGTCCGCGTTTGGCGATGATCCCCCGCACCCCGGAACCGGGGGTGACCTCATTGCCGTCGTCGTCGAGCACGACGGTGTTCTTGTCGATCGTGACTCGGGGTCCGCCGGTGTGCGACTGCCCCTTGGCGACGATGCTGGTGCCGCCGAAACCCGTCTCCGACGATCCGATGGAATCGGTGATGATCCGGTTGGGCAGCAGCTCGAGAAACTTCTCCTTGATGCTGGTGGAGAACAACGCGGCCGTACTCGCCAGCAAGAACAGCGACGACAGGTCGATGGGTTCGGAGCCCTGCGCCTCTGCTTCCCGTGCAGCCAGCAGCGCGTCCAGTAAGGGCCGGGCCATCGCATCGCCAGTGAAGAACAGCAGGTTCACCTTATGCTTTGCGATGGTGCGCCATACACTTTCAGCGTCGAATTCCGGTACCAGCACGACGGTTTGACCGGTGAACAACGACATCCAGGTGGCCGACTGGGTAGCGCCGTGGATCATCGGCGGGATCGGATACCGAACCATCGGCGGATTGGCCGCAGCCTGTTTCGCCAGATCGTATTCGTCGGCGACCGGCTCTCCCGTCGCGAAATCGGTGCCTCCGAACAACACTCGATAGATATCCTCGTGCCGCCACATCACCCCCTTGGGGAAACCCGTGGTGCCGCCGGTGTACAGCAGGTAGATGTCGTCCGCGCTGCGCGGGCCGAAGTCACGATCGGGCGAACCTTGTTCCAGCGCCGAGTAGAACTCCACCGCCCCGTATTTGCGGTAGTCATCGACCGGACCTATGGTGCCATCCTCGATCGACAGGATGGTCCTGACATTCGGGGTCTCGGGCAGCACGTTGGCCACCCGGTCGGCGTAGCGGCGTTCGTGCACCAAGGCGACCATGTCGGAGTTGTCGAACAGGTACTTCAGTTCACCCTCGACGTAGCGGAAGTTGACGTTCACCAGAATGGCGCCCGCTTTGACGATGCCCAGCATCGCGATGACGATCTCGATGCGGTTGCGGCAGTAGAGGCCGACCTTGTCGTCCTTCTTGACGCCCTGGTCGATGAGGTAATGGGCCAGGCGGTTGGCCCTTTCCTCCAGCTCGGCGTAGGTCAGTTGTTGATCGCCGCCGATGAGGGCGGTGCGATCGGGCACGGCGTCGATGGCGTGCTCGGCGAGATCGGCGATATTCAGGGCCATGCCCCCAAACTAGAACGTGTTACATTTTCAGACAAGTCTGAGGCGTCGACGCTGGAAGGTGAACGGTCTGTGAGTCACGTAGAGAGCACCGAGAAGGGTCCCGACGCCCTCGTTGAGCAGCGTGGACACACCCTCGTCGTGACGCTGAACCGGCCCGAGGCGCGCAACGCGCTCTCCACTGAGATGCTCTCGATCATGGTGGCCGCCTGGGACCGCGTCGACCAGGATCCCCAGATTCGCACCTGCATCCTCACCGGGGCCGGCGGTTACTTCTGCTCGGGCATGGACCTCAAGACAGCGACCAAGGCACCCCCCGGGGATTCGTTCAAGAGCGGCGCCTTCGATCCGACCAAGATCGAGGGTCTGCTCAAGGGCCGTCGACTGACGAAGCCGTTGATCGCCGCGGTGGAGGGTCCAGCGATCGCGGGGGGAACTGAGATCCTGCAGGGCACCGATATTCGGGTCGCCGGCGAGAGCGCCAAGTTCGGCATCTCGGAAGCCAGGTGGAGCCTCTATCCGATGGGTGGGTCCGCGGTCCGACTCCCCCGACAGATCCCGTACACCATCGCCTGCGACCTGCTGCTGACCGGCCGCCATATCAGCGCGGCCGAGGCCAAGGAGTACGGGCTCATCGGCTATGTCGTGCCGGACGGAACCGCGTTGGAGAAAGCCCTCGAGATCGCCGAGGTGATCAACAACAACGGTCCGTTGGCCGTGCAAGCCATCCTCAAGACCATCCGCGAGTCCGAGGGCATGCACGAGGAAGAGGCGTTCAAGCCCGACACCGCCAATGGCGTACCTGTTTTCCTGTCCGAAGACGCCAAGGAAGGTCCCCGGGCGTTCAAGGAGAAGCGCGCCCCCAACTTCCAGATGAAGTAGAGCCGGGGCCTGGGCCCGCTGGTGTGCGCACCGATCGCGTTTTCAGTTGAATCCGCGATCTGAACGCACACTAGGCAAACCGCCCGCTACACCTTGACGAGCAGGGCCTCGGTCAACATACTTATGCAATCAATCGATTGCTTATATTTTGGACCCGCGCCTCCGCACACTGAACGGGAGATCGCCAATGCCGACAGCCAGGCCTGGCGATTCTGGCACGGCCGTGGAGCAACCGGGGTGGGTCAACCCGCGGCCCCAGCGACTGCACACCTGGTTCAACCTGATTCCGGTCGCCGAGTACGAGAAGACCCGGCGGCCGCGGATCCTCTTCCTCGACACCTTCGTCACCGTCGAGTCCAGGGTCGTGAACGGCGAAACCCAGTATGAGGTGTTCTTCGAGGGCGAGCACCCGATGACCGTCGTCGTCGAGATCGGCGTCCTATTCGTCTGGTACGGAGAAGATCTCTCGAAGCCAGACCGGCCGTTCCCCACCTTGTTCGCAGAGCCGTACGACTCCGCCTACGTGAGCAGCACAGCGACGCTGTTCGAGAACACTCATGTCATGGACTTTGTCGAGAACGGATCGGACAATCTGCACTTCCGCGCGGTACACCTGTGGGAGTACTCCAAGATCTACGACCACATCGTCGACGACGAGACCATTACGCTGAAGCAGGACACGCGATTCCGTTACGGCTCGTGCTCCACCCGCCGCACCATCCGGTGGTTGTCGAAGGTGCTTCCCAAGCTGGAGCTCACCCAGGATTACGTCTACCACGGACCGGGCCTGGCGGTCGTCGGTGCCACCGGGTCACGGGTGCCCCGGATGAACGCCCTGGTGAGCCTTACGCCCGAGGGCGAGAATCGGACCCGCGTCTACGTCACGATGGCGATTGACCCGACAACATTTCCCGCAGTCGTGGAGCGGGCCTTCGCCGCAGTGACCCGAGGACGCCGACTCTGCGATCTGCTAGCCAAGGTAATGGCCAACTACACCAAGAACGAGTTCGACGTCGACGCGATCATCTGGAAGAACAAGAGGTACCTGGGCACTTCGGGCCTGTTGCCCTCTGAGAGAGCTCTGCGTGACGTGATCGCCTGGGGAAAAACTTTCTACCCGAGAGATTTCCAGGAACCGGCTGTGCCGCAACGGTGTACCGAAGAACCTCGGTGGTGGACCCTGGACGCCGTCGAGAACCTGACGCCGGGCGAGGTGCACCGCTACACCGTCGATGACTCAGAGCTGATCGCGAGGCGCGACGCAACGGGCACACTGCGGGTGTACGACGCGTACTGCCCGCATCAAGGGGCGCATCTCGGGTTCGGTGGGGTAGTCGAGGGCGACTGCCTGCGCTGCCCCTTCCACGGTTTCTACTTCGACGTAGACGGACGCTGCATCGGCCCCAATGTGGCGAACAAGACGACCTTCATCAAGTCGCTCAACCTCAACCCGGTCTCCCATCGGGTGCGCCAGGGACAGATCGAGGTCCTGCTCTGAGAAGCCGCGCCGCGATCCTGCATGAATACGACGGGCCATGGCACGTCACAGAGTTCGAGCTGGACCCGCCACGGGCCGGAGAAGTTCTCGTGCAGTTGGCTGCCGCCGGCCTCTGTCACAGCGACGAACATATCCGGCAGGGTCAGTTCGCTCCGCCCGAGTCTTCGTCGATGTCGCCGACGATCGGCGGTCACGAGGGCTCCGGCGTGGTCGTCGAAGTCGGCGATGCCGTTACCCGGTTCACACCCGGCGACCACGTGGTGGCCTCTTTTGTCGCCGTGTGCGGGCAATGCCGTTGGTGTGCTTCGGGAATGGAGTACCTCTGCGACCTCGGTGCCGGAACATTGACTCCCGGGATGCCGACCGACGGCACCTTCCGCCATCACACCCTCGACGGACAAGATCTGGGCCATGTCTCCAAAATCGGTGCGTTTGCCGAACACACGGTCGTCTCAGCCGACTCGCTGGTCAAGATCGCACCACACCTACCACTGGTACCTAGCGCATTGCTGTCGTGCGCCGTTCCCACCGGATATGGATCCGCGGCTCACCGCGCCAACGTCCGGGGCGGCGACACCGTGGTAGTCATCGGCGCCGGAGGGATCGGTTCGGCAGCCATTCAGGGAGCCAGGATCAACGGCGCCACCCACATCGTCGCCGTCGACCCGGTTCCCTACAAACAGGACTCGGCTCTGGGTTTCGGCGCCACTCATGCGGCCGCGTCGGCGGCCCAGGCGATCGACGTGGTCAGCGAACTGACGCGCGGCGTGATGGCCGACTCGGTAATTCTCTGCCCCTCGCTCATCGCGGCCGCTGATGTCGGAAGCGCGCTGGCACTCACCAGAAAAGGCGGAACTTGCGTCTTGACGGGGATGGCTTCACAGACAACCCGCGCGATCGACGTCAGCGTTCAGGAGTTCGTCCTGATGAACAAGAACCTGTGTGGCACCGTGTTCGGATCGTGCAACCCGAGGTCCGACATCCCACTGCTGGCAAAGCTTTACGAGACGGGAAGCCTGCAGCTCGACGAAATGATAACCAGGCGTTACCGGCTGGATGACATCAACGCAGCGTACGCCGATCTTGCCGACGACGAACTGATCAGGGGCGTGATCGACTTCGGCATCACCTGAGGTGGATCCAGTCCTCGGGGCGCAATCGCCACGTACGGCGCGCGTATTCAAGTTCCGTGTAGGGCCATTGAGTGACGATGCGGCCAGTGGGCGACCGAAAGTAGCTGCCGCACTGCGTCCACACGGTCCGTTCCAGGTCACCGCTCAACCGGGCGTTATACCGCTGCTCTACCTCGGGACGTACCTCCAGGGACCCGCCCTTGCGGGCCAACCGGCCGACCGCGCTGGCCACCAATCGGGCACCCGCCTCGAGGACGTAGACGATGGAACTGCTGGACTGGTTGGTATTTGGCCCGTACAGCATGAAGAAGTTCGGAAAACCACTGACGGCCACACCCAGAAATGCGCTTGGCTCACACCCCCACCGCTCGTGCAGCCTCGCACCGCCGGTACCCACGACTTCGATACCCGACAGGTACTCCGAGGTCACGAACCCCGTCGCCAGTACAACCGCGTCGACGTCGACAGCATCGCCCTTGGTGGTGATCACTGAATTCTCGGTCACCCGCGCGATGGGATCGGTCACCAAGTCGACGTGGGGTTCTTGTAGCGCCAGATAGAAGTCGTCACCCAGTAACACCCGCTTACAGCGGAACGGATAATCGGGTGTCAGCGCCCGCCGGAGCGTGCCATCGGAGACCGTGCTTTCCAGGAAGTCCGAAGCGAACTGCGCACGGCTGGGCACCAGCGGGTCATCGGCCATCGTTGCGGTGTTGTCGTGGAAGTACTTCCAGACGCGCCAACGCTCGCGACGCACCGCAAACGGGTTGCGGCGGAAGCGCGCCAACTCTGCGGCGCTGTAGGCGCGGTCCTCCTTGGGCACCATCCACGGCGCGGTGCGCTGAAAGACGGACAACCGCGAAGCGACCTTGGCAAGCTCTGGAACGACCTGCACCCCACTGGCCCCGGTGCCGATCACCGCGACCTTCTTGCCCGCCAGGTCCACGCGGTCGTCCCAGTCCGAGGTGTGCAGCAGAGTGCCGGCGAAGTCATCAAGGCCCTCGATCTCCGGGAGATTCGGTGAACCGAACAGCCCGACCGCGCTCACCACGACGTCGACGTCGATCGTGGTGACGCCGTCGGCACCCTCACCCACCAGTTCCAGCTCCCACCGCCGGGCGTCTTCCCGCCAGCGGGCCCGGCGCAGGTGGGTGCCGAGCCGCAGATGCCGACGCAGATCGAAGTCGTCGGCCACCGACTCCAGATATTGAAGGATCTCCGGCTGCCGCGCATAGGTCCGGCTCCAGGATCTGTTCAACGCGAAAGAGAAGGAATAGAAATGACTCTGGACGTCACAGGCGGCGCCTGGATAGATGTTGCGCCGCCAGGTCCCACCAACGCCGTCACTGCCCTCGATGATGACGATGTCGTCGACGCCGGCCTGACGCAGCGCCACGGCCGCACCGAGTCCACCGAATCCCGCGCCGATTATCGCGACCGTGGGCGCCGGGCGGTTCCGCATCGCCGCTCGGATCCGGCCGATGGCGTACCGAAGATGGGCTTGCCGAGACGTCACCGCGCCCCTCGCCCCCGGCGAATCTCCATTCCCTCCAGACACCCGGTACCGCGCCAAGTCTCCAGAATGTCCGCATATTCGGTCGGCCGACCGAAAAAGAAGCTGCCTTGCCGCGTCTTCTCGTTCGCCTGACCCTCACGGTTGTAATAACCCGGCGTGCATGACTTGGCGCGCTGAGCAGTGGCCTCGGAGCGCTCTCGGACCATCTCGACCCAGGCCGCTTCGGCGCCGGCCGAAGCTTCGACTTCACCGAAACCGTGTTCCAGCGCCCGGGCGATGATCCAGGCGACGTGGTTGGCTTGGACGTCGAGCAGATACGGGAAGTTCACCGTGAAACCCGACTGGGCGATGCTCTCGATGAAGCAGTTCGGAAAGCCGTGCACGCATACGCCGTGGAAGGTCTTTACACCGTCGCGCCACTTTTCCGTCAGCGACATCCCGTGGCGGCCGATCACCTCGAAACCGGTGCGCTGCGCATAATCGGTGCCGACCTCGAAACCCGTTGCGAAGATCAGGCAGTCCAACTCGTACTCGTGCCCGTCGACGACGACGCCGGTCTCGGTGATCCGTTCCACCCCCCGACCGCGGGTGTCAACCAACACGACATTGTCTCGGTTGAACGACTGTAGATATTCGTCGTGAAAGCAGGGCCGTTTACAGAAATACCCGTACCAGGGTTTGAGCGCCTCAGCGGTGGCGGGGTCTGCGACGAGGGCGTCAACGCGGGCCCGCACTTCGGCCATCTTCGCGAAGTCGGCAATCTCAGCGCGGTGCGCTCGTTGCTCGGGGGTGAGGCCGCCGTCGGGGTATTGCTGCATCACCGGGAGTTTCTTGGTGATGCTCGTCCAGGAGTCGGCAACCAGATCTTCGTCGGCCTGCCCACCGGCGGTGAGGATCTGGAAGTTCTCGATGCGCCGGCGCTGCCAGCCGGGCTCCAGGGTGGCGACCCATTGCGGATCGGTCGGCTGGTTCGCGCGCACGTCCACCGACGACGGGGTCCGCTGAAATACATACAACTGTGCGACGGCCTTGGCGAGGTGCGGAACACACTGGATCGCGGTGGCGCCGGTGCCGATGATGCCGACTCGCTTGTCGGCCAGTCTGCCCAGGTGCGCTCCGGTGTAGTCGTAATCCCAGCGGCTGGTATGGAACGCGTGACCGCGAAACGACTCGATACCGGGAATGCCGGGAAGCTTGGGTTTCTGCAGGTAACCGTTGGCCATCGACACGAAGCGGGCGCGCATCTCGTCCCCGTGATCGGTCGAGATGACCCAACGTGAATCCGTTTCTTCCCAACGTATCTCGCGTACGTTTGTCTGGAGGCAGGCATCTCGATACAGGTCGTAATGCTCGGCGATCCGTCGACAATGCGCCAGAATCTCGGCACCTTTGGCGTACTTCTCGGTGGGGATGTACCCGAGTTCCTCGAGCAACGGAAAGTACACATACGATTCCACGTCGCAGGCGATGCCCGGATAGCGGTTCCAGTACCACGTTCCGCCCACGTCGGCGGCCTTGTCGATCAACCGCACGCTCTGCACACCTTGTTCACGCAGATGCGCTGCGGTGAGCAGACCACCGAACCCGGCCCCCACGACCGCGACATCGACCTCGTCGCGCAACGGTGCGCGGGTGAAGTGCGGATCGGCCCATGGATCTTCGCCGAAGCGCGCGAGGGGTCCCTCAATCTCGACGTACTGCGCGAGCCCATCGGAGCGCAATCGGCGGTCCCGCTCTTCGGCGTACTTCTGGCGCAATGCGTCGACGTCCGTCATCAGTTCGTGAACCCCGCCAACATTCTGGAACTTCGGATGCCACCCAACTATATAATCAATCGATTGATCATATCAACCAGTTGCGAACAATGTTCCCCGGATCAGCCGCTTCGCCGCTTCGAGCGTCGTGTGATAGGCACGCGGTGACGCGCTCGCGGCCAGCTCGGTCAGCCCGTAAAGAAGCGCGTATATCACCTCCACGGCAGCTCGCGCGTCGGATGACTTCTTGAACTCACCACCGCGCAGACCGTCATCCACGATGCCTTCGATGATGTGGCGTAGCTCCAGAAACTGCACGTCGGCACCGTCAGCCGGTGTGATACCGGCGCCCTCGGCCCGGATCGCCCACTCGAATGCGGCGAGATCTGGATACTCGTGCATCAACTTCCCCGACTCGTCCAGTACCGCCTCGACGCGGTCGATGACGCCGCCACAACGTTGCGCGGCCCGGTGCAGCCGCGGCAGCGCGATGTCGGCCCTGGCCGCGATCGCCGCTTTCATCAGCGCAGATCGATTCGGGAAGTAGTTGTACAGGCTGGCGCTGGTCACGTCTGCCGTGCGAGCAATCGATCGGATCGTGGCCTTCGAGTAGCCCGTTTCGGCGACGGTCCGCATGGCGGCGTTGATGATCCGTATCCGGGTCTGCTGACCGCTGGCGCCGACTGGGCGGCCCAGCTGCGTGGATGTCATCGCACCGACTCCCACATTCGCTCCACGTCCCCATCTGCACCGCCGCTGATCGGGATTATTCTGGCGCCGTGGCCGCTTCGCAACTAGGCAGACCGATTGGCGCCATCGGAGAGCAGACGCGAGCCCGCATCATCAAGGCCGCCATGCGGACTGTCGCCGAGATGGGCTATTCCCAGGCGACAATTCGCGGCATCGCCCATACCGCGAACATGACCAGCGGCAGCCTCTATCACTATTTTCCGAACAAGTCGGAGCTGTTGTCGGCCACCATGTCCGCCGCCGACGACATCGCGCTCCCGCGGCTGCGCGCAGCCGCGGGAAGCAGTGGCGACGTCATCGAGCGGCTTGTCGCGGTGCTAGCTGAGTCGGATCGCATCATGCGCGAATACCCACACCTCGCCGACTTCGAGCGCGCGATCCGCGCCGAACGCGGCGCCCATCTGCGACACGGCGAGGCCGGGCAGCCGGAATTCACGGCGCTGCGCGACGTCATCGCTGACATCGTCGGGGATGCCGCGGGTCAAGGACTGCTGCCCGCCGGCACCGATACCGAAGCAGCGGTGAATGCCATCTACGCGCTCGCCCGCGGGCTCACCGAACAAGCGGCGAACCTTCCTGATCGGACCTACCAAGCAACCCTGCCCTCGGCCAAAAACCTCATCAAAGGGACTCTTTTTCAATCGATTCCGACAAGCTGAGCTATCGGACACCGTTGGCGATAGCTTTGATCTGCAGGAATTCCTCGAACCCGGCCAGTCCCATCTCGCGTCCAATACCGGACTGCTTGTAGCCGCCAAACGGCATGTCGCCCGAATACCACACCCCCCCATTGACATTGATCGTTCCCGCGCGCAGTCGAGATACCACCCAGTCGATGCGCATCCGATCGTCGCCGCACACCGTGCCCGACAAGCCGAACGGCGAGTCGTTGGCGATTCGCACCGCGTCCGCGTCCCCGTCATGGGACAGCACCACCAGCACCGGCCCGAAAATCTCCTCGCGCGCGGTGCGCGCGTCGTTGCCCAGGCCGCTGATCACGGTCGGCTCGATATAGAAGCCGGTCGAGGGCGTCACGGGACGCCCGCCGCCGCAGGCAAAAGAACCGCCCTCCTGGACCGCCAGGTCGAGGTAGCCCTGCACCCGCTCGCGCTGTTTCGCCGAGATCAGTGGGCCGCAGACGGTGGCCGGGTTGGTCGGATCCCCGACGGGAACGTGTGCCATCGTGGCGGCGGTCATCCGCACCGCCTCGTCGTAGCGTTCGCGCGGCACCACCAGCCGGGTAGTCAGCGCGCAGCCCTGCCCAGCGTGCGTGCAGACGGTGAACGCCGCAGCCGCACACGCTGAGGCGAGGTCGGCATCGTCGAGCACGATGAACGCTGACTTGCCGCCCAGTTCCAGGGATACCTTTTTGAGGGTCTGCGCAGCTGTGGCCATTACCGTTCTGCCGGTTGCCGTCGATCCCGTGAACGACACCAGGTCAACCCGCGGATCCCCGGCCAACTGCGCGCCGAGCTGGTGATCGCTCGACGTCACGACATTGACCACGCCGGGCGGGAAGTCGGTCTTCTCGGCGATGATGCGGGCCACCTCCGCCGCGCACCACGGCGTGTCAGGGGCGGGCTTGAGCACCACGGTGTTTCCGGCCGCCAGGGCCGGCCCGATCTTGGCGAAGTTGATCTGGTGCGGAAAGTTCCACGGTGTCACCGCGCCGACCACGCCGAAGGGTTCGCGCACGATCTTGCGGCTGGTGTTGACGCCCAGCGGGGCGGCTTCTCCCAAATCTGCGCACCAGGAATATTTTTCGGCGGTGTCGGCCGGGATGGCGAGGTCATTGACCGGCGTGTCCAGCTGTCCCTTGTGCGTTAGGGAGACCGGCGCGCCCACCTCCGCGATTGTGAGCGCACGCAGCGCCTCGATCTCCTCGATCAGCGCCGCACGTAGCTGGCGCAGGCAATGTACTCGCAGCTCGACGGCGCGCGACCAGTCCGAGTAATCGAATGCCCTGCGCGCAGCGGATATCGCCCGGTCCATGTCGGTACTGGTGGCATCGGCCGCCGCACCCAACGGCTCTTCGGTGGCTGGATTGATCGTCGGGAAGGTGCCGCCGCGTCCTGCCGTCAGCTCGCCGTCGATCAACAACCCGGTCACCGTGCTGGTCATGGCGAGGATCAGGCCAGTACCGGTGCGGTCGGCGTGAACACCACGGGCATCGCTTCCGGGCCGCTGACGAAGTTGGCCGGCCGCAGCGGCACGTCCGCCCCCTCGGCAAGCCGCAGGTCGGGCAACCGCTCGAGCACATGCGCGGTCATCCGCGCCAGCTCCAGGCGGGCCAACTGGTTACCCAGACAGAAATGTGTACCGAAGCCAAAGGCCAAGTGATTGTTCGGATTTCGGCGGATGTCAAAATGTTCGGGACTGTCGAAAACGCGTTCGTCGAAATTGGCCGACTCGAACATCAGCATGATTTTCTCGTCCTTGCGCAGCGCGGTTCCATGGAACTCGGTGTCCTCGGTCAGGGTGCGGCACATGTTCTTGACCGGTGAAGTCCAGCGCAGCATCTCCTCGACGGCGCCCGGCAACAGTGAAGTGTCGGCAACCAGGCGGTCCCATTGATCGCGATGTCGTAGTAGCTGCTCGGTACCCCCCGACAGGGTGTGGCGCGTGGTTTCGTCGCCGCCGATCAGGATCAGCAGCGTCTCCATGACGATCTCGTCGTCCGACATCCGCTGGCCCTCGACTTCAGCATTCACCAGGACGGAGAACAGGTCGTCAGTGGGTTCGGCACGCCGCTTGGCGATCACGTCCATGGTGTAAGCGGTGTAGGCAGCGAAAGTGTCCATCACCTTCTGCATGGTCATTTCGTCGATATGGGAGCTGAGTCCGCCGACGAGGTCGTCGGACCACTTCAGCAGCATGTTGCGCTCTTCGGGCAGTACCCCGAGCATGTCCCCGATCACCGCCATCGGCAACGGCGCGGCGATGTCCCGGACGAAGTCACACTCGCCGCGCTCGCAGACCGCGTCGATCAGGGTGTCGCACAGCGTCTCGATCGCCGGCAGCCGGTCCATCACACGCTTGCGGGTGAAGCCGGCGTTGACCAACTTGCGCCGCAACAGATGCGCTGGATCGTCCATTTCGATCATGTACGGCATGCCCGGCTGGTCCGGGCGGATGCCGCCGGCACTGGAGAAAAGCTCCGGGGACCGTTCGGCCTCGAGCACCGCCTGGTGGGTGGTAGCCGCAGCCAGGCCGTGTCGGTCCCGAAAAACGGGCTGGTTGGCCCGCATCCATTTATACGCCTCCCGCGCCGCCGGGCCGTCGGCGTAGAAGCGGCCGTCGGCAAGGTCGACGTCGAGGACGGAGGGTGTGGACGTCATTGCACTCCTGGGAATCGGTGCCTACTGCGAAATCTTGCGACTGTCACCGAAGGTCATGTCCACGTTGGCGGCCGAGCCGGAGAGCAGGGCACGCTTGGGCAAACCCAACGTTGCGAGTTCGGCTGCATAGGGATGGTCGCCAAGACGGAGCTCGACACCACCGGGTCGGTAGCGCACCCCGCTGAGCAGCATTTCGCCCGGGGTTTCGCGGATAACGCCATCCAGGTACGAGTAGGTGTTGTGCACCTGCCTACGCGAGGTGAACGCCGACGGCACCGGCAGGCCCGGCCGAAATTCCATACTCACCGCCAGCTGACCGTCGATGTTCACGTCGAACCCGAAGCTACGTCCGTCGCGGACGGTGAAATCGGCCAGCACCTTCGGATAGCCCCAAATCATCCGGCCGGCTTCCAACGTGAACGACTGATCGACGGGGAGGTGGTGGACGAACGCGCCGGCCGACCTCAGGGCTGAAAATCCGGTGGACTGCGACGAGGGGGTGCCCGGCGGATTGACCATCACGTTGGTGCCGTACTCGTAATACTGGCCCAGATCGGTGTCCTCGTAACGCATCAGCATCAGCACCACCACCGCTCGGCCGCGCCCTGCGACACCGCCGAACCGGCATACTTGCAAGCCGCTGTAGTCGATCATCCGTTGCGCGGCATCGGCGTCCACGACGAACACAGCGGTGTGCTGGTGGGCGGTGCGGACTCGAACCGGCATGGTGAGGACCGTCCCGGCGACGGTGTGTTGCGAAGACAGCGTGGGGTCGGTCACATCCTCAATCTAGAACCTGTTCTAGACACACTGCAACAACGTGCCTATGCATGGTCCAAGACCAACCCAGCCAATTCCCTGATCTGGTCGGCATCGCGGCCCGTCACAACCATCATCGTCACACCGGCTGCCTCCCAGACCTTGATCTGTTCGCGCACCTGGTCTAGGTCACCGACGATCGCGGCGTCGTCGACGAGTTCATCGGGGATGACGCTGGCCGCTCGGTCTTTTCCGTCCGGGCTGCCCGAGCGGAACAACGCGGTGACCTCGTCCACTACCTCGGCATAGCCCATGCGCCGGTACACGTCAGCGTGGAAATTGGTGCCCTCAGCGCCCATACCGCCCATGTACAGCGCCAGATACGGCTTCATCGCCTCGAAAGCGGCGCTGCGGTCCTCCGTGATCACGATGTTGGCCGTCGCGCAGACCTCGAAATCCTGCCGGGTGCGCCGGGCCCCCGGGCGCGCGAAACCTTCATCGAGCCATTCGTTGTACATGTCGGCGAGCCGCGGGGTGTAGAAAATCGGCAGCCAACCGTCGCAGATCTCGGCGGCCAACGCCACGTTCTTGGGGCCCTCCGCACCCAGCATTATCGGTATATCGGCGCGCAGTGGGTGAGTGATTGGCTTGAGCGCCTTGCCAAGTCCGGTCGTGCCCTCGCCCGACAGCGGCAGGGGATAGTGCGGACCCGCGCTGGTCACCCGCGCCTCCCGGGCCCACACCTGTCGAATGATGTCGATGTACTCGCGGGTTCGGGCCAAGGGCTTGGGAAACCGCTGCCCGTACCAGCCCTCGACGACCTGCGGACCGGACACACCCAACCCGAGGATGTGCCGGCCGGCCGAGAGGTGGTCCAGGGTCAGCGAGGCCATCGCGCAGGCGGTCGGCGTGCGAGCCGACAGTTGCACCACCGAGGTTCCCAGCCGCATCCGACTGGTGGCCGACCCCCACCATGCCAGCGGGGTGAACGCGTCCGACCCCCAGGCCTCAGCGGTGAACACGGTGTCGAAACCCGCACCGTCGGCCGCGGCGACGAGTTCCGGCACGTTCGTCGGTGGGTGCGCCCCCCAATAGCCGAGCTGGAGTCCCAACTTCATTCTCGCCGCCTTTCAGACCGGGCATTGCCGCCGATGCCCTCGCTTGAAACCATTCCTAGAACCTGTTCTACTCGATTCCGTGACCGCCAGCCAACGCAGCCCGGTGCAGATCGACCCGCATGAGCCGCCACTTTCAGCTCCCTTGAAGCTGTCCTTCGACTACACCCGTTCAGTCGGACCACTCCTCGGCGAGTTCTTTACCGCCCTACGCGAGCGACGCATTGTCGGGGTACGCGGGTCGGATGGCCGGGTGCATGTTCCACCCGCGGAGTACGACCCCGTCACCTGCGAACCATTGACGGAGATGGTACCGGTGGCCGCTGTCGGCACGGTTGTGTCGTGGACTTGGCAGCCGGAACCACTCGAGAGCCAACCGCTGGACCGTCCGTTTGCCTGGGCGCTGATCACTCTCGATGGTGCCCATACCCCGCTGCTGCACGTGGTTGACGTCAGCTCACCAGACGCGATCAGCACCGGGGCGCGCGTGCATGTGCACTGGCGAGCGGAGACCGTCGGCGCCATCACTGACATCGCGTACTTCGTGCCGGGCGATCGACCCGAGGAGATACCCGCTCCTGCTGGCGGTACAGCAGACCTTGATCCGGTCACCATCCAGCTGTCCCCCAGCAGTATCGAGATAGAGCACACGGCTTCACTGCCCGAGAGCGCTTTTCTGCGGGCACTCCACCGGGGCAAGCTTCTCGCCGGGCGGACGGGCCCGGGCGGCAAAGTGTATTTCCCTCCGCGCGAAGCGGATCCGGCAACCGGCACGCCACTCGACGAGTTCATCGAACTAGCCGACGAAGGCACCGTGACGACATTCGCGATCATCAACATCCCGTTTGCCGGACAGCGGATCACACCGCCCTACGTCGCGGCTTACGTGCTGCTCGACGGTGCCGACATCGCCTTCCTGCACCTGGTCTCCGAGGTTGAGGCCGACCAGGTCCGGATGGGCATGCGGGTCAAGGCGGTCTGGAAGCCCCGAGACGAGTGGGGACTTGGCATCGACAACATCGAGTACTTCCGGCCGACGGGTGATCCCGACGCCGACTACGACACCTACCGGCATCACCTGTAGAGGGACTGTTCATGGCTTTAGACGATGAAGTTGCAGTCGTCGGGTTCGCGCACGCACCACATGTGCGCCGGACCGACGGCACCACCAATGGTGTCGAGATGCTGATGCCGTGCTTCACCTCGATTTACGCCGAGCTGGGACTCCAGCAGACCGACATCGGTTTCTGGTGCTCGGGCTCGTCGGATTACCTTGCTGGAAGAGCATTTTCGTTTATCTCGGCGATCGACTCGATCGGTGCCGTGCCACCCATCAACGAGTCGCATGTCGAGATGGACGCGGCCTGGGCGCTGTATGAGGCCTACATCAAACTGCTTACCGGCGAAATCGACACGGCGCTGGTCTACGGCTTCGGCAAATCCTCGGCCGGCACCCTGCGCCGAGTTCTCGCCATGCAGACCGACCCCTACACTGTCGCCCCACTGTGGCCCGACTCGGTCAGCATCGCGGGCCTCCAGGCACGGTTCGGCCTGGATTCAGGCATGTGGTCGGCCGCGCAGATGGCACAGGTGGCACTGAATTCGATGGCAGCCTGCCCGCGGGTCGACTCCGTGCCGTCGGCGGACAGCGTCGAGGAACTGCTGGATCGCCCCTACTTCGCAGATCCGCTGCGCCGCCACGATATTGCCCCAATCACCGATGGCGCCTCGGCGGTCGTGTTGGCCGCCGGCGACCGAGCCCGCGAGCTGCGGGAGCGACCGGCGTGGATCACCGGCTTCGAGCATCGGATAGAAACCCCGGTACTGGGAGCCCGTGATCTGACAACCTCGCCGTCGACGGCGGCCTCGGCGCGGGCCGCCACCGCGGGGGATATCTCTTCCATCGAGGTTGCCGAACTCTACGCCCCGTTCAGTCATCAGCAGCTGATCCTCGAAGAGGCGATCGGGTTGTCCGAGCACACCAGGATCAACCCCTCCGGTGGTGCGTTGGCTGCCAACCCGATGTTCTCGACGGGCCTGGAACGCATCGGTTTTGCCGCCCAACACATCTTCGAGGGCAACGCCTCGCGGGTACTGGCCCATGCGACGAGTGGTCCTGCACTGCAACAGAACCTGGTCGCCGTGCTGGAAGGGAAGAACTAGTGGCCAAGAACCTCGCCGCGGTGCTGGGAACCGGACAGACAAAGTACGTCGCCAAGCGCACGGACGTCTCGATGAACGGCCTGGTGCGCGAGGCAATAGACCGCGCGCTCGCCGACGCCGGGACGACGATGGCCGATATCGACGCGGTCGTGGTGGGCAAGGCGCCGGATTTCTTCGAGGGCGTCATGATGCCGGAACTGTTCATGGCCGACGCGACGGGCGCCACCGGCAAGCCGCTGATCCGGGTGCACACCGCTGGCTCGGTGGGTGGTTCGACCGCGGTCGTGGCCGCCAGTCTGGTCCAGTCGGGGAAGTACCGCCGAGTCCTGACCATGGCCTGGGAGAAGCAGTCTGAATCCAACGCCATGTGGGCGCTGAGTGTCCCGGTGCCGTTCACCAAGCCGGTCGGGGCCGGTGCCGGCGGCTACTTTGCTCCACACGTGCGCGCCTACATCCGCCGCTCCGGCGCCCCGAACCACATCGGTGCGATGGTCGCCGTCAAGGACCGACGGAACGGCGCGAAGAATCCCCTCGCGCATCTGCACCAGCCCGACATCACCCTGGAGAAGGTGATGGAATCTCCCATGCTGTGGGACCCCATCCGCTATGACGAGACCTGCCCCTCGTCGGACGGCGCGGCCGCCATGGTTATCGCCGATGAGACTATCGCCGGTGCGCGGGTCGCGGCCGGCCACCCGGTCGCATGGATTCATGCGACCGCGTTGCGCACCGAGCCGTTGGCATACTCCGGACGCGATCAGGTCAATCCACAGGCCAGCCGCGATGCGGCGGCAGCTCTGTGGAAGTCCGCCGGTATCCAGAGCCCCATCGACGAGATCGACGTGGCCGAGGTGTACGTGCCGTTCTCGTGGTACGAGCCGATGTGGCTGGAGAGCCTGGGCTTCGCACCCGAGGGCGAAGGCTGGAAGCTCACCGAGGCAGGAGAGACCTCAATCGAGGGTCGCATTCCGTTCAACCCCTCGGGCGGGGTGCTGTGTTCCAACCCGATCGGTGCATCGGGGATGATCCGGTTTGCCGAATCGGCCATCCAGGTGATGGGCAAGGCTGGTGGACATCAAGTCGCAGGTGCGCAAAAAGCACTGGGCCACGCCTACGGCGGCGGCGCACAGTACTACTCGATGTGGGTCGTGGGTACCGATAAACCACAGAAGTCAGCCCCCTGATGCAGGACTGTTGTCGCAGGTGAACAGCCGTTGAATTGCGCAGCCGAGGGGGAAAACTGTAACGTGTTCTAATTAGACACACACTGTTGGGAGGCCCGGGGTGAGCACCGATTCAATTGCGAGGACTGCGAACATTCGCGAGATCGACACCGGCATGCTGCCCGATCGCTACGCCCGAGGCTGGCACTGTCTGGGCCCCGTCACTGCCTTCACCGACGGCGAGCCCCACGGTGTCGAGATCTTCGGCACCGAGCTGGTGATATTCGCCGACTCCCACGGCGACCTCAAGATTCTCGACGGCTACTGCCGGCACATGGGCGGCAACCTGGCCCAGGGCACCATCAAGGGTGACGAGATCGCCTGCCCGTTCCACGACTGGCGGTGGGGCGGCGACGGCAAGTGCAAGCTGGTTCCATACGCGAAACGCACCCCCCGGCTTGCCCGCACCAGGGCATGGCACACCGACGTCCGGGGCGGTCTGCTGTTCGTGTGGCACGACCACGAGGGCAACCCTCCCCAACCCGAGGTCCGCATCCCGGAGATTCCGGAAGCCGCCGACAGTGAATGGACCGAATGGAAGTGGAACTCGATGCTCATCGAGGGCTCCAACTGCCGGGAGATCATCGACAACGTCACCGATATGGCGCACTTCTTCTACATCCACTTCGGGTTGCCGACCTACTTCAAGAACGTCTTCGAAGGCCACATCGCCTCGCAATACCTGCACAACGTGGGCCGCCCCGACATCGACGACATGGGCACCGCCTACGGAGAATCGCATCTGGATTCCGAGGCCAGCTACTTCGGCCCCTCGTTCATGATCAATTGGCTACACAACATGTACGGCGATTTCAAAGCCGAGTCGATTCTGATCAACTGCCACTACCCCGTCAGCCAGGACGCGTTCGTGCTGCAGTGGGGCGTCATCGTCGAGAAGCCGAAAGGCCTGGACGACAAGACCACCGAGAAGCTGGCCAACGCCCTCACCGACGGTGTCAGTAAGGGTTTCCTGCAAGACGTGGAGATCTGGAAGCACAAGACCCGAATCGACAACCCGCTGCTGGTCGAGGAGGACGGCGCGGTGTACCAGATGCGGCGCTGGTACCAACAGTTCTACGTCAACGCCGCCGAGGTCACCCCCGACATGACCGACCGCTTCGAGATGGAGGTCGACACCACGGTGGCGAACAAGAATTGGCACGTCGAAGTCGAGGAGAATCTCAGGGCCCGCAAAGGGGAGCCGACGGAACAGCCGACCGAGGTCTCCTAGCCATGACTTCGCACCACCAGTCGCCCGACGTCGATCGGTTGGCCCGGTCGATGCTGCTGCTGCACGGTGGGCACGACAACGATCACCACCACGGCACGCACGACGGAGACGGCGGCGGATCTTGGCGCAAAGCACCCGATTTCGCGTCCGATCCGCAGCGGGCCGCCGCGGTACGGGAGAGCACCCAACGTGATCGTGAGCGTTATCTGACCTCAGGGCTGGTGCCGGTGGACTGCCGGTTCTGCCACGTCGCGGTCCAGGTCAAGAAGCTGGGACCGACACACACATCGGTGCAATGGAACAGCGAGGCCACCCGGCAGTGCGCACGCTTCGCCGAGATCAGGGAGTCCGGAGGGGATCCGGCCAGGGAACGATCCTGCCCGCACCTCGCCGATAGCATCCGGCACGCCGTGGCCGAAGGTGTCCTCGAGGAAGTGTCGTCGGCACCCGCGCCCGGGGACGGCTGATCAATTACCGCGACCGCTGCTCCAAACCCTGGAACCGAGCGCGGACCTGCTCCTTGGTCAAGCCGTAATCGGCTAGCGAATAGGTGTGTTTGGGAGCGCGTGGACCTTCCTGCGTCTGCGCGTGCATGTCGGTCATCGCGGTCCGGGCCGCGTCGGTGAAGTCGATGCCGAACCTCCGGTAGATGCCCTCGACTGCGACGATCGGATCCTTGATGAACTCGAAGTAGTCGACGTCGCAGAACTGCCCCGGGTCGTGCTTGGCGCGCTCGGCGTCGAACAAACGCAGACCACGCGACCAGGTCTCCAGGGAGTCTTGGCCGATCACGCTGCCGGAAAAAGTGTGGGACCAACCTTGGGTGGTGTGCTGCGCCAACGAACACATCGACGCCATGATCGTCTCAGCGGGCCGGTGACACTGCACGACCAGCGCATCCGGGTATACGGAAAAAATCGCATCGAGCGCGAAAAGGTGGCTGGGATTCTTGAGCACCCAGCGCTTCTCGGGATCGTTGACCCCGATCAGCTGAAGATTCCTGCGATGCCGCTGATACGATTTGGTCCAATCCTGTTGCGCAAGCCATTTCGAGTAGGTGGGCAGGTGGGCCAGCGTCTCGTAGGACACCGAGTGCAGCGATTGACGCAGCAGCTGCCAGCACTCCTCAACCTCACCGGCGGTCATGTAGTGCAACCCGGTGTACTCCGGATTTTCCTGGTGCGCCTTGCTGAACTGGGCGTCGAGCTGTTGGAAAACCGGGTTCTGCGACCAGGTTTCACGCGGCGGACGAGGCTGCGGGAACTCCGCGAGCCAGAGCTCGAGGCCTTGGTGCGCCGGGTCGGCGGTAAGCAGCCGGTGGATCGCGGTAGTACCGGTACGCGGCAGCCCGGTCACGAAGATGGGGCGTTCCACGCTTACCCGGGCGTGCTGCGGGTGTTGCTGGAACGCCGCCTCCGAAACCAATCGGGCAACCAAGGCATTTCTCACGAAGAAGCGGTGCATCTTGCTGCCGAGTTCGGTGAGGTCGGCGTCGCGACGGAAGGAGTCGAGCAGTACTCCCAGCGCTTCGCGGTAGTTGTCGTCATCAGCGCCGAAGTCATCGAGTCCGCAGGCCTTGACCGCCGAAGCGTGCAGATCCTCGACGGTGCCCACATCGGTTCGGATGGTTCGTCCACTCATGTCAGGCCTTGTACTCGCCGCAGTTCACGTCCAGGGCCTGCCCGGTGATACCACTGGACAGCTCGCTGGCCATGAACAGGATGGCCGAGGCGACCTCGTCTTCGGTGGGCAGCCGTTTGAGGTCGGACGAGGCCGCGGTGGCCCGATAGATCTCATCGACGGTAGTGCCGTACTTGCCGGCCTGGTGGTTGAAGTAGCTCTCCAGCGTCCCGCCCCAGATATATCCGGGAAGAATCGAATTGACCCGGATTCCCTGCTCCCCCAACTCGGTGGCCAACGATTGCGACATCGCCAGCAGCGCCGACTTGGCCATCTTGTAGGCACCGTACTTCGCCTGCGAATGCCGGACAACCATCGAATTGACGTTCACTACAGAGCCTTTCGACTCAGCTAGCGCTGGAGTAAAGCCCTGGATCATTCGCAATGCCCCGAACACCGTCAACTCGATCGCTTCGCGCATATGGTCGAAGGTCGTGTTGGCCAACGGCTTCATGGACGGTACCCGGAACGCATTGTTGATCAACACATCGATCTTGCCGTACGCGGCCAGCGACTCGTCGACCAGATGGCCCACCTGCTCCTCATCAGTGATGTCGGTTCCGACGGACACCGCCCGCCGCCCGAGTTCGGTGACCTGCTTGGCGACATCGTGGAGGCGCTCGACTGTACGCGCGGCCAGGACCAGATCGGCTCCGCTCTCCGCGCACCGGCGCGCCAGCGTGGTGCCCAGCGCCGGTCCGACTCCGCTGATGACGACGACCTTGCCTGCTAGTAGCCCTCCGGAATCAGGCATGCGCTAGCCCACCATTCTCTCGGCAATTTGCCGCTGTCGTAGCGTGATCCGTGCGCGCCAATCGGTCTCGGCGATCTCGTTCGATCCATAGTATGGCAGCGTCTCGGGCACTTCGCCGATGTCCACCAGGTCTACGGTGGGGCCATCCGCCGCGGTCAGCTCGCGGGAGACTCGCTGCCACCGGAACTGCAGAAAACCCTTCCGGTGCCCTAGCGTCTCCACCCAATTCGTGACACACGGGTTCTTTTCGGAGACCACGATACGGATCTTGCCGTCCGGATCCGACTGGGCCTGAGTACCGTTCAGCGAGGTCTGATGATTGATGTAATCCAGCGAGATGTACCACGGGCTGCCAAGCTGGAACCCGAGGTACGGGGCGTCGGTGACCGGCAGCGTGATGATGAGGGCCTGGTCGTCGTTGAGCTCGAACCGTCCGGCCGAAGAATACTGGGTGGCCAGTCCACCCGGTGTCAGACGCGGCGAAACCATCGTGTTGGGCGGGCTTTCCGTGTAGAACCACTGCGGAAACTGCAGCCAGGTCTTGATCCGGGAAACAAGCTGCTTACCCGCGACAAAGTAACGCTTTTCAATCAGGTCGCGGGTCAACGCGGGGGGCGCGGTTCCTGCGGTGTCCGTCCGGGCTATCGCGAAAGTTCCGCGCTGGGCGGACCAGTCGTTGTATACCTCGCGAATGACGAGCTGAGCCGGACCCGAAGGTGTGAATCGCCATTCGAACGTGCCGTCAGCGGCGATGTCCAGCTTACGGTCGTCGAACGCCGTCTCGCTTTCCGGGACGTTGTCGTCGGTGTATTCGCCGCCCAGCAGTTGGAAGCTCACGTCGGTCGTGGTGCCGCGCCTCCCGGTGACGACATACTCGTGTCCGGGCTGCACACGCGTGCCGAAGTACATCGTGTCCGGGTTGTCCAGGCCCATCTTGGTGAAAGGACCGGTGCCGCTGTGCAAGAACGGGTGGTCGGTGTCGTAGTCGAAAGCCAGGCGGGTGCACGCCGCGATGCAGCCGGCGAGGTATTGCAGGCCCTCGAGCAAATCCGCGTCGGATTCGATGAACGGAGCGGCGGCGACGAGGGTTTCGGCCTCGGCGATAGCGTCGGCCAGCGGCTGGGAGAACATCCGGACTGTCGCCTCTCACCGGTCCACCATTGGACCGCACTGGTTGAGTTTCCGGATTGAACACTAGAACGTGTTCTAGTTCGCGTCAATGTCGTCCAGGTCGTCCAGGTCGTCCAGGTCGTCCAGGAGCAGCCGGTTCAACGCCCGGAGCGCCACGAGAGCACCGGGTGGGCATGAGAATTGAATCACCGATTAAGCGGCACAGCGACTTCGGCGGCCGCCAGAGCTGCCACACAGGCCGCGATCGGGTCATCGTCGGCGTCACTACGCAGCGGCGGAAAGACCACGCCGTCCGCGACCGACCCGAATCGCGCCGCCAGCGCCGGCGCCAACTCCTCGTACCGCCCGCACACGACGAACTCTTCCAGAATCGTGTCGTCCACCACCGACGGCAGCTGCTCCCACTGTTCAGCGCGCACCAGCTCGCGGAGGCGCTGTGGCAGGTCGGTCCAGCCCCGCTTGGTGAGCGCCGGAGCGTAGGCCGGCGTCGAGTACAGGAACGCCAGCATCCGGCGATGCCGTTCGCGTTCGGCCGCTATGGCCGTATCGTCGCAACCGGTGGCGATGGCCGGGGACGCGACGACACAAGCCGTGTCGGGGCGCCCGGACGTCTGGGCGCCGCGCAGCAGCGCCGGCCTGACCACCTCGCGTAGGTGGTCCGGTTCGGAGTTGGTGGAGTGCGTCACGACACCCCGGGCGACCTCACCCGCGAGTTCACACATCCCGGCGTTCACCGCTCCCAGCCAGATCGGTGGCACCGGACCGTCACTGGGCCCGGGGTTGAAATACGGCTGCATCCGGGTCAATCGGTAGTGGGAGCCTTCGTAATTCAGGGAACCACCGGTAAGAAACGCATCAAACAGGGCGTGTAGCGCACCGACGTAGTCCCTCATCCGCGCCACCGGTTCACTCCACGGCATGCCGAAACGGTCGCGGATGTTCTGTTTGATCTGGCTGCCGAGACCGAGTTCGAACCGTCCGCCGGACAGGACCGACAGGTCCCAGGCCGCATAGGCGACGGCGGTCGGACTTCGGACGAAGGCCAACGTCACCGCCGTGCGGACCGTGATCGCCTTTGTGTGTTCCAGCGCGAGCAGGGCTGCCGCCAGCGAGTCGTGGATGGTCTCGGGAACGTGGAGCCCGGCAAAGCCCAATTGTTCTGTGCGCCGCGCATACGCGGGAACCGACGCGAGCGGCTGCTCTGGGTCCAGGGCGAGGTAGGCCAGCATCAGCTCGTGGCCGCCAGCGCGAAAGGCAGTACCTCGTCGGCGCCCGCGGCGCGAAGCACGCGTGCGGCCATCGTCAGTGTCCAGCCGGTGTCGGTCATGTCGTCCACCAAAA
This sequence comes from Actinomycetes bacterium, assembly GCA_022601135.1. Classification (GTDB taxonomy): domain Bacteria; phylum Actinomycetota; class Actinomycetes; order Mycobacteriales; family Mycobacteriaceae; genus Mycobacterium. The sequence continues at coordinate 9,521 of JAHZJB010000100.1, read as the reverse complement.
GTACCGGTCCGCGGATGGCACGTATCTGGCCGGCGTCGGGGGCCGACCAGGACTGGGCCAACGCCGCGACTCGGAAGGCGGAGTTCGCTGCGGTCACCGGCCGGCGCTGCGGCCCGTATCTCAGGGTGCCGAGGTCGGTTAGCCGACCCAGCTCAGACAGCGTGCGGCACAGCGATGAGATGAGCAGTGGGTGGGTGTCGGAGTCCAACGCCATGACCGCTGCCGGCCGCACCGGCCAGTCCCAGGAGGCCAACACCTGCACTGTGGCCTGCACGAGGTCGTCGGACACCTCGGCATCGGGTTGGTCGAGCAGCCTGCGCAGCCGGGCACCCCAGCCCAGGTCGGTGAGCCGGCCAAGGACCCGTCCTGGCGCGGGGCCGTCGGTGATCTTGCCGCCGAGATCGACGCCGAGCCTGCCCAACCCGGTGGGCCACTGCTTGCGCGGGGTGATCTCGGCTCCGGGCCGCATCAGCCGCGAACGGGTTTCCTCGGCCGCGGTTGCATCGACCTCACCGCCGAAGCGAACACCGGAGCAATTGTCGCAGCGGCCGCACCGCTCCTCGGCGCCCAAATCCGGATCATCGAGTTGACGCCGAAGGAACGCCATCCGGCAACCGTCGGTGCGCTGGTAGTCGAGCATTGCCTGCTGCTCGCGCTTACGGGCCTCATCGAGGGTGCGGTAGCGCGGCTCGTCGTACTCCCATGGCGCTCCGGTCCCGATCCAGCCACCCTTGACCCGCCGTACCGCCCCATCGACGTCAAGTACCTTCAGCACCATCTCCAGACGAGACCGGCCGAGATCGACCAGCGGCTCCAGTGCCGGTGTCGACTGCGGACGATCCGGCTCCAGCGCGTCAATCACTTTGCGTACCAATGCCTCTGGGGGAAAAGCAACCGAGGCGAAGTACCGCCAGATGTCCTGGTCTTCAAGGCCTGGCAGCAGGATCACCTCGGCGCCCGCCGTCGACCGACCCGCACGGCCCACCTGCTGGTAGTAGGCGATCGGAGAGGATGGTGCACCCAGGTGCACCACGAAGCCGAGGTCGGGCTTGTCGAACCCCATCCCCAACGCCGATGTGGCGATCAGCGCCTTGACCCGGTTGGCCAGCAGATCAGCCTCAAGCTCTTCGCGCTCAGCTGCCTCGGTGGAGCCGGTGTAGGCGGCAACCCGGTGACCCCGTTCGCGCAGCAGCGCCGAGATGTCCTGCGCCTGGGTAACCGTCAGGGTATAGACAATGCCGGAACCGGGAAGCGAGTCAATGTGTTCGGCGAGCCAAGCCGCACGCTGCGCCGGACTTCCGGCGTTCACCACCGACAAGCGCAGCGACTCCCGGTCCAGTCCACCGCGCAGCACCAGGGTGTCCCCGTGGATGTCGGAGCCCCCGACTTCCAATTGGGTGGCGACGTCGGCGACGACCCGATCGTTGGCGGTGGCAGTGGTGGCCAACACTGGGACTTCGGACCCGAGTTCGGCGATCAGCGTGCGGATTCGGCGATAGTCGGGCCGGAAGTCGTGGCCCCAATCCGAGACGCAGTGTGCCTCGTCCACCACCACCAGGCCGGCGTCGCGGGCCAATGCGGGCAGTACCTGGTCGCGAAAGTCCGGGTTGTTCAACCGTTCCGGGCTGACGAGCAGCACGTCGAGTTCGCCGCCGCGCACACGCTGATGGATGTCGGCCCAGTCGGCCATGTTGCTCGAGTTGATGGTGGCGGCGTGCACACCGGCGCGGTCGGCAGCGGCCACCTGGTTGCGCATGAGCGCCAGTAGCGGCGACACGATGACCGTGGCCCCGTGCCCGGAGGCGCGCAGCAGTTTGGCGGCGATGAAGTACACCGCGGATTTCCCCCATCCGGTGCGCTGGACGACGAGCGCCCGGCGACGATACACGACCAGCGCCTCGATTGCCGTCCACTGGTCATCGCGCAGCAGCGCATCGGGGCCGGCCAGTCGTTCGAGGATCGCCTGGGCCTGATCGCGGGTCGCCATGCGCCTATCGTGCCCGGCGGGTGTGACGTTCCGCGGAACCGCTAAGCCGAGGCGTCAATTTCCCGCTTGATCTCCAGCGCGATATCGATGAGTTGATCCTCCTGACCACCGATCAACTTGCGTTGCCCGGCGCGGTGCAGGAGTTGGTGCGCGGGCACCCCGTAACGCTCGGATTGCCGGATGGCGTGCTTGAGAAAGCTGGAGTAGACGCCGGAGTACCCCATGATCAGCGCGTTGCGGTCCAGTAGGCACTCGGCGGGCATCGCCGGTGCGACGACCTCTTCGGCGGCGTCGGCGATATCGAAGAAGTCGATGCCGGTCTTGACGCCGATCTTGTCGAACACGCCAATCAGCGCCTCGACCGGTGCGTTGCCCGCGCCGGCACCGAACCGGCGGCAGGAGCCGTCGATCTGCTTGGCGCCGGCGCGCACGGCCTCGATCGAGTTGGCCACGCCGAGCCCGAGATTCTCGTGCCCATGGAAACCTACCTGTGCGTCGTCACCCAGTTCGGCGACCAGAGCCGATACCCGGTCGGCAACACCCTCGAGGACCAGAGCACCCGCGGAGTCCACCACGTAGACGCACTGGCAGCCGGCGTCGGCCATGATCCGGGCTTGGGCGGCCAGTTTCTCCGGCGGGATGGTGTGGCTCATCATCAGGAAGCCGACGGTCTCCAGCCCGAGTTCGCGGGCCAGCCCGAAATGCTGGATGGAGACATCGGCCTCGGTGCAGTGTGTGGCGATGCGGCAGATCGAACCGCCATTGTTCTGGGCCTCGACGATGTCTTCCTTGGTGCCCACCCCGGGCAGCATCAGGAAGGCGATCTTTGATTCCTTGGCCGTCTCGGCAGCCAGCTTGATGAGTTCCTGCTCCGGGGTCTTGGAGAAGCCGTAGTTGAAGCTCGACCCACCCAGCCCGTCGCCGTGGGTGACCTCGATGACCGGCACTCCGGCGGTGTCCAGCGCTGCGACGATCGCACGCACCTCGTCCTTGGTGAACTGGTGACGCTTGTGGTGCGACCCGTCGCGCAGCGACGTGTCCGTCATCCGGATGTCCCACATGGGATTGAAGTAGATGTCGTCGATGCTCATATGCGGCCTCCAGCCGAGGTGGACAGCGACGCCCCGGCCTGTTGCCTGGCGATCTCCTCGCCGACCTTGGCCGCTGCCGCGGTCATGATGTCCAGATTGCCGGCGTACGGCGGTAGATAGTCACCGGCACCCTCCACTTCGACGAAGGTCGTGACGACCGCCTGTCCGCCGGAGTTCAACGACGGGTCATCGAACTGCGGTTCGTTGAGCAACCGATAGCCCGGCACATAGGCCTGCACCTCGGCTACCACATCCTGGATGGAGCGCGCTATCGCATCACGGTCGGCATCCTCGGGGATCGCGCAGAAGATGGTGTCCCGCATGATCATCGGCGGGTCGGCCGGGTTGAGGATGATGATCGCCTTACCCCGGCGCGCACCGCCGATCACCTCGACGCCACGGCTGGTCGTCTTCGTGAACTCGTCGATGTTGGCCCGGGTTCCCGGTCCCGCCGACGCCGAGGATACCGAGGCCACGATCTCGGCGTAGGGCACGGCCGCGCCCTGCTCGGCGACCGCCCGGCACACCGCATACACGATCGGTATCGTGGCCTGACCGCCACAGGTCACCATGTTGACATTGGGCGCATCGAGGTGCTCCCGCAGATTCGCGGGCGGAATCACGCCGGGCCCGACCGCCGCCGGTGTCAGGTCGATAGCGCGGATACCGGCCTCGGCGTATCGAGGCGCCGCGTCTCGGTGTACGTAGGCGCTGGTGGCTTCGAACACCAGGTCGGGCTTCTCCGCTCGAGCCAGCAGCCAATCCACACCCTCGTGTGACGTCTCCACACCCAGCGCGCGGGCTCGCGCCAGACCTTCGCTGTCGGGATCGATCCCGATCATCCAGCGCGGCTCGAGCCAGTCCGACCGCAGCAACTTGTACAGCAGATCGGTACTGATGTTGCCCGAGCCCACGATCGCGGCTTGAAGTTTTTGCCCCGCCGTATTCGTCATCGGGTCCTCTCCGGGTTGACTGCGAAATTCACTCGAAACTCAGCTCCACTGAACCTAATCCGCTGAAGTCGGCGACGAAATGGCTACCGGGGGGTGCATCAATCGCGCGGGTGCACGACCCGGGCAAGACGATGTCGCCGGCCTTCAGCCGCACCCCGAAGACCTCCACCTTGCGGGCCAGCCAAGCAACCGCGGTCACCGGATTTCCCAGCACCGCGTCACTGCGCCCCTCGGCGACCACCTCACCGTTGTTCGTGAGGACTGCCGTGATGGCCTTGACATCGACGTCTTTCGGCGAGACCCGCGCCTGTCCGAGCACCCAGCCCGCCGAGGACGCGTTGTCCGCGATCGTGTCGCACAGTTTGATCTGCCAGTTGGTGATGCGGGAGTCGATGAGCTCGATCGCGGGTGCGAACGCAGCCGTCGCGGCCAGCACGTCGTCCTCTGTGCAACCGGCACCGGGCAGGTCGTCGGCGAGGATGAACCCGACCTCTACCTCGACCCGCGGATACAGATAGTTCGCGGCCTTCACCGGGCGGTCTTCAAAGACCTGCATCTCATCGAGCAGGTGCCCGTAGTCCGGTTCGTCGACGTTCATCATCTTCTGCATGGCCTCCGAGGAGAGGCCGACCTTGTGGCCGATGACGCGGGCCCCCTCGGCGATCCGCTGGCGGATATTGATCAGCTGGATCTCGTAGGCATCCACGACGTCGATATCTGGTTCCCGGGCGGTCAGCGGGCCGATCGGAACCCGGCTTCGCTCAGCCTGGGCCAGATCGGCGGCCAGCCAGTCACGCACCTCAACGGACAACATTCGTGAAGTCCCCTCGTTTTCTTGACCGGGCCAGTTGTTCGGCAGCCAGCCAATTCTATAACGTGTTCTACATGACTGGACAGGAGTACGACGTCATCGTGGTCGGCAGTGGCGCCGCCGGAATGGTCGCCGCCCTCACCGCCGCCCACCATGGTCTGTCAACGATAGTTGTCGAGAAGGCTCCGCATTACGGCGGTTCCACTGCCCGGTCGGGCGGTGGCGTGTGGATCCCGAACAATGAGGTCCTCAAGCGCGACGGCGTCACCGACACAGCGGAGGCAGCCCGTACCTACCTGCACACGATCATCGGTGACGCGGTGCCGGCCGAAAAGATCGACACCTACCTGGACCGGGGCCCGGAGATGCTGTCGTTCGTGCTGAAGAACTCGCCCCTCGAGCTGTGCTGGGTGCCCAACTACTCCGACTACTACCCCGAGGCCGCCGGCGGCAAGGCGACGGGCCGCTCGGTGGAGCCCAAGCCGTTCGACGCCAAGAAGCTCGGCGCAGACCTCGGGGGCCTGGAGCCGCCATACGGGAAGGTCCCGCTCAACGTGGTGGTCATGCAGCAGGACTACGTGCGCCTCAATCAACTCAAGCGTCATCCCCGCGGGGTGCTACGCAGCCTCAGGGTGGGGATCCGCACCATGTGGGCGCAGGCGACCGGCAAGAACCTGGTGGGCATGGGTCGGGCACTGATAGCACCGCTGCGCATCGGTTTGCAGAACGCGGGCGTGCCGGTGGAGCTGAATACAGCCATGACGGACCTGCACGTTGAGGCCGGCATCGTCCGCGGAATCTACGTACGCCAGACGGACGGGCCCGAATCCACCGAACCGCAACTCATCCGGGCTCATCGGGGGGTCGTCCTGGCCAGCGGCGGATTCGAACACAACGAGCAGATGCGGGTGAAGTACCAGCGCGCACCCATCACCACCGAGTGGACGGTGGGCGCCGAGGCCAACACCGGGGACGGCATATTGGCTGCTGAAAAGCTCGGTGCAGCACTAGATGTCATGGAGGACGCCTGGTGGGGACCTACGGTACCGTTGGTCAACGCACCGTGGTTCGCGCTGTCCGAGCGCAACTCACCCGGATCGATCATCGTCAACATGGCGGGCATGCGCTTCATGAACGAATCGATGCCCTATGTCGAGGCGTGCCACCACATGTACGGCGGTCCGCACGGCCAGGGCCCGGGTCCCGGCGAGAACATCCCCGCCTGGCTGGTGTTCGACCAACAGTACCGCGACCGTTACATTTTCGCCGGACTGCAAGCAGGGCAGCGCATCCCGAAGAAGTGGATGGAGTCGGGGGTAGTAGTCAGCGCCCCCACGCTCGGCGAACTCGCCACGAAGACCGGACTGCCTGCCGACACGCTCACGGAAACGGTCGCGCGGTTCAACGGCTTCGCGCGCTCTGGCGTCGACGCGGACTTCAAGCGGGGCGAGAGCGCCTATGATCGGTATTACGGCGACCCGACCAACAAGCCCAATCCAAACCTCGGCGAGATCAGCATCGCGCCGTTCTACGCGGCCAAGATGGTGCCCGGGGACCTGGGCACCAAAGGCGGCATCGTCACCGACGTACAGGGGCGCGCGCTGCGCGACGACGGCTCGGTCATCGACGGTCTCTACGCTGCGGGCAATGTCAGCGCACCGGTGATGGGCCACACTTATCCGGGACCCGGGGGCACTATCGGGCCGGCCATGACATTCGGGTATCTTGCGGCCCTGCACCTCGCCGGAGCCCCCGCGTCGGCGACATCGAACCCCGGAGGGGAGTGAGTCGTGCCCATCAATCTCGACGAAGCCGTCGGCGCTGAACTCGACCCCGTCGAATTCTCCTGGAGCAGTGACGATATCCAGCTCTATCACTTGGGTCTGGGCGCCGGGGGCGACCCGATGAGCAGGCGCGAGCTGCGCTATCTGACGGACCGCACGCCACAGGTGTTACCCACCTTTGGCAACGTCGCGCAGAGCTTCCACATGACCGAGCCGCCGGCGGTGCGCTTCCCCGGTATCGACATCGAGCTGAGCAAGGTGTTGCATGCCAGTGAGGCCGTCACGGTGCCCGGGCCGATTCCACCGTCGGGCAGTGGCACGGCGGTCACGCGTTTCACCGACATATGGGACAAGGGCAAGGCCGCGGTGATCTGGTCGGAGACGACGGTGACCGACCCGGAGGGCACGTTGCTGTGGACCCAGAAGCGGTCGATCTTCGCCCGCGGCGAGGGCGGCTTCGGCGGGGACCGGGGTCCGTCCGGGTCGCCGTCGGCGACGCCGTCGGACGGCAGGCCTGACCTCGAGCTTTCGGTACCGACCTCACCTGGCCAGGCCCTGCTCTACCGGATGTGCGGGGATCGCAATCCGCTGCACTCGGATCCGGATTTCGCCGCCGCAGCGGGCTTTCCGCGGCCCATCCTGCACGGACTGTGCACCTACGCGATGACCTGCAAGGCACTGGTGGACAACCTGCTCGACGGTGATGTCAGCAGGCTCAGGTCCTACGGCGCACGAATGGCGGGCGTGGTGTTTCCCGGTGAGACACTGCGCGTCAGCGCCTGGGAGAATTCGGGCGGATTTGCCGCCGTCGTGACCGCAGCCGAACGCGACGACGCCGTCGCGCTGACCGGAGTCGAGTTCGTCCCCGCCTGAGCCGGGTTACTTGCAGAGCTCCAGCACGCGGTCGGCGGTGGCCTGAGCATTGCCCATGCGGTTCTTCTGGACCGGGTCGGCAGCGGCCGCGCCGGCGAGTTGGCCCATCCCGATGTACTCGAGCTCGGTTGCGAACGTTCGCATCTCGTCGCCCAACTCACTGGGTACCGTCTCGTCCAGTCTGGCCAACAGGAACTGTCCGCCGCCCAGAGTAGCCAGCCGGGCATTGGCCGCCACCGCCTCGACAGCGACCCGCTCGGGGCCGAGGTCTGCGTTGGTTTGCAGGGACACCGCGGCGCGCACCAAGTCGAACGCCTCGCAAATCTTCGTCTTGGCCTCATCGCCGCTGGCCCGGGGTCCGTCGCCCAACGAGCTCGATCGCACCAATCCCCACACTGCGAGAGCAACGGCGACGACGGCGACGACGAGCGCGATCGGGGCAACCCAGCTGCGTTTGGTGTCTGGCATTCGTGGATCATATCCCGGCAGGGTTCACCCCAGGATGAGCCCCGACGTCGGCACGCCGGTGCCCGCCGTGACCAGCACATGCTGCACGTTCGCTACCGGATTCACCGATGTCCCGCGCAGCTGGCGCACCCCTTCAGCGATGCCGTTCATGCCGTGGATATAGGCCTCACCCAGCTGGCCACCGTGGGTATTGATCGGCAGTCGGCCGCCGATCTCGATAGCACCATCGGCGATGTAATCCTTGGCCTCGCCCCGACCGCAGAAGCCGAGCTCTTCGAGCTGGATCAGAGTGAACGGGGTGAAGTGGTCGTAGAGAATCGCAGTCTGGATATCGGCGGGCGCCAGGCCAGACTGCTGCCACAACTGTCTGCCCACCAACCCCATCTCGGGCAGACCCAACTCCGGCCGGTAGTAGCTGACCATCGAGTACTGATCCGGGCTGGAACCTTGAGATGCGGCCTCGATGACCGCGGGCCGGTGCTTCAGATCCCTGGCACGTTCGGGCGTCGTCACGACCAGCGCCACGCCGCCGTCAGTCTCCTGGCAGCAGTCGAGGAGGCGCAGCGGCTCGGCGATCCACCGGGAATTCTGGTGATCCTCGATGGTGATCGGCTTGCCGTAGAAGTACGCCTTCGGGTTGTTGGCCGCATGCTTGCGGTCAGCCACCGACACCAGCCCGAAATCCCGACTGCGCGCGCCCGAGAGGTGCATGTAGCGCTGAGCGATCATCGCTACCTGCGCGGCGGGTGTCGACAATCCGTGCGGATAGCAGAACGAGTTGTCGACACCGGTGGAGTCGGCGTTGTCCACCAGGCGCATCTGCACCTGGCCGAATCGCATACCAGAACGCTCATTGAAGGCGCGATATGCCACAACGCATTCCGCGACGCCGGTCGCCACCGCCAGCGCCGCCTGTTGAATCGTCGCGCAGGCCGCGCCGCCGCCGTGGTGAATCTTGGAGAAGAACTTCAGCTCCCCGATCCCGGTGGCGCGCGCAACGGCCACTTCGGTGTTGGAATCCATCGTGAACGTGACCATGCCGTCGACATCGGCAGGTGTCAGCCCCGCGTCGTCGAGTGCGTCGAGCACCGCCTCGGCCGCGAGTCGCAGTTCGCTTCGACCGGAGTTCTTCGAGAAATCGGTGGCACCGATACCGGCGATCGCCGCCTTGCCGGATATGCCCGCACTCACGCGGCACCCACCAACGTCAGTGTGGCCTTGGCGATCACATGGTCGCCAAGGCTGTTGCTGCCGGTGACCTTCAGCGTGATCAAGTCGTCGACGACCTCAATCACCTCACCGGTGAACGTCACGGTGTCATAGGCATACCAGGGCACACCGAGTCGCAGACCGATCGACTTGATGACGGCGGTCGGCCCGGCCCAGTCGGTGATGAACCGCTGCACCAGACCGGTGTCGGTGAGGATGTTGACGAAGATGTCCTTGGAACCCTTGGCCTGGGCCTTGTCCCGGTCGTGGTGAACGTCCTGATAGTCGCGGGTGGCGATGGCGGTGGACACGATGAACGTCGGGTCGCCGTGCAGGGACAACTCC
>JAHZJB010000010.1 GCA_022601135.1 Actinomycetes bacterium | reverse complement strand
GACCTGTCAGGACACCGAGAACACAGGGTAGTGCAAACCGCTCCGGTTCACCCTCACGCCCAGCAGGCGTGCCGGTCCGCCGGACAGCGGGCGCCACCCGCGGCCAAGACCGTTCGGGCCGCAACCGAGCAGAACTCACTACTACACAGTAATCAGGAACGGTGACCCACGGCGGCCGCCGGGCGGGTGTATCAGTCGGCTACATCGGAACCCGAGTCCGCCCCGATGGGCCTGCGCATCCGGTACCGTCGCCAGCTATGGCCGTCGCGCCGAGCGCCACCCAGATCCTCACTGATGTGGCGAAGTTTCCGTTGCGGATCGGGTCGCTGGCTGCGCCGGATTCCCTCCGGACGGGTCTGCACCTTGGCGACCAGGTACTGGCCGCGGGGGTGCACGCCGGGGAGGAGATCGAACGGCCTGCCGTGGCGGCGCTGCGCGCCGCCGGCATCGAAGTGGAGTCGTTGCACACACACTCTGGCCGCAAGGTCAACTACGACTTCTTTGCCGGTGTGCCTCCCGAAGTGCTCAATCCGGGTGGCGCCTTGCCGGGCGCCAACGAGTGGGATCGGCCGCTGTCGAAAGCCCACCCCAATCCGGTCATTCTGATGCACGGTACCGCCGGCGGCGCCCAAACCAATTGGGGCGCCTACGTGCCCCTGTTGGTTGAGCAGGGATACTCGCCATTCACGCTGACGTTCGGGGCGGTCAAGTCGGCCCCCTGGCCGCTGTCGGCTCTGGGAGGTATGGCGCCGATCGAGGAGTCGGCCGCGGAATTCGGCGCGTTCGTCGACAAGGTGCTCGCCGCGACGGGCGCGGAACAGGTCGACGTCGTCGGGCACTCACAGGGCACTCTCGTGCCCGGCTACTACGCCAAAGTGTCGGGCGGAAAGAACAAGATCGGCAAGTACGTGTCGCTGGCACCACTGTGGCAGGGCACCGAGGTGTTCACCAACAGACTCGCAGGAGCAATCGAGTTCCATATCGCCCTGGACATCACCCACCGTGTGCACTTTGCCTCGGCGCCGCAGATGATCCGCGGATCGGAGTTCCTGCAGACACTCCATTCCGGTGGCAGCCCCTACGTTCCGGGTATCCGCTATGTGAACATATCGACTCGCTATGACGAGTTCGTGCGCCCTTATACGAGTGGACAGCTGCCGGGTGGCCCCGGCGACGACGTGATCAACGTCGTTGTGCAGGACACCTGCTCCGAGGACTTCAGCGACCACTTGGCCATCGCGGGCTCGCGGCGGGCGGCCACCATGGTGCTCAACGCCCTGGACGGCAGCGACGTCCCCGCGCAGGGCCCCCGTCAGGTGCCCTGCGAAATGGTACCGCCGGTGTGGGGGTGATGACACCGGACCGATCACTGGCGTTGGCTATCCGGGCTTCCGTATCGTGATCGCCATGGGTGCATCTCGGCCGGACGTACCTGAGGACCTGGTTAACCGTCGCCGACTGCTGCAGCTGGCGGGTGCGGCTGGTGCAGCCTTCGCCGCCGGGGCATGCGCAACCCGATCCGCAGCTCTGCCGGCGCCCAGTCCGGGGCCGACTTCGGCTCCGGACTCCACGGCAGTGGCCAGCCCAACACCGGCGCACGTCTCCGCTGCGGCGCCGGTGCCGGTGGCCACTTCGGCGAGCCTGATATGCCGGGATGGTTGGGGAGCGCGGCCGGCCCGTCCCGGCGGTATACCGCACACCGTCAGCCGCATGACGCTGCATCACACCGCCGTGGCACTGGATGACAACCGCTCCATCGCCTCGCGCCTGCGCCAACATCAGCGCTACCACCAGGACCAGCAGGGGTGGATCGACATCGCCTACCACCTCGGTGTGGACCGCAACGGCAACATCTTCGAGCTGCGTACACCCGAGCTGGCGGGCGACACCGCGACCAGCTATGACCCAGCGGGGCATTTTCTCGTGGTCTGCGAAGGCGACTTCGATCACGAAGATGTGACCGAGGATCAGCTGCGCGGGGCCGCGCTGGCCTTCGCATGGGCCGCACAGACCTTCGCCGTCATGCCCAGCACGCTGGCCGGACATGGGGATTTCGCCGACACGTCGTGCCCAGGCGCCAAGTTGCAGGCCCACATCTCCGCTGGGAGTCTGCAGGGCCGCGTCGAGGAGTTGGCCGCCTCCGGCCCCGTGAATCTGCAGCGGATGTGCGGTCCCGAAGCTGCAGCCGTCGTCGCGGCCATCGAGGCGGGCTCCGCCTGAGACCGTCGACCGGGGCCGGCAGGGTCACCGGAAAGGTCAGGAGTCGACGGACCGCAGCCGGCTGGCGGGCACTCGTCCTTACGTCCAGAACTCGTTCATCGGTGCAGCGAACTTGTCGTTGTTGGTCAGCGTCGGGAGCCCGAGCGAATCCTCGATCATGCGCATCAGGCTGTAGTGGTCGTACTTCTCGGTGGCAGTGAAGTGGCCGTCCCGCATTCCGCCCGCGACGGCTCCCGGCGACGGGATGACAACGGTCACAATCCGATTGCCTTCGTCGCCGAATCCCAGCGATAGGTTGTCGTTGTCCTCGTCGAAGGTGACTATCAGCGCCGACTTTCTGGCCGGATCTTGCCACACCACCGAATCCATGATGACCGGCACCGTCTCGGACAAGAACTGGTCGAGTGCCGGAACGTTGTACTGGTGCGTCGGCGAGAATTGACTGATCATGAACTGCAAGATGTCCCCCAGCGAATCGATGGGGCCTTCTCCGTTGAAGCTCTCGTTGGCGGCGAACCAGGCGAAATCCGGAGCCGTTTCCGGCGACGACAGGTCGATCGCCATCTGATCCAGCGGGAACAGGTGCTCTACGGCGTAAGCCTCGTTGTTGCCGATTCCCTCGAACGCCACGAAGGGCAGTTGCGCCACGCTGTAGTCGCCCGAATTCTCCAGGGGTTGTCCGGGGGGCTGACTTTGCGCGTAGCCCCGCCAGGTCATGCCGGCGTCATCGATGTTGTCGGTCAGGATCGTTCCGTGATCGAAGATGCAGACTGCCTCGCACTCGTAGGTCAACCCGTAGTCCGTGCCGCCGATGACCGGGTAGTAGT
>JAHZJB010000099.1 GCA_022601135.1 Actinomycetes bacterium | reverse complement strand
TCGGCGACCATGTCGTAACGGCGCAGCAGCACGGCCAGCAGCAGCACCGCCTCATGCAGCGCGAACTGACGTCCGATGCATGATCGCGGCCCGGTACCGAAAGGCTTGTACAACCCTGCCGGACGGGCTTTTACCCGCTCAGGCTCGAACCGGTCGGGGTCGAAAGCGTCGGGGTCGGGACCCCACCGCGCGTCACGGTGCAGTGTCATCGTCAGCGCAAGTACCCAGTCCCCCTTGCGCATCGGGTGAAGCCCGGCGAGCACCGTGTCCGCGCGGGCCGCCCGATAATACGCAGGAACGGTCGGCTGCAGCCGCAATGCCTCGTCGAACACCCTGCGGACGTATCTGAGCTTGGCGACGTGCCCGAAGTCCGGCCGCAGGTCGTCTCCCCACACCTGCGCGATCTCCGCCCGCGCCTTTGCCGCCACGTCGGGATGCTGCGAGAGAAAGTACAGTGCGAAAGACAAAGCACCAGAGGTTGTTTCATGGCCAGCGACCAGGAAGTTGATCAACTGGTAGCGGATGTTGGCCGACTCCAGATCAGACTCCAGCATCAGTTCGAGCAGGTCGTCGTGGTGACCGGGGCCGACGCGCAGGCGCTCGGCGACGAGCTCATCGGCGATGAAATGCATCTTCGCGGCGTGATAGCGCACCCTGCGCTCGGCCCGCCTGGCGACGAACTTCGGCAGAAACGTCTGTCGCAGCCCACCCACCCAGTCCGATCCCTTCAAGCCGGCCACCATGTGCTCCACGAAGGGATGCGGCGCCTCGGAGTGGAAGCAGCCGAATTGGTACCCGGCCGCACAGCGCCCGATGGTCTCCAACGTCGCCCGGGTGGCGTCGGCGGACACGTCGACCAACTCGCCCCGCGCAGCGGTGGCATCCCAGCGCGCGGTCAGTTCGTCGGCGACGTCGAACATAATCGAGTGGTATCGGCGCATCGCCTGCTGGCTGAATGCCGGCATCAACACGTCGTGAGCCTTCTGCCAATTGGGTTCGTCGCTGTAGGCGGTGAACAAGCCGTCGCCGCCGAGAATGCGCAGTGCCTCGATATCGGGGCCGACGTACTTGCAGAACCGGCTCTCGTCGTTGACCTCGGCGAGTGCCTCAGCGCCGGCGGCGACGACGTACTTCGCCCCGAGGAAGCGAAACTCGAAGACCGGCCCGAGCGCGGCGAGGTCCGCCATCGACTGCGAGGGACTCTCGGCCCGGAACGCCGGCAGGTCTCCCAGAATCGGGAGTCGCCTGCGCGGGTGGGGCAGGGCCGGGTAGGCCTTCTGGTCAGCCACAGCGGTCATGGTTCCAGCCTCCGCCGCTGTTATACATGTGTCAAGTAGGGTAGGCACCATGACACCGTCCCGGCGCCGTCTCTCCCCCAGCGACCGGCGCAACGAACTCCTCGCCCTCGGCGCTGAAGTGTTCGGCCAGCGCCCCTACGACGAGGTGCGAATCGACGAGATCGCCGAGCGTGCTGGTGTCTCGCGGGCATTGATGTACCACTACTTCCCCGACAAGCGGGCCTTCTTCGCGGCCGTCGTACGCGCCGAGGGCGAGCGACTGTTTCAGGCCACCAACACCCCATCCCAGCCCGGCCGGTCACTGTTCGCGCAGGTCCGCGACGGAGTGCTGGCCTATCTGCGCTACGACGAGGAGCATGCCCATGGCGCGTGGGCCGCCTATCTGGGGATGGGCCAATCCGACCCTGTGCTGCGGGGCATCGAGGACATCGACAACGAACGACAGGCCAACCGCATCCTGGACCGCATCACCGACGTTGCTGGTCAGATGGATTCACCGGTGGAACGCGACCTGCGAGCCACCATCTATGGCTGGCTGGCCTTCACCTTTGAGATGTGCCGTCAACGACTGCTCGATTCGTCGCTGAACGCGGATTTCGTCGCCGATCTGTGCGTCCACGCACTGCTCGACGCGGTCGGAAGAGTGCCGGGAATCCCCGCGGCGCTGTCGACCGCGGTGGCAACCGACCAGCGCTGAGGCCGGACGGCTCAGCCGCAGCGGTTCCGGAAGTCCCGCGATGGCTGCCGAATGCTCAGCAACTCTGCACGAACCTGCGGATTCGCATCCATGTAGGCGATCAACTCCGCCCTCTTCTGCTCGTCCGGGAGGTCACGCAGACTGGTGAGAAATTCGTTGACCTGCGGATGGGTGAACAGGTAGGTCGATGTCGCCGCGGCGACGCCGGTCATGACCCCGGCGAGGTCGGCCGCCGTACAGTTCGGCGGATCGGCATGCGCCGCCACGCTGGTTGCCAGGAACACGGCGCCGGCGCCCACGACAGCCGCCATGACTCGGTGCGCAGACGTACTCTGAAACGGCATTCTTCGCCCCCTCGTCAGCTGGGTCGACTCATCGTCTACGCGGGCGATTGCCGCCCCCGCCACCGGGCCGGTTCCCTGGAGGGCCGGGCAGGCCGATACCCGGCGGCCCGGGATCGATGACCAGATCGACTCCCCAGTTGGTGCCGTTGCAGTACCAGTCGTACCCACACGGATACGGCATGTAGGGCCCGGCGCCGCTGGGGCCGTCACCGGTGTCGGAGCCGCGCGATTCACCCTGCGAGCAGATGGTGGTCCCCCCCGCGCTCGTGCAGTCCGCGGTCGCGGTCGGTGCGACCGCCAGTCCGGAGACGGTAATTCCGGACGACACCACCGCAGACGCGGTGAGCAAATACAACAATCGCATCTCTGCCTCCTCGTTGCCTTAGCAGTGACCGGCGAACTTACTCACGCTCGAGCGGTCCCGGGCCGCCGCCGCAGCGATTACGGAAATCCACGGCAGGCTGGCGAATACCTGCAAGGTCGGCCTTCACCTGAGGATTGCTGTCCAGGAACGCCAACAGCGCCGGCTTCTTCTCCTCGGCGGGCAGGTCCCCCAGGGTCGTCATGAACTCGTTGACCGGCGGATGAGTGAACAGGTACGCCGACGTTGCCGCGGTGACCCCGGACATGACGCCCGCGAGGTCTGCCGCCGTGCAGTTCGGCGGATCCGGCTGAGCGTGCGCCGGCAGGCTGGTACCGAGAAAAACCGCCCCGGAGCCGAGTGTCGCCAACAGCATCCGTCGCGCCAAAATCTTGTGAGACCCCATTGATTTCTCCTCCGTCCGCTTGGTGGGTTTATCGTCGGCCGACATCAGCGGACCCACCAAGCCTAGCCCTTTTGGCAACAAGGGTCGCGGGCCGCGAGCGTGCCCAACGGCACGCGACACGCCGGTCGCGGGCGTACTGACACGCGCACTCGCGGGGCAAGGCGCGCTCGCGGGGCAAGGCGCGCGGGGTAAGGGGCGAGGGGCAAGGGTTGTCAGGGGGGAAGGGCACTATGGAGGCATGCCAGCCCGTGCCGACCCGCTGTCGCGCTTCAGCCCGCTAACGCGCGAGTGGTTTGCAGGCACGTTCGTCGAACCCACACCCGCGCAGGCGCAGGCTTGGAAGGCCATTGCCGACGCTGACAACACGCTGGTCATCGCCCCGACCGGGTCGGGCAAGACCCTTGCGGCTTTCCTGTGGGCCATCGACCGACTGGCCCGGGCCGCCGAAGCCACAGGGGGCACTCGGGTGCTCTACGTGTCACCGCTCAAGGCGCTGGCCGTCGACGTGGAACGCAACCTGCGCACTCCGCTGACCGGGATCTCGCGCATCGCCGAACGCACCGGCCAGCCACCGCCGAGCATCAGCGTCGGTGTGCGCTCCGGTGACACCACGGCGCGGCGGCGCCGTGAGCTGATCACCAAGCCACCCGACATCCTGATCACCACCCCAGAGTCGCTGTTCCTGATGCTGACCTCGGGCGCCCGCGACTCGCTGGCAACAATTCAGACGGTGATCGTCGACGAGGTGCACGCCGTCGCGGGCACCAAGCGCGGGGCCCACCTGGCGCTGTCCCTCGAGCGTCTCGATGCCTTGCTGGAAAGGCCCGCCCAACGGATCGGTCTGTCCGCGACGGTGCGCCCGCCGGACGAAGTTGCCCGCTTCCTATCCGGTGCCGCCCCGACGACGATCGTCGCCCCGCCGGCGGCCAAGACCTTCGACCTCACCGTGAAAGTTCCGGTGCCCGACATGGCCAATCTGGAGAACGACTCGATTTGGCCCGACGTCGAGGAACGCGTCGTCGACCTCATCGAAGCCCACAACAGCTCGATCGTGTTCACCAACTCGCGACGCCTGGCAGAACGACTCACCGCCCGCATCAACGAGATTCACGCCGAACGCACCGGAACCGAGCTTGGCGAGCACAACCCAGCCGTGGCCGGCGGCGCGCCGGCCCAGCTCATGGCCAGTGGGCAGACCCACGGGGCCGAGCCCATACTGGCCCGCGCCCACCATGGCTCGGTCAGCAAGGAAGCCCGCGCCGAGGTCGAAGACGAGCTCAAGACCGGACGTCTCAAGGCGGTCGTCGCGACCTCTAGTCTTGAGCTCGGAATCGACATGGGCTCAGTGGATCTGGTAATCCAGGTGGAAACCCCGCCGTCGGTGGCCAGCGGCCTGCAGCGCGTCGGGCGGGCGGGCCACCAGGTGGGCGAGATCAGCCAGGGGGTGTTGTTCCCCAAGCACCGCACCGATCTGATCGGCTGCGCGGTCACCGTGCAACGGATGCTGAACGGTCAGATCGAGACGATGAAGGTGCCCGCCAACCCGCTCGACGTACTGGCCCAGCACACCATCGCCGCCTGCGCCCTGGAACCGATCAGCGCGGATAGCTGGTTCGACGCCGTACGGCGCAGTGCGCCATTCGCCACGCTGCCGCGCAGTGCGTACGAGGCGACGTTGGACCTGCTCGCGGGTAAGTACCCGTCGACCAAGTTCGCCGAGTTGCGGCCCCGGATCGTCTACGATCGCGATTCCGGCACCCTGACGTCGCGTCCCGGCGCCCAAAGACTGGCCGTCACCTCCGGCGGGGCCATTCCCGACCGTGGCTTGTTCACCGTGTTCCTGGCGTCCGGCGCGGACTCCGACAAACCCTCCCGGGTAGGCGAACTCGACGAGGAGATGGTCTACGAGTCACGCCCCGGCGATGTGATCTCGCTCGGTGCCACGAGCTGGCGAATCACCGAGATCACCCACGACCGGGTGCTCGTGGTCCCCGCCCCCGGCGAACCGGCCCGGCTGCCGTTCTGGCGTGGCGACAGTGTCGGCCGACCGGCCGAGCTGGGCGCCGCGATCGGCGCGTTCAACGGCGAGCTGTCCCGCTTGGATCGTAAGGAGTTCGACGAACGTTGCCGCACTGTTGGTTTCGACTCATTCGCCAACGACAACCTGTGGCAGCTGCTCGATGAGCAGCGCACCGCGACCTCGGTCGTACCGTCCGACACCACGCTCGTGGTGGAACGCTTCCGTGACGAACTCGGCGACTGGCGGGTGATCCTGCACTCGCCCTACGGGCTACGGGTTCACGGGCCGCTGGCACTGGCGGTCGGTAAACGGCTCTATGAGCGATACGGCATCGACGAGAAGCCGACCGCCTCCGACGACGGCATCATCGTCCGGCTCCCCGACACGACACAGGACGGGGAAACACCGCCCCCCGGAGCGGAGATCTTCGTCTTCGATCCCGACGAGGTCGAGCCGCTGGTCACCGCGGAGGTGACCGGGTCGGCGCTGTTCGCGTCGCGCTTCCGCGAGTGCGCCGCCCGGGCATTGCTTCTGCCGCGCCGCCATCCCGGCAAGCGGTCACCGCTATGGCATCAGCGCCAACGGGCCGCCCAACTGCTCGATGTCGCCCGCAACTACCCCGACTTCCCCATCGTGCTGGAGGCGGTGCGCGAATGCCTGCAGGACGTCTACGACGTACCGGCGCTGGTGTCTTTGATGGGTCGGGTGGCCCAGCGACGGGTCCGGTTGCTGGACGTCGAAACACCGACACCGTCGCCGTTTGCCGCGTCCCTGCTGTTCGGCTATGTCGGGGCGTTCATGTACGAGGGCGACAGCCCGCTGGCCGAACGCCGGGCCGCCGCCTTGGCCCTGGATCCGACACTCCTTGCCGAACTCCTGGGCCGGGTCGAACTGCGCGAACTGCTCGATGCCGAGGTGATCGCCCACACCACCCGCCAGCTGCAACATCTGACCCCGGAAAGGTCTGCCCGCGATGCCGAGGGCGTGGCAGACCTGTTGCGGCTGCTGGGGCCGTTGACGCAGGACGAGGTCGCGGCACGGTGCGCGGCGGCCGATGCGGGCGGCTGGCTGGAGGGTCTGCTGGCAGCGAAGCGGGCGGTGCCAGTGTCCTTCGCGGGCCAGACCTGGTGGGCGGCAGTTGAGGACATCGGTCGACTCCGCGACGGAGTAGGGGTAGCGGTTCCGGTCGGCGTGCCGATGGCGTTCCTGGAGCAAGTGGTCGACCCCTTGGGCGAGCTGCTCTCACGGTATGCGCGCACCCGTGGGCCGTTCACCACTGGTGAAGCGGCCAGCCGATTCGGCCTCGGACTGCGCGTAGCCGCCGATGTCTTGGGCCGGCTGGCCGCCGACGGCACAGTGATGCGCGGCGAGTTCATCGACGTGCCAACCGATTCCGCAGCCTGCGACCAATGGTGCGAGACCGAAGTGCTGCGCATCCTGCGCCGGCGCTCGCTGGCCGCGCTACGGGCGCAGATCGAGCCGGTGAGCACCGCCGCGCTGGGCCGTTTCCTGCCGCCCTGGCAGCTGGTCGGCAAGGAGGCCGGATCCGGGGTCGACGCGCTTGCGGCGGTGATCGATCAGCTCGCCGGTGTCCCCATGCCCGCCTGCGCGGTAGAGCCGCTGATCTTCGGCCAGCGGGTGCGCGACTACCAACCGGGCATGCTCGACGAGCTGCTCGCCTCCGGGGAGGTGGTGTGGTCGGGGGTCGGTTCGCTGTCCGCAGCAGATGGCTGGGTGGCGTTCCACCCCGCCGACACCGCGCCGTTGTCGCTGGCACCGCCGGCCGACCTCGAACTCACCGACGTCCACCGAGCACTGCTGACGGCCTTGAGCGGGGGCGGGGCCTACTTCTTCCGCCAGTTGGCCATCGACGGGGTAGGCAGTGATTCCCTGAAAGAGGCACTATGGCAATTGATCTGGTCCGGACGCGTCGGCGGGGACACCTTCGCCCCGGTGCGCGCGTTGCTTGCCGGATCACGGGGCGTCGGCTCGCGACGGCCGGCAACGCCATCGCACCGGCATCGTCGCGCACCCCGACTGAGCCGCTACAGCCTCAGCACCGGCGCCCATCGCGATTCCGACCCGACAGTGGCCGGACGCTGGTCCGTCCTGCCCGAAGCGGAGACGGATACCACGGTGCGGGCACACTTCCAGGCGGACCAGCTGCTCGCCCGACACGGCGTGCTGACCAGGGGCGCCGTGGCGGCCGAACGGGTCACCGGCGGATTCGCCGCGCTGTACAAGGTGCTGACCGGGATGGAGGAAGTGGGGCGGTGTCAGCGCGGATACTTCGTCGAATCGCTCGGTGGCGCGCAATTCGCGACGGCCAGCACTGTCGACCGGCTCCGCACCTATGCCGATAGCATCGATGACACCAGAGGCGCCCTACGTGCACACGCGCTCGCGGCGACCGATCCCGCCAACCCGTTCGGCGCCGCCCTCCCCTGGCCGGCCCGTGGCGCAGACAGCGATACCGCCCACCGGGCCGGCCGCAAGGCCGGTGCGCTGGTGGTGCTGGTCGACGGTGAGCTGGTCTGGTTCGTCGAGCGCGGTGGCCGGTCGCTGCTGAGCTTCACTGCCGACCCCGAAACATCTGAGGCGGCAGCCGCAGCGCTGGCCGAGTTGGTGACGCGGCAGCGGGTTCCGGCGCTTCTGGTGGAACGGGTCGACGGTGTTACGGTGCTCGATGACCGTGACTCGGTGGTGGCCACTGCCCTAGAACAGGCCGGGTTCGCCAGGACACCGCGCGGGTTGCGGTTGCGCTGATGCCGGAGGGCGACACCGTCTTCCGCACGGCCGCGAAGCTGCAACAAGCGTTGGCGGGCAAGGCGTTGACCCGGTGCGACGTTCGCGTCCCCCGCTACGCTGCAGTGGATCTGACCGGCCACGTTGTCGACGAGGTGCTGAGTCGGGGGAAACACCTGTTCATCAGGGCGGGGGCAGCCAGCATTCACTCGCATTTGAAGATGGACGGCGCGTGGCTCGTCGGTAGGGCACGGGTGCCCGGCCACCAGGTGCGGATCGTGCTGGAAACGGCGGACTCCCGGGCCTCGGGTATCGACCTGGGGGTGCTTGAGGTTCTGGACCGCGCAAGCGACATGGACGCCGTCGCCCATCTGGGGCCGGATCTGCTCGGCGACGATTGGTCAGCTGAAGTGGCGGCAGCCAATCTGATTGCAGATCCATCGCGGCCGGTGGCCGCAGCACTCCTGGACCAGCGGGTCATGGCAGGCGTGGGCAACGTCTATGCCAACGAGTTGTGTTTCGTCTTCGGGTTGCGGCCCAGCACCCAGGTCGGCGCGTTGGCTGATCCGGTACGTACGGTCGGCAGGGCCCAGCAGATGTTGTGGGCCAACCGATTACGAGTGAAGCGGACGACAACCGGTGACACCCGACCGGGGAAGAATCTGTGGGTGTACGGTCGAGCCGGCCAAGCGTGCCGACGCTGCGGCACGCCCATCGAGGCCGATCGCGGGGGTGACCGCATCACCTACTGGTGCCCCGCCTGCCAGCGCTAGCGCGCTTGCCCAGACGCCGAATTGGCAGCTATGCAGCGAAAGTTCGAGTACACCCCTGCGTAACTGCCATCTCGGCGGCGGTGGCCTTGAGTTGTCAGTCGCCGGGAGCAGTATCCGGTCATGCGGGAGATCTTCATCGGCACCGAGGCGGTCGACAATGGGAGCGTCACGCGACACGAACTGCAGCGATGGTATCGACCGGCCTTTAGGAACGTGTACGCACCCAAGGGTGCCCGTCTGACACTGTACGAACGGACGGTGGCGGCTTGGCTGTGGTCGTCTCGTCGCGGGGTTGTCACCGGTCTGGCGGCTGCGGCACTACATGGATCCCGGTGGATCGATGACGACATCGACATCGAGTTGATCCACAGCAACCCGCGAGCACCGCAGGGCATCATCACCCGCAACGAGCGAATCGCATCCGACGAACGGCTGGAGCTAGGCGGCATGCCGGTGGCCAGCCCGGCTCGCACGGCGTTCGACCTCGGCCGCTTCCGTCGCGGACATGACGCCGTCGCACGCCTGGACGCCCTGATGCGCGAGCGGCCTTTCTCGCCCGAAGACGTCATGCTGCTGGCCAAGCGCTACCGGGGCGCCCGCGGTGTCGCGCAACTGAAGGCTGCGTTGCCGCGCGTCGACGGTGCCGCGATGTCGCCGCGAGAAACGTTCTGGCGACTGCTGGTTGTGGACTCCGGATTTCCGGAACCCAGCACCCAGATACCGGTCTTCGACGAGCGGGGACGACCTGTTCGCGTGCTCGACATGGGTTGGGAGGATGTGAAGGTTGCCATCGAGTACGACGGCGATCAGCACCAGGCCGACCGCAGGCAGTACCTCAAGGACCGCCGCGTCCTGCCCGTGCTCGACCGTCTTGGTTGGAACGTGCTCGGCGTGGTCAGAGAGGACGACCCCGTCGCGGTCATCCAGAACCTGCATGAGGCGATGAAGGCGCGGGGCTGGAAGGGACGCATCGAGATCCCCGCCTACGCCTACCGTCGCTGGGGTTCCGAGATGGCAGCTACGCAGCGAAAGTTCAAGACGACCCCGGCGTAACTGCCATCTCGGCGACACAGCGCTACGTCCAGGGCAGCGCGAGCCGGAAGATCTTGCGCACCACGGTCGCGAACTGCCGTGGCAGCGGCCCGGTGTTGTACGGAACCCCGTAGCGCTCGCAGATTTCCCGGACGCGAACCGAGATCTCCGCGTGACGATGGGCCGGTATATCGGGGAAGAGGTGGTGCTCGATCTGAAACGACAGGTTGCCGCTGAGTATGTGAAACAGTCTGCCGCCATTCAGGTTTGCCGAGCCCAGAACCTGTCGGAAGTACCATTGCCCGCGCGTTTCCGCCGTAGTCTCCTCGATCGTGAACTCCTGTACATCCTCGGGGAAGTGCCCGCAGAAGATGATCATGTACGACCACACGTTGCGCATCAGGTTGGCGGTCAGGTTGCCGGTGAACACCCACGGCGCGAATGGTCCGGCCAAGAGTGGAAACGCCACATAGTCCTTGAGTGTCTGGCGCTTGGTCTTTTGCCAGATGCCCCGCAGGATCTCCCGCTTCTCGGACAACGAGATCTCACCGGCGCGGATGCGGTCCGCCTCGAGTTCGTGCAGCGCGACCCCGTACTGGAACAGCACCATCAGCAGGAACGCATACACCGGGTTACCGAGGAAATACGGCCGCCAGTTCTGGTCTTCGCTCATCCGCAGGATGCCGTAGCCGATGTCGCGGTCCAGTCCGACGATGTTGGTGTAGGTGTGATGCAGGTAATTGTGCGAGTGCCGCCACTGGTCGGCCGGGCAAGCGGTATCCCATTCGAAATTCCGGCTGGACAGAGCAGGGTCTCCCATCCAGTCGTATTGGCCGTGCATGACGTTGTGGCCGATTTCCATGTTGTCGATGATCTTGCTCAGACCCAGCATGGCGGTGCCCGCGAGCCAGAACGGCGGGAAGATTCCGCCGAACAGCAGCGCGCGTCCGCCGACCTCGAGTCCGCGCTGCGCCTTGACCATCCGCCGGATGTAGGTGGCGTCGCGGTCGCCGAGGTCGGCGATGACACTGTCTTTGAGTTCGTCGAGCTCGCGGCCAAAGGCTTCGGCCCGTTCGGGAGTCAGGGCGACTGTGCGTCCCCCGACCATCTTCTCGAGTGTTACGGCTTCGGATTCGGTGACGACAGTCATCGGGATCTCCGTTCTGTGAGGGCTCTAGAGGGCTTCAAAGGGATAGGTCGACATCGCCGACGGGGGCGGACACGCAGATCTGCACGTCCTCTTCTTCGGTGCTGGATAGCGCGCCGGTGATCACGTTGCGCACTGCGCCACTGCTCTTGCGGCGCGTGCAGGAGAAGCAGATGCCCATTCGGCAGCCACTCTCGGGGGTCAGGCCCGCGGCCTCGGCTTGGTCAAGCAGCGGACGGCCGTCGTCGGTGACCTCGATACCGCTGTCGGCGAACGTCACTCGGCCTCCGGAGGGCTCGGCCGCGACATCCAAGGCCGGCGGCACGAAACTCTCTGCCGCGGCATTTGGGTGATGCTCGCGAACCGCATCCACCAGCGTCGGCGGTCCGCAGACGAACACGTGTTCCGGCTCCGGCATCGCTGCCTCGAGGTGCTCGGAACCGAAACGGCCGTACAGGTCTGTGCCCGCGGTCTTCCGGCTGTAGCCGTACAGCACCTTGAGATCGGGCATCGCCCGGGCGATGTCCGCGAGCTCGTCGCGGTAACACGCCTCTTCGGCGGACCGCGCATAGTGGACAAACGCGACCTTTCCGGTGTGCCGCCGGGCGCGCAATGTGCGCAACATCGACATCACCGGGGTGATGCCGCTGCCGCCGGAGACGAACAGGATGCCGCCGCACAGGTCGGCCGGAAGCGTGAACTCGCCACCGACGGCGTCGAGACCGACGACCATGCCGGTGCGGGCACGCTCGATCAGGTAGGTGGACACCAGCCCGTCGTCGTGACGGCCGACGGTCAGCTCGATGAGGCCGTCGGTCTCAGCGTTGGCCGGCGAATACGGCCTGATGCGGCGACGGCCGTCGATCTCAACCGACAGATTGACGTGCTGGCCGGCGTGAAATCCGGGGAACGCGGGGTTGGGCTCAAGGGTCAACGTGACGCCGCGCGGGGTGCTGCGCCGCACCGCCACGATTCGGGCGCGGGCCTCGCCGCGGGTCCAGGTGGGGTCGACCAGCTCGGTGAAGCGGTCGACGCCGTGGGGACCGGTGAGCAGGTCCAGCAGGGCGAGCCGTCGTCCCCGCTTGGCTGAAGTTTGAGTGAACATATGTACACCGTGTGCTATCACCCTAAGGTTGGTCAAGTGATCTGCGCAGCGTGTGGTAGGTTTCACATAGTGAACAGTCGTACACCTAGATCACGCTCGGGGCCGTCGAGCCGGTCGCGGGAGAGGGCACCGGGCAGGGACGGGCCCTCACGCGAAGAGCGCAAGGAAGCGACCCGGCGGGCGATCGTCGACGGGGCTCTGCGCCTGCTCACCGAGCGCAGTTTCAGCGCCCTGAGCTTGCGCGAAGTCACCCGCGAGGCCGGGATCGCGCCCGCGGCGTTCTACCGTCATTTCGAATCGATGGACGCCCTCGGGCTGGTCCTGATCGACGAATCGTTCCGCACGCTGCGGGACATGTTGCGCACGGCGCGCGCCGGCAAACTCGACCCCACCCGGGTCATCGAGTCGTCGGTCGACATCCTCACCGACGGCGTCCAGGAACGTCGGGAGCACTGGCGTTTCATCACGCGCGAACGCTCCAGCGGGGTGACCGTCCTGAGGTATGCCATCCGGACCGAGATCCGGCTCATCACTTCCGAGTTGGCTATCGACCTGGCCCGCTTTCCCGGTCTGAATACCTGGAGCAGCGAGGACCTCAACATCCTGGCCAGCGTGTTCGTCAACTCGATGATCGTGATCGCCGAATCGCTCGAGGACACCACCGACCCAGCGACTATCCGGGAGATCAAACGCATCGCCATCAAACAGCTGCGGATGATCACCGTCGGGGTAGCGGGCTGGCGCAGCACCTGACCGCAGCCCAGCGCGCCGAAATCGCACTTATGGGGGAAAAGCGCGAGTAGCCGCCTGCGCAACTGCGATCTCGGCGCCTTGGGAGCACTAGCGTGGCGTCCCACCGCCGTCGACCATGATCACCTGTCCGGTGATGTAGCTGCCGGCATCGGAGGTCAAGAGCAAGGCGGCGCCGACCATCTCGTCGGCGCTGGCCAGCCGCCGCAACAAGGTGCCGTTGACCATTCGGTCAATAGCCTCTTTGGGATTCTTGCGCATCATCTGGGTGTCGACCGGCCCCGGGGCGAGCGCGTTGACCCTGATCCCGTCATCCGCGAACTCGGCGGCCATCGAGCGGGTGAACGACATCATTGCCGCCTTCATGGCCGCGTAGATGGACAGCATCGGCGCGAAGATGAATGCCCCGACCGAAACGACGTTGAGCACCGCGGCGTTGCGACTTGCCTTCAAATACGGCAGTGCCTCCTGCACCAGGAACACCGGTCCGCGCAGATTGACCTCGAACGATTTGGTCAGCGCGTCATCGGTCATCTGCCCCAGGGGTTGAGCCAGTGGGTTAGCGGCGTTGTTCACCACGACGTCGACCCCGCCGAACTCCGACACGGTGCGCGCAACGAGCGCGCCGAGATCATCGACCTCGCCGAGGTGCGTTGGCACCCCGATCGCCTCGGCGCCCAGGTCTCGCAGGTGCCGCGCCGCCTGCTCGCACGCGTCGGCCTTGCGACTTGCCACCACGACTCGCGCCCCCGCCAGCACGTAGCCTTCGGCCAGTGCCAGCCCGATTCCGCGGGTCCCGCCCGTAACGATCACGGTCCGGTCGGTCATGTCGAACAGCCGGTCAAATCCTGAGCGGTCCATCTAGATGCAGCCACCTACGTTGATCAGTCGGGTCACACGCAATCTCTGCTCCTTGAGGGTTGGCACGGCCGGTACCGGTCACCCCTAGTTTGTCAGTCACCACCTCCTCGTGACGCACACCCCGTGGAATAAGTTGACTTATCTAAGAACTCATTGCCAACAACGCCGTTCGGCACCACGAATCACTGCCGATGTCGTACATTCCGTTGGTGCGCAATCGGGGGACGTGCACGGTGTGCGCTCAGATCGCAGTCACGTTCCATAGGCCGCGGGGAATGCGATCTGAGCGCACACTCATTGGCCGGGCAGCGCCCCGGCGCTGGTGAACCGCTGCACGGCTCCGGTCATCGGATTCTCGAACACCAGGCTGTGCGCGAGCAGTCCTAACGGCGTCGAAAAATCATCGCTAGCGACGTCAATAACATTGGGATACAGCGGATCACCGGCGATCGGGAGATCCAGCGACGCCATGTGTACGCGCAGTTGATGGGTACGTCCGGTACGTGGAATCAACCGGTAGCTCGTGTCGCCGAGATACTCGATGTATGTCTCGGCGTTCGACTCCCCCGGTACCTCGACCGCCTGTAAACAGCCCCGCCGCTTCACGATTCGACTTCGCAGCGTCATGGGGAAGGAAAGATGCGGCGCGGCGGGCGCATGCGCCAGGTAGGTCTTGCGCACCAGGCCCCGCGCGAACATCGACTGATACGCCCCACGCACCTCGCGACGCACAGTGAACAGCAGTACCCCGGCGGTCAGCCGGTCCAGACGGTGCGCGGGGCTCAGATCGGGCAGGTCGAGAACCCGGCGCAACCGCACCAGCGCGCTCTGGGCGATGTGCCGTCCGCGTGGCATCGTAGCCAGAAAGTGTGGCTTGTCCACGACGACGATGTCCTGGTCCCGGTGCAGGATCGGCATGTCGAACGGCACCGGGACCTCGACCGGAAGATCACGGTATAGGTAGACGTGCGAATCAGGTTGCAGCACAGTTGATGCAGTGACGACACGGCCGTCGGCGGTCAGCACCTCCCCGTTCCGGACCTTGGCGGCGGCAGCCTCTCCGAACCGGTGGCCCAGTTCCACCAGCACCGAACCGCCCCGTAACCGGATCCGCGCCGGCCCGAGGCCGTCACGGACCGGCAGCGGCGGGGGCCTACGCGTCAAGTAAGGGGTACCGGCTCGAGGATCTCCGAGCGCGCCTCGGGAGCGGCCACTCGAAGCGCGTCGGCGGATTCGTCGTCGGGTTGAGCCTGGGAGAGCACCTCGGCCTCCACCCGCGCCAGATAGGTGGCCACCTCGCGGTCGACGTCCTCGTCGGACCAACCGAGGATGGGCGCTACGACTTCGGCCACTTCGCGTGCGCAGTCGACGCCGCGGTGCGGATACTCGATAGAGATTCGCATCCGGCGGGCGAGAATGTCCTCGAGATGGAGCGCTCCTTCGGCCGCCGCCGCGTACGCGGCTTCGACCTTCAGGTAGACGGGCGCTTCTGTGATCGGGCCCAGCAGGTCGGGCCTGTCCTCGCCCAGCTTGAGCACCTCACCGATCAGCGCCCCGTACCGATCGAGCAGATGCCGAACCCGATACGGGTGAAGTCCGTACCGGGCTCCGACACTTTCGGTTTGGTTCACCAGGGCGAAGTATCCGTCCGCTCCCATCAGCGGGACTTTCTCGGTGATCGACGGTGCTACCCGGGTGGGAACGAACTCCGCTGCGGCGTCGACGGCATCCTGGCCCATCACCCGGTAGGTGGTGTACTTGCCGCCGGCGATCGCCACGAGTCCCGGCGCAGGCACCGCCACCGCGTGCTCGCGGGACAGCTTGGAGGTCTCCTCGCTTTCCCCGGCCAGCAGCGGCCGGAGACCGGCATACACTCCGTCGATGTCGTCGTGGGTCAAGGGGGTTGCCAGCACCGTGTTCACGGTGCCCAGGAGGTAGTCGATATCGGCCTTGGTGGCGGCCGGGTGCGCTAGGTCGAGGTTCCAGTCGGTGTCGGTGGTGCCGATGATCCAGTGCGTTCCCCATGGAATGACGAACAGCACCGACTTCTCCGTGCGCAGGATGATCGCGACCTCACTGACGATGCGGTCGCGTGGCACGACGATATGGACGCCCTTGGACGCCCGCACCCGAAATCGGCCACGTTCTTTGGACAACGCCTGGATCTCGTCGGTCCACACGCCGGTCGCGTTGACCACGACGTGGCCGTGCACCTCGGTGATCGCACCATCTTCGGAGTCACGTACCTGCACCCCGGTAACCCGGTCACCCTCCCGCAGCAGGTCCACCACCTGGGTCGAGGTCCGGACCACCGCGCCGTATTGGGCCGCGGTGCGCGCCACGGTCATGGTGTGCCGGGCGTCGTCGACGACGGTGTCGTAGTAACGGATTCCACCGATCAACGAACTCCGCTTCAAACCGGGCGACAGTCGCAGTGCCCCGGCCCGGGTCAAATGCTTCTGCGCCGGAACGGATTTCGATCCGCCTAGCTGGTCATAGAGCATGATCCCGGCTGCGATGTAGGGGCGCTCCCACCAGCGATTGGTCAGCGGGAAAAGAAAGGGCAGCGGCTTGACCAGATGCGGCGCCAGCGTCGTCAGGGACAGCTCCCGTTCGTGCAGCGCCTCGCGCACCAGACCGAACTCCAGCTGCTCGAGGTAGCGCAGCCCACCGTGGAACATCTTGCTGCTCCGGCTGGAAGTCCCCGAAGCGAAGTCCCGCGCCTCCACCAGCGCCACCTTGAGCCCCCGCGTCGCCGCGTCGAGCGCCGCGCCGGCACCCACGACACCTCCGCCGACCACGATGACGTCGAACTGTTCCTCACCGAGCCGCACCCAGGCGCGGGCACGCTGCTCGGGGCCCAGAAAGGTCTGGCCGTTGCCCGGACCGGGGATCGGGTCACCCACGTTGGCAGACTCCTCGTTACTCGGTTACTCGTCAGTACGGTTGCCCACCCCAGGCTACTTGTGTTCAGTCCAGATCGTCGTGCGCCATCAACCGGCGCGCTGCCTCCACGATGGACCCCGACAGCGAGGGATATACCGACAACGTTTGCGCCAGGTCGGACACCGAGATCCGGTTCTGCACCGCGAGGGTGATCGGCAGTATCAACTCCGACGCGATCGGCGCCACCACGACACCGCCGATCACCACACCCGTCGCCGGCCGACAGAAGATCTTCACGAAACCATATCTGAGCAGCGACATCTTCGCCCGGGCGTTGGTGGCCAGCGGCAACATAAGGGTGCGCGCGGGCACGCTGCCGTCATCGATCGCCGACTGCGGGATGCCGACCGCAGCGATCTCGGGACGGGTGAAGGTCGCCGACGCGACAGTACGCAACCGAATCGGGGCCACCCCGTCACCCAGCGCGTGGTACATCGCGATGCGGCCCTGCATGGCAGCCACCGATGCCAGCGGCAACAGGCCGGTGCAGTCACCGGCGGCATAGATACCCGCGGCCGGGGTGCGCGACACCCGGTCGACGGGGATGTACCCACCGGGGTTGAGCTCGATTCCGACCCGCTCCAAGCCCAGTTCACCGGTGTTGGGCACGGATCCGACCGTCATCAGCGCGTGACTGCCCTCGACCGTGCGGCCATCGGCCATGCTCACCTTGACGCCCGTCGGGGTGCGGGTCACCGAGTCGGCGCGGGCGTTCTTCACCAGCGTCACCCCGCGCTCGGCGAACACCTTCTCCAGCACGGCGGCGGCGTCGGAGTCTTCGTGGGGAAGTATCTGATCACGGCTGGCAACCACGGTCACTGTCACGCCGAGCTCGGTGTACGCGTTGCAGAATTCCGCGCCGGTCACGCCGGAACCCACGACGATGAGGTGTTCGGGTAGCTCGGGCAGGTCGTAGAGCTGACGCCAGGTCAGGATCCGCTCCCCGTCGGGGACCGCATTCGGCAGCACTCGCGGGCTGGCACCGGTGGCGATGAGCACGACGTCGGCCTTCAACACGCCCGCGCGGCCGTCGGGTGTGGTGACCTTCACCCGGTGATGCGCCATTCCCGAGGTGTCGTCGACGAGTTCCCCTCGCCCCCCGAGAACGGTCACACCCTGGTTGATCAACTGACTGCCGATATCCGCGGACTGCGACGCGGCCAGCGTCTTGACCCGGTTGTTGATCTGGGCCAGTGAAATCTTGGCGTGGTCGATGCCGATGTCGAAGCCCAGGCCGGCGGCGCGACGCAATTCGGTGCGTACGCCGGTGGACGCGATCAACGTCTTCGATGGCACGCAGTCATAGAGCACGCACCCTCCGCCCACCCCATCGGAGTCGATGACGGTCACCTGGGTGACGTCCCGCCCATGGGCGGCGGCCACCAGCGCAGCCTCGTACCCTGCCGGCCCGCCGCCGATGATCACGATGCGCGTCACCACCGTCTCAACTTAGGTCACCCGAGTCTCCGACACATTCAGATCCTGCGAGAGGCTCAGGGATGTCGGACGGCCCAACGCGATGCGACTAAGCTTTGCCCGTGCCGATCTACGCCGCCTACGGATCGAATATGCATCCTGAACAGATGCTGCAGCGGGCCCCGCACTCCCCGATGGCCGGAACGGGCTGGCTGCATGGCTGGCGGTTGACATTCGGTGGCGCAGACATCGGCTGGGAGGGGGCGCTGGCCACCATCGTCGAGGATCCGACGTCGAAGGTGTTCGTCGTGCTCTACGACATGACCAAAGACGATGAGGCGAACCTCGACCGCTGGGAGGGGTCTGAGCTCGGCGTTCATAAGAAGATTCGCTGCCGGGTGGAGCGGTTGTCCTCAGACACCAGCACGGACCCGGTGCTCGCATGGCTATATGTGGTGGATGCCTGGGAGGGTGGCATTCCGTCGGCGCGTTACCTGGGGGTGATGGCCGAAGCCGCCGAAATCGCCGGTGCCCCAGACGAATACGTCCACGATCTACGCACCCGGCCAGCCAGCAACATCGGCCCCGGAACCTAGCTCCCTTCCCCGCGCGCTCCCTTCCCCGCGAGCGCGCGTGTCTGTACGGCGGCGCGCCGCAATTGTCGGCATTTCGCGCATGCTCACGCCGCCCGACCGTGACGAAGCTGACCGTCGATGCGCGCGACCAGCTCCCATGCCCGATACCGGACGTCCTCAAAGACAATCGGCACCACCCGCCAGCCGACATCCAGCAGCGCTGCCTGCCGCCGGCGGTCCCGTCGCATCGCCTCCGGGCCCGAGTGCCAGGCCATTCCGTCGTATTCCGCGGCGACCCTGTGCTCGGGCCAGGCGAAATCGAGCCGCCGCAGCTCCCCGTTCCCGTCGACGATCTCGTACTGCAGTTCGGGAACGGGCAGACCGCCGTCGATCATGACCAGGCGGGCCTCACTCTCCATTGGGGATTCCGAGCCAGCGTCCGCCAGCGGCAGCAGATCGCGAAGGGCGACGATTCCCCTGCGCCCCTTCTGCTCGGCGGCCATCCGCCACAACTCCGGCCGCGAACAGGTGCCGCTGCGCAGCGCGGCATCGAGCGTGGCCAGTGTCCGCGGCCGCCGCAGCGCCCGCCCGACCTCGACGGCGGTCCACGCGGGCGCGGTGGCGCGGCGCCCGTCCCGCACGACCAATGGCGCGCCGTCGCGCCGGTGCACGACTAGCCCGTCGGCGCAGCGCAGCGCACAGCCCGGGGGGTTGAGAACGTGAAGATCTGACGGCTGCTCGGTATCGAAGCCGAACAGCCCAGCGGCGGTACCCAGGCATACCGCCACCCGCCTGCCGCACGTCAGGTCCAAGCCGCGCAGTCGGAGCTCCTGGGAAGGCTCGCCTCGACAGTAGACGCCATGCCACATTCGTTCCAGTACGCCGGTATTCACTTGTGCCTCAAGTCCGCGGCGGGTCAGTTGGGTCAGGATCTGGCCCGTAGTAGCGACGCCGCCCTGAGCGTCGAGTAGCCGGTCAAGTTGCTCGCTCACAACTGCCATCGTCCGTCGCGGTAGCCGGGGGCAGCCGGGGCCAATGACCATCTGTGGATCAGATGGTCATTGGGTACAACACCGTCGGGAACATTGTGCCCCCCTCGCGGGGCGCGAGCACGCGCAAATTGCCAGCACTTGCGGCGCGCCGCGGTGCAGACACGCGCGGTCGCGGAGCGTCAGGAATGTTCGATGATGTTGGCCAGCAGTCGAACCCCAATGCCCAGGGCACGCTCGTCAAGGTCGAACGTCGGCTGATGCAGATCCAGTTGAGCGCCCTGGCCACCCCACACACCCAGCCGCGCCATGGCCCCCGGCACCTCTTCGAGGTACCAGGAGAAGTCCTCCCCGCCCCCGGACTGGTGGGTGTCGGCCAGCACGTCGGGGCCGATCGCCTCGATCGCGTGGGTCAGGATCCGGGTAGAGGTCTCTTCGTTGACCACTGGTGGCACCCCGCGCCGGTACAGCACCGTGTGCTCGATGCCCAGCGGGGCGAGCAGAGACTCAATCGATTCCCGCACAATCTGTTCCAACGTGATCCAGGTGTCTCGACTAGCCGTGCGGATGGTGCCCGCGAGCGTCCCGGTCTGCGGAATCGCGTTGGCGGCCACACCCGCATTGACCGCACCCCACACCATCACGGTGTTGTTGCGGGGATCGATGCGGCGGGACAGCACGCCGGGTACCCCGGTGATCAGGGTGCCCAACCCGTATACCAGGTCGCTGGTGAGGTGCGGCCGCGAGGTGTGACCACCGGGCGAGTACATCGTCACCTCGACCTGGTCGGCCGCCGAAGTGATCGGCCCCAGCCGGGTCGCGACCTTTCCGACGGCCAGCCGCGGGTCGCAGTGCAGCGCGTAGATGCGCGACACCCCGGCCAGCGCACCCCCGGCAATCGCATCGGTGGCGCCACACATCAGCTCCTCGGCAGCCTGGAAGATCAACCGGACGCCGACGGGCAGTTCGGCCGCCGACGACAGCGCCAACCCGGCTCCCAGCAGCACCGCGGTATGTGCATCGTGGCCGCAGGCGTGGGCAACATTGGGCACCGTCGACACGTACGGCGCTCCCGTCCGGTCGGCCATCGGCAGCGCGTCCATGTCGGCCCGCAGAGCCACTCGCGGCCGGTGTTCGGGGCCGAGATCGCACGTCAAACCCGTTCCGCCGGGCAGAATCTTGGGGTTGAGCCCCGCGTCGGCCAACCGCGAAGCAACGAACTGCGTGGTGGCGAACTCCTGGCGCCCGAGCTCGGGATGCGCATGCAGATGGCGGCGCCAGCCGGCCAGATCCCCGTAGTGGGCAGCCAACCACGCGTTGGCGGCCTCCGATAGGCCGCTCATGATGTCCGCCGGTGCCATAGTTCGAGCATCCGGTCCCGCTCGGTAGCGTCGCCCGCCAGCGCAACCACCGTGCGCGCCAACATGATCGCACCCTCAACCACTGCAGTATCGGCACTGGCCGAAACCGCCGCCGCGGTGAACCCAGGTTGATGCAGCGACGCTCCACCGGACTCCACACCGATGATGGGATGGATTCCCGGCATCACCTGGGTGACGTTGCCCATGTCCGTACTACCCAGCGGCAGCGACGCCTCGACGGCCTCGGAGACCGGCGTGCGGCCGATGCGCACCATCTCGGCCCGCAGCGTCGAGGCGAGCCAGGAATCGGGGCGCAACTCCGCATAGTCGGGCGCACTCTCGGCGACGACGTGCTCGCAGCCGGTACCGACGGCCCCGGCGGCGAAGCATCCGTTCATTCGGGACTCCAACTCGCGCAACGACTCTAAGTTCTCGGCCCGCATCGTGTAGCGCAACTCCGCGTGTGCCGGGATGATGTTGGTCGCCTGACCGCCGTCGATCACGATGCCGTGCACCATCTGGCCGGGCGCCAGCTGCTGCCGCAGCAGCCCGACGGCCACTTGCGCGATGGTGGCGGCATCGGCGGCATTGAGCCCCATATGAGGCGCGACGGCGGCATGGGACTCCCGTCCGGTGTAGCGGATCCTGGCCTCGGCGAGCGCCAGCGAGCGGGCAGCTGCGATATCCAGCGGCCCGGGATGCAGCATCACCGTGGCGGTGATGTCATCGAAGACTCCGGCATCGAGCATCAGCACCTTGCCGCCCCCCGGCCTCCTCGGCGGGAGTGCCGAGAAGCACGACCGTCAGGCCGAGTGCGTCGGCCACCTCAGCGAGTGCCAGAGCAGTGCCGACCGCTGCCGCGGCAATGATGTTGTGACCGCACGCGTGACCGATCTCGGGCAGCGCGTCGTACTCGGCGCAGATCCCGATCACCAGCGGACCACTGCCGTATACCGCGCGGAAGGCGGTGTCCAGGCCGCCCGCTGCCCGGCTGACCTCGAAACCGCGCTCGGCGACCAACGCCTGGGTCTTGGCGCAGCTGCGGTGCTCGGCGAAGGCGAGTTCCGGCTCGGCGTGCAGGGAGTGCGACAACTCGAGAAGGTCGCCGCGGCGCCGATTGACGACGTCCTGGACCGATGACGACGCGGCGGCGGGCATGTTGGCAGTATCTCACTGCTTGTCCGGATAACCGACCGACGTCGGCCTAAGGTACCGGTTGTGGATGAACCCGCAGATCCGGCAAAGGCTGCTGGGCTGGCAGCAACGGCCCTGGCCGAGCGGACGGGCATCGACGCCCACGACGTCGCGGTGGTGCTCGGATCCGGCTGGGCCCCGGCGGCGAGGCAGCTCGGAGATGCCGTCGCGATCGTGCCGATGGACGAACTGCCCGGTTTCTCCCCGCCCGGCGCCCAGGGACACGGCGGCCAAGTGCTCTCGCTACGGATCGGCGCCCACCGGGTGCTGGTGATGTTGGGCAGGATCCACGCCTACGAGGGACACGGCCTGCACGAGGTGGTGCATCCGGTGCGGACGGCCTGCGCCGCCGGTGCGCACACCGTGGTGCTGACCAACGCCGCCGGCGGCCTGTGTCCTGAGTTCACTGTCGGGCAGCCCGTGCTGATCAGCGACCACCTCAACCTCACGGCACGCTCACCGCTGGTGGGGGCGCAGTTCGTGGACCTGGTCGACGCGTACTCGCCGCGGCTGCGCGCAATCGCACGCGAGATCGACCCGAGCTTGGCCGAGGGCGTCTACGCAGGAGTGCCGGGTCCGCACTACGAGACCCCGGCCGAGATACGGATGCTCCGCTCGCTGGGGGCCGATCTGGTCGGAATGTCGACCGTGCACGAGACGATCTCCGCCCGCGCAGCAGGTGCCCGGGTGCTGGGCGTCTCCCTGGTGACGAACCTGGCGGCCGGGTTGACCGGTGCGGCACTGAGCCACGACGAGGTGCTTGAGGCGGGCCGGCAGTCGGCCACCCGGATGGGGTCCCTGCTCTCGGCTGTGATCGACCGGCTGTGAACCCGCGGATCCGGGGTGCTCAGCAACCGATGCGGGCCGCCGTCCAGGAGTGGCTCGCGCACGCCCCCGACCCCGACTCGGCCGCCGAGCTCGCGGCCTGCAGCGACGACGAACTTGCCGACCGGTTCGCACATCCGCTGACCTTTGGCACCGCGGGTCTGCGCGGCCCGCTGCGCGCCGGACCCAACGGGATGAACCTGGCCGTCGTCTTGCGCACCACCTGGGCGATCGCCACAGTGCTCCGCGCCCGTTCGCACGATGGGTCACCCGTCGTGGTCGGCTACGACGCGCGTCACCGCTCCGCGGAGTTCGGCCGGGCCGCAGCAGAAGTGTTCGCCGCCCAAGGGTTTCCCGTTACGCTGATGCTCGCCCCCGTGCCCACTCCGGCGGTCGCGTTCGCAGTACGCAACTGCGGTGCTGCAGCGGGTGTGCAAATCACCGCATCGCATAACCCCGCGTCCGACAATGGCTACAAGGTGTACTTCACCGGTGGCCTGCAGATCATCACACCCACCGACCACGACATCGAACGCGCGATCACCACGGCGCCGCCGGCCAGCGAAATCCCCCGCACGCCGGTAACCGCCTTCGGCGCAGACCAGTTGCGCGGTTACCTCGACCGCGCCGCCAGCGTCCGCCGCACTACCGGCTCGGCACGGGTGGCGCTGACGCCCCTGCATGGAGTGGGCGGCGAGTACGCACTCGATGCGCTGGCACTAGCCGGTTTCGGTGACGTGCACGTCGTCGAACGGCAGTTCACCCCGGACCCGGATTTCCCCACCGTCGCCTTTCCCAACCCGGAAGAGCCCGGCGCCGTCGACGAACTGCTCAGCCTTGCCGCCGACGTCGAGGCGGATATCGCCGTCGCGCTGGACCCCGACGCCGACCGGTGCGCGATCGGCGTTCCGACCCCATCCGGTTGGCGGATGCTCACCGGCGACGAGACAGGCTGGCTGCTGGGCGATTACATCCTCTCCCACCATCACGGCATAACCCCGGTGGTAGCCAGCACGGTGGTGTCGTCGCGGATGCTGGCGAGTATCGCCGCCGACCACGGGGCGCGCCACGTCGAGACCCTGACCGGGTTCAAGTGGTTGGCGCGCGCCGATGACGCCATCCCCAATGCGAGGCTCGTGTATGCCTACGAGGAGGCGATCGGGCACTGTGTGGATCCCGCCGCGGTCCGCGACAAGGACGGCATCAGCGCGGCTGTGCTCCTGTGTGACCTCGCTGTCGCGCTGCGCCGGCGCGGGCAAACGATGCTCGATGCACTCGACATTCTGGCCAGTCGGCACGGTGTGCACACCACCACCGCGGTCACCCGCCGGGTCGAGACACCCGAAGCAGCCGCCGCGCTGATGGCCCGATTGCGCGCCGCACCGCCACAGCATGTGGCCGGCTTCGATGTCTCGATGACCGACATGACTCCCCGGACCGACGCGCTCGTCTTCTCCGGCGGCGGGGACACCGCATCGGTGCGGGTGGTCGTGCGGCCCTCAGGTACCGAGCCGAAACTGAAGTCCTACATCGAGGTTCATTGCGAAGGCCCCCTCGACGCGGCCCGCGGCCGGGCTGCACAGCTACAGGACACGGTGGCCGCGACAGTACGGCAGTGGACTTAGCGCGGGCCGAACTGGCGGTCGCCGGCGTCGCCGAGTCCAGGAACAATGTATGCGATGTCGTTGAGTCCGGAGTCGATTGCCGCGGTGAACAATCGCAGCCTCGGCGCTGCTTTCTCCAGCGCCGCAAGTCCTTCCGGGGCCACGACGACGCAGACTGCTGTCACATCGACGGCGTCGCGGGCGTAGAGCAGCTCGATGGTGTGCACCATCGAACCCCCGGTCGCCAGCATCGGATCGAGCACGATCACCGGCTGGCTGCTCAGATCGTCGGGCAGCGACTCCAGATACGGTATGGGCCGGTGTGTCTCCTCGTTGCGGGCCACTCCCACGAACCCGACTCTCGACTCGGGGATCAGCGCCTGCGCCTGATCCACCATGCCCAGGCCGGCGCGCAGCACCGGAACCAGCAGGGGCGCCTTGGCCAGCTTCGCCCCCGCCGTGTCGGCCATCGGGGTGCGCACCGGGATGTTGTCGACAGCCAGGTCCCGGGTGGCCTCGTAGACGAGCATCAGGGTGAGGTCCCGCAGCGCCGCTCGGAACGCCGCGTTGTCGGTGCGCTCGTCACGGAGGTTGGTCAGCCGCGCAGCGGCCAGCGGGTGGTCGACAACGCGCACGTCCATGATTTCTGACCTTAACGGGAACCGAACGCCGTTTTCCCGCGTCCTAACTTCTATGCACGCCCGTTTGTCCGCAGACACCGACCTCATTCGCGCCTACGGCTCGGCCTCCGCCGGCCACGCCGCGGACCTACAGTCGCTCGCCGCGCGGTTGACCGCGCTGGGCACCGAGTCCGCGTCGACGTCCAGCTCGATGTTCGGTCCGGTCGGAGCCCGGTTCGACGCAGCGTTGATCAGGGCCGCCGAACGGGAGGCGCGTCGGGTCACCGAGCTGAGCGTCTCGCTTGCCGGTGCACGCCTCGCGGCGTGGAGCGCGGCACAGGCCTACGTGAGCACCGACGAAGACGCCGGGAACCGGATCACCGGCACTTGGTGATGCCCAGCGCCCTGGTCTCGGCATTGGCTGTCCCCATCCGGCGACTCCAGGCGCTGGTCGGCCCAGGATGGTCGAGCGACCCCGCAGCCGACCCGACGGCAGCGCTTGCCGAGGTTCACCGCGGGTTAGCCGAGGTCGCGGCCGCTGCCGGTCAGGCGTGGAACCGCATCGGCCCCGGCTGGTCGGGGGTGGGCGCCGACGCCGCCGCCGGGTTCGCGATGAGGGCGGCCGCGGCGATCGCCGACGCCGCCGAGAGCGCGGGACACCTGGGAGCCAGGGCTGAAGTGGTCGCCGGGGCGGTAGCCCGGGCGCACCGGCGCCTGCAGGCCATCGTCGACGAGTTCGAGGCGAGAGCGAGTGAGTTGGAGTCGTACCTCGACGCCCCGGGGGGCGCCGAGGAGCTGCTGGCCGAGGCGCGGCGCTCGCTGGCCGAGGCGATCTCGGTGGTCGAGGAGCTACTCGCCGAACTCGACAGGCACGCCGCCGCGCTGGATTCCGCGGCACCGGCAGGCCCCACGTCCGCCATCGTGCCGGCGGGATTGCGCGACGCCGAGTCGAGTGGCGGCTCCGGCTTCGGCGGCGCGCCCCTGGCATCACCCGCCGGGTGGGGCGGCGCCGCCGGGTTCGCCGACCTGGCTGGATTCACCCGAGAAGGCTTGCGTGAATCGGCGGACGAGGCGATGTTCGGCGACGGGCTGGCCGTGCGGTTGCCCGATGGCACCGTGGTGTTAGCGCCCAACGCGGTCGCCGCCAGTGCCGTGCGGCATGCGCTCACCCAGCTCGGAGTGCCCTACCGGTGGGGTGGCACCACGCCCGACGCAGGGCTGGACTGCAGCGGACTGACCCAGTGGGCTTATCACGAAGCGGGGCTGAACATTCCGCGCCTGGCCCAGGACCAGGACGTGGGCGCTGCCGTGGCCGCGGGTTCACTCCGTCCCGGAGATCTTGCGGTGTGGGACGGCCACGTCGCGATGATCGTGGGCGCCGGCACCATGATCGAAGCGGGCGACCCGGTGCAATTGTCCCCGATCAGAACCGCCAACGCGGGGCAGGGCTTTCAGGGTTTCTGGCGACCCACTGCGTAGCCAGGGCACCCTCCGGGTTGGCACTTGCGCAGCGAAGGTACGGGAAATGGCCGGCTGGCTTTCATCAACCTGAAGCCCACACCCGTCGGTCCTGAATGGCCCCCTGGTTAGGCTGTGCCGCATGGCTGCTGACATCGTGCCGATCCGGCTGAGGCTGACCAAGGGCGACGTATACACACTGTGGGCTCCGCGGTGGCGCGCCGAGGGCGACGAGTGGGAGGCCTTCCTCGGCAAGGACGAAGACCTGTACGTGTTCGAATCCGTCGCCGAACTGACCGCGTTCGTGCGGACCAGCACCGACAACGACATCGCCGACCACCCAGCCTGGGCACGGCTCACCGAGGCCAACGCCCACAAGCTGAATCCCGGCGACGAGCACTCGCACGACCTGGCCGGCTTCGAGGAGCTGCTGGCCGACAAACCGACCCAGGAGAGCGTGGAGGAACTGCACGGGGCGATGGCCGTCGTCTCGTCGATCGGAACGGTGTGCGAGCTGCCGTCGGTCACGAAGTTCTTCAACGGCAACCCGATGCTCGGGACCGTCGGAGGCGGGGTGGAGGCGTTCAGCGGTCGTGCCGGGCGGAAACGCTGGGCCGAGATCGCGAAGATCATCGCGCGCGGCTGGGACAAAGTGGTCGATGCGATCGACGAGATCATCTCCACCCCCAAGGTCGAGGCCGCAGAGGTCGAAAAAGCCCAGGCTGAGCTCGACGCGCCGGAACCCGAGGACGACGACCCGCTGGAGGTCGTGATCGACGATGTCGTCGACACCGACGAGGAGTCGGCGGACTTGGCCGCTGCCGCAGAGCACAAAGTGCTCGGCAGCGACGAAAACTTCTGGCAGCGCGTGGGCATCGACCCGGTCCGCCTCATGACCAGCAACGGTTCATTTTTCACCCTGCGCTGCTACCTCGATGACCGGCCGATATTCCTCGGCCGCAACGGGCGCATCAGCGTGTTCGGATCGGAGCGCGCGCTGGCGCGCTACCTCGCCGACGAACACGACCACGACCTGTCCGACCTGGCCACCTACGACGACATCCGCACAGCCGCCACCGATGGCTCGTTGCGTATCGAGATCACCGAAGACAACATCTACGTGCTCACCGACATCGTCGACGAACTGGCCGAAGGCCCCGATGCGCTGGACCGCGATCAGCTGGAGTTGGCGGTGGAGCTGCTACGCGACGTCGGCGACTACGCCGAGGAGGCGAGCGTCGCGACCAAGCTCGCTCCCGATCAGCCGCTGGGCCGGCTGATCGCCTACGTGCTCAAACCCGACTCGGTGCGCCGCCCGAGCGCGCCCTACGCCGACGCGGTCGACCAGTGGGAGTCCCTGGAGCGCTTCGTCGAGTCCCGCCTCCGCCAGGAGTAGCCCGCTCGGCCGGCGTGAACGCGCGCAAAATGCCATCGCTAGCGGCGTGTCGGTGC
This sequence comes from Actinomycetes bacterium, assembly GCA_022601135.1. Classification (GTDB taxonomy): domain Bacteria; phylum Actinomycetota; class Actinomycetes; order Mycobacteriales; family Mycobacteriaceae; genus Mycobacterium. The sequence goes on along the minus strand of JAHZJB010000099.1, from coordinate 5,239 downwards.
ACCGACACGCGCGCTCGCGGCACAGGGGGCACAGGGGGGCAGCGCAGGGGCAGGGGGCGCAGGGGGACGAGCTAGCCGACCAGGACCGCGTACCGCGGCTTGATCACGTCGTCGATCAGCGCCAATCGCTCGTCGAACGGATGGAATGCCGACTTCATCGCGTTGATCGTGAACCGCTCCAGGTCGCTCCATCCGTAGCCGAACGCCTCGACCAGCCGCAGCATCTCCAGGCTCATGGTGGTATCGCTGATCAGCCGATTGTCGGTGTTGACCGTGACCCGGAACCGCAGTCGGGCCAGCAGGTCGAAGGAATGCTCGGCGATACTGCCCACCGCGCCGGTCTGCACATTGGAGCTCGGGCACATCTCGAACGGAACCCGCTTGTCCCGCAGGAGCGACGCCAGTCGTCCCAGCGTCGCCTTCCCGTCAGCATCGACTGCGATGTCGTCGACGATCCGCACCCCGTGGCCCAACCGGTCGGCCCCGCAGAACGCGATCGCCTCATGGATGGACGGCAGGCCGAACGCCTCTCCGGCGTGAATCGTGAAGCGGGCGTTGTTGCCTCGCATGTACTCGAAGGCGTCCAGATGCCGCGTTGGCGGATACCCGGCCTCGGCGCCGGCGATGTCGAACCCCACCACGCCCTTGTCCCGGAAGCGGATGGCCAACTCGGCGATCTCGCGGGACCGAGCAGCGTGCCGCATCGCGGTGACCAGGCAGCGGACCACGACGGTACGCCCATCTGCGACGGCGGCCTTCTCCCCGGCGGCGAAGCCGGCCAGCACCGCGTCGACGACCTCGTCCATGGACAGGCCACCCTCGATGTGCAGTTCGGGAGCGAACCGGATCTCGGCGTAGACGACGTTGTCGGCGACCAGGTCCTCGACACACTCGTAGGCCACGCGATGCAGCGCCTCGGTTGTCTGCATGACGCCGACGGTGTGCGTGAAAGGCTCCAGGTAGCGCACCAGCGACCCGCTGTGGGCGGCATTACGGAAGAACGTCGCCAACGCGTCGGCATCGGTAGCCGGCAGCCCGGCGTAGCCGTGTTCGTCGGCCAGTTCGAGCACCGTCGCGGGCCGCAGCCCACCGTCGAGGTGGTCGTGCAGCAGCGCCTTGGGCGCTCGGCGGATGTTGTCCAGGGTCAACGGTGTCGTCACGGGGTGCTCCTCACACGATCCGGTCGATGATGAGCGGCCGGGTGGCCGGGCGGTCGGCCGAGGACGGGCCCACGCTCCACGCGCCCTCAAGTTCCGCGAGCGCGGCGGGCAGTCGCTGCGGGGTATCGGTGTACAGGGTGAACAGCGGTTCGCCCGCGGCGACCGGATCACCCGGCCTGCGGTGGATGCGCATCCCGGCTCCGAACTGAACCCGCTGGCCCGGCTCGGAGCGGCCGGCCCCAAGCCGCCACACCGCCAAACCCACTGCCATCGCGTCGATGTCCCCCATCGTGCCACCACCGGTTGCCGTGACGGTCTCGGTGTGCGCCCCGAGGGGAAGCGGCGCGGACAGGTCACCGCCCTGGGCCGCGACGAGCGCCCGGAACCGGTCCATCGCGGACCCGTCGCGCAAGGTCTGCGCCGGGTCGACGGCGTCGAGCCCGGCGATGTCGAGCATTTCGCGCGCCAGCGCCAGCGTCAGCTCGACCACATCGTCGGGGCCGCCGCCGGCGAGCACCTCCAGCGATTCGACGACCTCCAGGGCATTGCCGACGGTTCGGCCCAGCGGGGTGTTCATGTCGGTGAGCAGCGCACGGGTGGGCAGCCCGTGCTCGGTGCCCAGCTCGACCATCGTGCGAGCCAGCTCGCGACACTCCGCCTCGGTGGACAAGAAGGCCCCGGAACCCACCTTGGTGTCCAGCACCAGCGCGCCGGTACCCTCGGCGAGCTTCTTGCTCATCACCGAGCTGACGATCAACGGCAGCGAATCGACGGTGGCGGTGACGTCCCGCAGTGCGTAGAGCTTGCGGTCGGCAGGTGCCAGCTCGCCGGCCGCGAAGATCGCCCCGCCGAGGTCACAGAGTTGCCGGCGGATTTGGGCTTTGGTGATCTCGGCGGTGAACCCGGGAATGGACTCCAATTTGTCGATCGTGCCGCCGGTATGGCCGAGCCCGCGCCCCCCGGCCTGGGGCACCGCGCCGCCACACGCCATGACGACGGGCACCAACGGAATCGTGATCTTGTCCCCCACGCCGCCTGTGGAGTGCTTGTCGACCAACCGCAGCCGACCGCGGGGATCGTCGGACCGACGAAGATCGGAGAAGTCGAACCGCTCCCCCGAATCGACCATTGCGGCAGTCCAGCGGGCGATCTCGGCATTGGTCATGCCGCGCAGCAGGATCGCCATCAGCAACGCCGACATCTGCGCGTCGGCGATCCGGCCACGCGTGTAGGCGTCGATCACCCAATCGATGGCCGCGTCCGACAGGGTGCCACCATCCCGTTTGGTACGGATGACCGTCGGAGCATCGAAGACGGTCATGCCCTGTGCACCCGGGCAAGATCCGCCGGGCCGAAGGCGTCCGGTAACAGTTCCGACAACGCCCGCGGCTTGTCGAGGTGGTCGATGAGCAGTTCAGGCCCACCGTGTTCAAGCAGCACCTGTCGGCACCGCCCGCACGGCGTCAAGGGGTGGCCCGTGCCGTCCACACACGACAATGCGATCAGCCGGCCGCCGCCGGTGGAGCGCAGAGCGCAGACCACGGCGCACTCGGCGCACAGACTCAAACCGTAGGAGACGTTCTCCACGTTGCACCCGGCAACCACTCGGAGATCGTCCACCAGCGCCGCAGCGCCCACCGGGAAACGGGAATAAGGGGCGTAGGCCATAGTCGACATCTCGCATGCCCGGTCTCGCAACGCTTTCCAATCGATAGCTCCGGCCATCACAGCTCCTTCAAGCATGCTGCTCAGTAGATTCGGGAATTTCGTCCGCCGACGTCTTTGTTCAAACAGATAACGTTAACTTTCGCGAATCGGGCACACCGATCGGCCGACGGTAGTTCGATGAGCAACATGACCTGGGGTTAGAGTCGGCACAGGGCTCGGGAGGCGGTCCGGGCCCAGTCGTGGACTCCGCCCCGAGTGTTCACCGATGGCGTTGGAGGCCAGATGAGTACTCAGACATCCAGTCTGACCCCCGGAAGCGGGGATCTGCCCGCTCCGCGAGCCAGATCGCGAAGACTGACGCTCTACCGTGGCGATCCAGGCATGTGGTCCTGGGTGCTGCACCGCATCACCGGCGCGACCATCTTCTTTTTTCTGTTCGTCCACGTGCTCGACACTTCGTTGGTGCGGGTGAGTCCGCAGGCCTATAACGAGGTAGTCGAAACCTACAAGACACCGATCGTCGGCCTGATGGAGATCGGACTTGTCGCCGCGGTTCTGTTCCATGCCCTCAACGGGGTGCGCGTCATCCTGATCGACTTCTGGCATCAGGGTCCGAAGTATCAAAGGCTGATGTTGTGGATCGTCGCCGGCGTTTGGCTGGCGGTCTTCATCCCGGCCCTCGGCGTGATCGGCATGCACATGGCGGAGCGGTTCCTGTGAGCGGCGGCAACAGGGGCGAGAATCCTTACGACCACATCAGCGACCGCGGTGGTCCGGCACCGGTCATGCAGCGCAGTTACGACCGGCCCGCGAGCCTGGATAACCCACGGTCGCCGCAGCGCGCCGGCCGGATGCCCAATTTCGAGAAATACACCTGGCTGTTCATGCGGTTCTCGGGCGTCGTGCTTATTTTCCTGGCCCTGGGGCATCTGTTCATCGGGTTGATCTGGGACGGTGGTGTGTACCGCATCGACTTCAACTACGTCGCGGAGCGCTGGGCGTCCCCGTTCTGGCAGATCTGGGACCTGTTGTTGCTGTGGCTGGCACAACTTCACGGTGGCAACGGAATGCGCACGATCATCGCCGACTATGCGCGCAAAGACTCCACCAAGTTCTGGCTCAACACGCTGTTGGCGGTGTCGGTGACGTTCACGCTGGTTCTGGGCACCTACGTGTTGCTGACCTTCGACGCGACCATCTCTTGATCTTCCCGATCGTTAGAAGGAGACGACAACCTTGATCCAAGAACATCGACACGACGTCGTCATCGTCGGGGCGGGCGGGGCCGGCATGCGCGCCGCGGTCGAGGCGGGCCCGCGCGCCCGCACCGCGGTGCTGACCAAGCTGTACCCGACACGAAGTCACACCGGTGCGGCACAGGGCGGAATGTGCGCCGCGCTGGCCAACGTCGAGGAGGACAACTGGGAGTGGCACACGTTCGACACCGTCAAGGGCGGTGACTACCTGGCTGACCAAGATGCGGTCGAGATCATGGCCAAGGAGGCCATCGACGCGGTGCTCGATCTCGAGAAGATGGGGATGCCGTTCAACCGAACCCCCGAAGGGCGCATCGATCAGCGCCGTTTCGGCGGGCATACCCGCGACCACGGCAAAGCGCCGGTGCGCCGCGCCTGCTACGCCGCAGACCGCACCGGGCACATGATTCTGCAGACGCTGTACCAGAACTGTGTCAAGCACGACGTCGAGTTCTTCAACGAGTTCTACGCACTCGACATCGCCATGACGCAGACGGCGGCCGGCCCGGTGGCGACCGGTGTCATCGCCTATGAGCTGGCCACCGGTGACATTCACGTGTTCCACGCCAAGGCGATCGTCTTCGCCACCGGCGGATCGGGCCGGATGTACAAGACGACCTCCAACGCACACACGCTGACCGGAGACGGGTTGGGCATCATCTTCCGCAAGGGACTTCCGTTGGAGGACATGGAGTTCCACCAGTTCCATCCGACGGGTCTGGCGGGTCTCGGCATCCTGATCTCCGAGGCCGTTCGCGGTGAGGGCGGCCGACTGCTCAACGGTGACGGCGAACGGTTCATGGAGCGCTACGCGCCGACGATCGTCGACCTGGCTCCACGCGACATCGTGGCCCGCTCGATGGTGCTCGAGGTGCTGGAGGGCCGCGGCGCCGGACCCGACAAGGACTATGTCTACATCGACGTGCGCCATCTGGGCGCTGACGTCCTCGAGGCCAAGCTGCCCGACATCACCGAATTCGCCCGTACCTACCTGGGCGTGGATCCGGTCAACGAACTGGTCCCGGTGTATCCGACATGCCACTACGTGATGGGTGGTATCCCGACCACCGTCAACGGGCAGGTGCTCAGCGACAACACCACCGTCGTCCCGGGACTGTACGCCGCCGGCGAATGCGCGTGTGTGTCGGTGCACGG
>JAHZJB010000098.1 GCA_022601135.1 Actinomycetes bacterium | reverse complement strand
TTCTACCCGCGGTCGGGGTACCCGACCGTGTCGGTGTCGCGATTCGAAGTGGACAACCCGAGGCTAGTCCTGCGCAAATCCGCGATGGTGTGGGTATGATCCGTCTCGTATGCAAGTATGACCCTATTAACAACCAATTACGGCACAACGGTGGAGGTGTGTGATGGGACGTTTGTTTGCCAATCCGATATCAGTTGAAGACAACGGGCTGTGCGCCTACTTCGACCCCGACGACTGGTTCGACGCACGGAAGTACGACGAGGCCAAGCGGATTTGCGGGAACTGCCCACTGCGCCGCTCCTGCGCCCGTACGGCCCTGGACTCGGGGATGACCAATGGCGTCTGGGGCGGTGTGGATGTCGCTCCAGGGGGTGCTCACGGTACCGCCGAGCAGCGTGCCGCCGCGCGCAGGCAACTGGAATTTGTCGCCGCCGGGATGGACGGCCCGTCCGAGGCTGAGCTGCGGCGCAACGAGGCGATCCGCGAGGCCGTGCACTGCGCGGCATTCCCCGAATGGCGCACATCTACCCCAACATCTGCGCGGTCCTGGATCGCCGTACGCGACCCGGCAGTCGATCAAGAAATCGCTGACCTCGAAGCACTGCTAGGCGCGCCGAGTGCAGTCGTCGCGCACCACAACCCATGGACTTACCCATGCCCGCCGCGCCACTGACCGCCGAAGTGCTGGCCGCCCTGCGGGGTATCGGCTGCCCAGTCACCACAACGGACCTGATGCGGCTACTCAACCGAGGTAGGGATAGGCCTCTGATCGTCGACCAGGTCTACCGAGCCGCGAATGCGTTTCGCATCCGCGGACAGGTCCGCCGTCTGCGGGCCGAAGCCAACAAACGTGTCCGCTGCTGGGAGTACGTCGAAGCACAATCAGCGTGCACCTGCCGCCAAAGCAGTGGACTTGCTTGGGCGGTCGGTGGTGATCCAACGACGGTCATCACCGGACCTCTAGATGCCCTCGTCACCGCAGAAGGGCTCCTGAACCGTGTTCTGCGTCCAACTAGCGGCCAGGAATTCTGGGCGTCAGTCGCGGCGGCACCGTTGGCCGGGTTGCTGCTGGCGGCATCCCCGCAAGGCAACGGCGGCGGCATCCGATGGGTACGTCACGCTGTCGACGGCGGCGATGCTGCAATAGATGCGAGCTGGCGTCAGGCAGCCCGCATCTGCCACCGCCTCGGCGGGGCTGATTCGCAGAGCGCGGCGTTACTGGCCGAAAGGCTGCTGCGCGTTGCAGCCTTGTCGTCACGCCGACGTGGCTCCCTCTGCGAGACGATGCGGGCGGCGATAACGGCGGGGTCGCACAGATGAACATCTCGGCGACCCGCGGATGGTTTGCCCAGTTGCGCAGCGGTGAACCGCATCAGGTGATCGGCCCGCCGGCGACCCCGTACCTGATGCGCTGGTACCTGCTGCCACGCAACCCGTTCATCAACGTCTACCTGCACAGATTCTGCAGCTCTGACCCCAGCGCCCCCCATGATCACCCATGGCATTTCTTGTCGATCGTGCTCAGCGGGCGTTACCGCGAGATCGGTGAACGCCGCACCTTGATTCGTAAACCCGGGTCCGTGGCGATCCGTCGCGCGAGTTCGCGTCACCAGGTCGAGCTGCTCGGCGGCCCGGTGACAACGGTGATCGTTACCGGACCCCGCCACCGGGCCTGGGGTTTCTGGTGCCCGCAGCCCCTGCGCTGCGCACATTTCGTGCCATGGCAAGAGTTCGGTCTGCGCGGCTGCGGGGAGCCCACCGGCACTGCGGCGCTCACGGACACCCACGTGCGGCAACCGCAGGTGACGCTGCGATCGCCATGACCGCAGACCGCAGACCCAAGGTCCTCAGCGACCAGGCGCTGCGGAGGTTCTTCGCCGCCTGTGGCTATCCGGACCCCGCCACAGTCAGTCAGGAGAGGACAATATGGGTCGCAAGCGACCGCAGGATCCCAATCAACAGGATCTGTTCAGCATCTTCGAGGAAGCAGGCGACGACGATGATCGACCCCGAGATTTTCAAAACGGTGCAAACCGTCTACTCGACCGATCTGAGCCTGCCCGAGGAGTGGACACCGCAGCAGCGCAACGAGTTCCTGACAGCCGAAGCCGACAAGATCAGCTCGATGGCAGCCAGTATGGCCGAGCAGCTGTGGGAGCAGGCGATCACGATGTGGATTCGCCACCGCAACGGTCAGACGCCCAGCCACGCGACCAACGTGGCGTTGTTGGCGTCGGCCAGGAAGCAGGCGGCACAGACGGTGCTCCACGACGAACTCTACGAACTGACCGCGACAGACGACACCCCGCAGGCGTGGGAGATCCCCACCCCGATCCTGGACCGCTCTCAGATCGGATGGGAGCAGCGCTGGACAAACCCGGTGTATCAGAGCGAACCCAGCGAGAACCTCGAAGCTCTGATCGACCGCCTGTGGCCCGCCCCGGACTTTTCGGGGCCGTTCCGGATCAAGGCGGGCTACCTGACGGCGGCGCGGGCCGAGGACGGCCTTCCGCTACCCGACCGCCGCGAGGACCCGCTGACCGCCGAGTTGGCGCAGATGATTTACCTGGACCTCCGCACGGACGGACTGCCGCAGCGGTAGCCGCGGAAGCCTCACTGTTCGACGACTTCACCGACACCGCCACCGTGACAGCGTCTTTCGTCGACGCGGCCGATCCTGTGGCCGCCGAGGTTGCGACGCCCCAGCCGCCTGCGCTGGCGCCGGCCGAGGTGGCCGAGGAGTTCCTCGGCGCCACGGACTTCCCGGCCAGCACCGAGGTCCTGGTCCCCTCTGGCGCCAAAGCGCGCGCCCGCGCCAACATCGCCGCCATCGAGCTGGTGCACACGCTGCGCGACGCGCAACGGCCAGCAACACAGCCCGAGCAGCGCATCCTGGCCGCGTGGTCTGGCTGGGGCGCCATACCCCACGTGTTCGACCCACACGCCGAGGACTTCACTGCTGAACGCGCCCGGCTTGCCAGCCTCCTCACCTCTGAGCAGTACCGTCGCGCCCAGGCCTCCATACTCAATGCCCACTACACCGACCCCGCAGTAGTCTCTGCGATCTGGGATGCACTAGGCGCGGCGGGTTTTTCCGGTGGCCGTGTGCTCGAACCGGGTTGTGGAAGCGGCACATTCATCGGTCACGCCCCCGAAGGCGCCGCCATGGTCGGTGTCGAAGCCGACGACATCACCGCGGCGATCGCCGCGCTGCTCTACCCCTCCTCTCACGTCCGCCACGAAGGCTTTGAAAGTACCCGCGTCCCAGATGGCGCGTTCGCCGCCGCGATCGGCAATGTTCCCTTTGGCCGCTACGCATTGACCGACCCGGTGCACAACCCGCGCCGTCACAACATTCACAACCACTTCATCATCAAATCGTTGGCCCTGGTCGCGCCCGGCGGTTACGTCGCCGTGGTGACCAGCCGGTACACGATGGATTCGGTGAAAACGGCTGCCCGCGAAGATATTGCAGCCACCGCCGACCTGATCGCCGGCCTGCGGTTGCCCTCCCAAGCGTTCAGTCGAGTCGCGGGCACCGACGTTGTGACTGACCTCTTGATCTTCCGTCGCCGCGAGCCCCATGTTGGGGTCAGCCTCGACACTCTCGATTGGATCAACGCAGAACCATTTGAACTGGTCGACCCCTTAAGCGGTGACCGCGACGAGCTTCCCGTCAACGCCTACTTCGTCAACAACCCGGAGCGGGTGCTCGGCGCCATGGAGCTCGGTCGCGGCCTGCACGGCTCAGCGCAGCTCGCTGTTACCGGCGTCACCGCTCACCTGTTGTCCAATCAAATCCGTGGCTACCTCCAGCCGCTGATTGCTGAGGCGGTAGCCCGCGGGCACGCGCTGAGCGCGCGCAGTGAGCACCTGACAGCCTGTGCACCAACACTGTTCACCCCGGGGCTACGCGTACCGGACACTCAGGTCGCCGACCCACCGCGCTATACGCTGCGCTACAACGCTGCGACCTCCAGCATCGACTACTGGGCCGGCCACCACTGGGAGGACAACAAAACCCCCAAAACCCTCATCGAGGAAACCCGCGAACTCATCGCGCTGCGCGAGGTCGCCACCAAACTCATTGCCGCTCAGCGCAACGGCGAACCCGAGCAGGACCGTGTTGCGCTGCGCGCCCATCTGAACACCCTCTACGACAACTATGTGCAAAAGCGCGGCCCACTCAACCGGTTCGTATGGGTCAGCCGAACCCGCGGTCAAAAGGAACAGGAGCGACGATTCGCCGCCCAGGAAACCAACTGGCGTGAAAAGGAAGGCGAACCGGGACGGCCCTACACCGGTCGGGCACCCGCCGAGGAAATCGAGACGTGGGAAGCCAAGGCTGCCGAGCCGCCAGCGCCTTTCAAAAAGTTCCGCCACCTCGATGGCGGAATGCGCTATGACCCCGGCTGGGCTGACGTTTCGTCGCTGGAGCTCTTCGACGAAGCCACCGGGACTGCCGTCAAAGCGCCCATCTTCACCCGCGACGTGCTCACCGCCGCCGTCGAACGCGCCACCGCCGATACGCCCGAAGAAGCCCTGGCGATGAGCCTTGATCGCACCCGCGGTGTCGACATTGACCTCATCGCCACCCTGCTCGGAGTCGGCACCCACGACGCCCGGGCGTTGCTCGACGGCTTGGTTTACCCCAGCCTGGCCGACCCCGACGAGTTAGTCCCGGCCACCAACGCCCTATCAGGCAATGTGCGCTCCAAACTCGCCGCCGCCATCGCTGCGGCCGACACCAACCCGGTCTACGAGTCCTACGTCGCGGCGCTGCGCGAGGTTCAACCCGAGCCGCGCGAGGCCGACGACATCAAGGTGCGCCCCGGCGCCCCCTGGATTCCCGCCGCAGTCGTGGCTGCCTTCGCGGAGAAGACTTTCGGTGTGC